>CAYWPQ010000005.1:0-63972 GCA_964460315.1 uncultured Bordetella sp. | reverse complement strand
TTCGAAAATTCAGGCTCGCCAATACGCGATTGACAACATCCCCGGCCTTACGGTGTGGACAGACGACTTCAACAATTTATTCAAAGTTTTGAAGTAGAAGTTGGCCCCGATGGAGGGGGGCTTAACGTTGACCCGTGCTTCCGAACCCTCCAGCGCCGCGGTCGGTGGCCTCGAAAGAATCGACCAGGTTGAAGCTGACCTGCTGGATCGGCACGATCACAAGCTGGGCCAGTCGCTCCATGGGCTCAAGCTTGAAAGGTGTGGCTCCGCGGTTCCATGTGGAGACCATGAGTGGGCCCTGGTAATCGGCATCAATAAGACCCACCAGATTGCCAAGCACGATGCCATGTTTGTGGCCCAGACCTGATCGCGGAAGGATCAGACCTGCATAGCCGGGGTCAGCGATGTAAATGGAGAGGCCAGTGGGCACCAGCACGGTCTGGCCAGGTTCAATGACGATGGTGGCATCAATGCATGCGCGAAGGTCAAGCCCAGCCGAGGCCGGCGTGGCGTAGGCGGGAAGCTGATCCTTCATTCGTGGATCAAGAACCTTGACATCAATCTTCATCGGTTGGGTCTCTCAGAGTTGGGTGGCAATCCGGGCGATAAGGACTCGAGCGAGGTCTTCTTTCGAAGCCAAGGGGATGTCGTGCAGACCGAATGAGTCGCAAATCACAAGCTCGTTGTTATCCCGCCCAAAGGCCTGAGTGCCGATGTTCCCCACAAGCACGGACACACCTTTGCGCGCGCGTTTGGCAGGGAGTAAATGGTGGAGTGTTTCGCGATCACCGCTTTCGGCCGCAAAGCCCATGCAGAAGGGTGGGTTAGGCAAGGCCGCAACGCTGGCCAGAATGTCCGGGTTTTCAACCCACTGAATGTCACCCAGGCCAGTGCCCGATTCTTTTTTGAGTTTTCCCTTGATGGGGTTCGTGGGCCGCCAGTCGGCCACCGCCGCGACAGCAATAAAACAATCAGCGGCTTGGGACTGGAGTTCCGCATGCACTGCATCGTGCATGTCCAGTGCGCTGGCAACATCGATTCGGCGGACCTGTTCGGGCGTTCGAAGGCTGACGGGGCCAGCAATCAGGACCACATCGGCACCTGCCGCGCGGGCCGCTTGGGCGAGCGCGAACCCCATCTTTCCCGATGATCGGTTGGTGATGCCACGCACTTCGTCAATCGCCTCAAAGGTTGGGCCTGCAGTAATGACCACGCGCTTGCCTTGCAGCACTCCGCGAATGTTTGGGCCCCGGGTCGAGGCGCTGGCTGTGCCGTCGGGTCCGAAGCGGGACAGCAGTTCAGCAAGGAGTTCATGCGGCTCAAGCATTCTGCCGTCGCCGATCTCACCACAGGCCTGGGTCCCCGAGCCTGGACCGAGGACGGCGACCCCATCCTGCCGAAGCTGGCCCACATTGCGCTGCGTGGCGGGATGATCCCACATCTGACGATTCATGGCGGGGGCAACAAGCAGCGGGATCTCTCGTGCAAGGCAAAGTGTCGAAAGAAGGTCGGGCGTTTGCCCGCTCACAAGCCGTGCGATGAAGTCGGCGCTCGCGGGTGCCACCAGAATGGCGTCCGCTTCGCGAGAGAGGTCAATGTGCGGCATGCCATTCGAAGGCCCACTCTTTTCTGGGGATGACCAGCTCTGGGTGTAAACCGGACGGCCCGATAGAGCCTGAAAGGTGAGGGGGCTGACAAATTGTGTGCCTCCCTCGGTCATGACCACCTGAACCGTCGCGCCTTCGTCTTGCAATCGACGAACCAGTTCACAGGTCTTGTAGGCGGCGATGCCCCCAGTGATACCAATGACGAAGTGACGATGTTGTAGGCGCATGATCCCGGCTATCCTCGGCGAACTCGACGAATCTCGTCAAGTATGAAGAGTGTCACCCCCAAAACAATGCAGCTGTCGGCGATATTGAAGGCAGGCCAGTGCCATCCAGAGATATGCCAGTCGATGAAGTCCACGACATAACCCCAGCTCACCCGATCAATCGTGTTGCCGACAGCGCCCGAGATAATCAGGGTGGCCGCAAGCGAGAAGAGAAACTGCCCAGCGTTACGGGTCATCAGAAAAGCAAGGTAGCCGACAGCCACCACGCCGAGCCCCACAAAGAACCAGCGCTGCCAGCCACCTGCATCGGCCAAGAAACTGAAGGCGGCACCTGGGTTGTGAACGCGAACAATATTGAACCAAGAGGTGACCAGCGTTTGCTCGCCCAATTCATAGGCATTGATGATCACGAGCTTGGTGAGTTGATCCAAGCCAATCAGCAAGAGCGCGACCATGAACCAGCGTCCCGCCGTCATGCCTTTGGACGATGAGGAACGTCGGCTAGGCGACATGGCGGGCCTCTCCCGAGCCATACAGGTTGCTGACGCATCGACCGCAGATTTCGGGGTGGCTGGGATCGACCCCCACGTCAGCGCGCCAATGCCAGCATCGGCTGCACTTGGCGTGGCTGAGCGGACTGACTCGGACGGCGAAGTCGTTTTGGCCCAGATTGTCGTCATGCACGACGTTGGCCTCGGAGGTGATCATCACAAACTTCAGTCCGTCACCGAGTGATTGAAGCATCTCGGCCAGATCATGACCGGCATGGAGAGTGATCGCCGCCTGAAGCGAGGACCCAACACGCCCGGCTTCGCGCTCCACTTCAATGGAACGCATGACCTCTGCGCGAATCTCTCGCAGGGTTTTCCACTTGGCCATGAGCGTTTGAGAATCATGAATCTCTGGAAGTGCGTGCGCAGTTTCTTCGAACACCGTGGCAGCGTTGGTCGTCGCCGCATCGATCCCGTGAAGCGCCTGCCATGCCTCATTGCCGGTGAACGAAAGGAAAGGAGAGAGCAGGCGAGTCATGGACTCGGTAATGTGCCAGAGGGCGGTCTGCGCGGATCGGCGAGCCTTGGACTTCGCTGCGGTGGTGTAAAGCCGGTCTTTCAGGATGTCGAGGTAAAACGCGCCGAGGTCTTCTGAGCAAAAAGCCACGAGTCTGGCTACAGCGGGATGAAAGGCATACCGGCCGAAGTCGTTCAAGACCTCGGTCTGAACCTCATGGGTCAGCGCCAGTGCATAGCGGTCAATCTCAGCAAGCTCCGCAACGGGCAAGGCATCGCTCGAGGGGTTGAAGTCACTCAGATTGCCAAGTAAAAAGCAGAGCGTGTTGCGAACCCGACGGTAGGATTCCACCACTCGCTTCAGAATCGTGTCCGAGATTGAGAGTTCACCCGAGTAATCGGTACTCGCCACCCAGAGGCGAAGAATGTCGGCCCCCATGGCGTCGGAGACCTTTTGCGGGGCAACAACATTGCCCATGGATTTGCTCATCTTTCGGCCGTCGCCATCCACCACAAACCCATGGGTGAGCAGGGCTTTGTAGGGCGGCGTGCCATTGATCATGCAGCTGGTCAGCAATGAGGAATGAAACCAGCCTCGGTGTTGATCACTGCCCTCAAGGTAAAGATCAGCTGGGAAATGGGATGAGGCTCGATGCGAGCCGCGTAACACGGTCTCATGGGTGGTGCCTGAATCAAACCAGACATCAAGGGTGTCCAGGTTTTTGACATAGTCCTTGGCTTCGTCACCGATCAGGGATTCAACGCTCATGGCTTGCCAGGCTTCAATGCCTTCGGTTTCCACCACCGAGGCAATACGCTCCAGAAGCTCAGGGGTGCGAGGATGAAGCGCTCCTGTTTCGCGATGAATCAGAAAGGCCATCGGCACGCCCCACTGACGCTGGCGTGAGAGCGTCCAGTCCGGACGGTTGGCGATCATCGCCGAGAGCCGAGCACGGCCCCACTGGGGAAAGAACTGAGTCTGATCGATTCCCGCGAGCGCCAGTTCACGAAGCGTAGCCCCGCCGTCGGTCGGGCGTCGGTCCATCCCCGCGAACCACTGATTGGTGGCACGATAAATAATCGGGGTCTTGTGGCGCCAGCAGTGCATGTAGCTGTGGGCGTAGCGTTCCGAATGCATGAGTGACCCAACCTCGGCAAGTTTGGCCACAATCTTGGGGTTGGCATCCCAGATAGAAAGCCCACCAAACATCGGCAGGTGTTCGCTGTAAACGCCATGGCCGAGTACGGGTGTCAGGATGGCGTCGTCGTTCATCCCGGCCGACTTGCACGACATGAAGTCATCCACGCCATACGCGGGGGCAGCATGAACAATACCCGTGCCTGAGTCCAGGTTCACGTAGTCGGCATTGATCACTGGCGCCAGTCTGGCAAAACCGGCATCGGCGTCAAAAAGCGGGTGGTTGAACGCAATACCGGAGAGCATTGAACCCTGACAGGTTGCGTGGACGGATCCGGTGAGCCCCCAGGACTGCAGGCAGAAGTCAACACGATCTTTGGCAAGAACCAGCCAGTGGAATCTTGTGTTGGGAGGAAACTTCCTAGAGGCAGCGCTCTCGGTGACGCCGGTGACCTGAACCAGGGCATATTCAAATTCGGGATGTGCATTCAATGCCTGGTTGGCGGGAAGCGTCCAAGGTGTGGTGGTCCAGATCACCGCAGCAAGCTCTCCGGAGAGCAAATTCTCTGGCTGCGCAAAGGCTTTGGCCAAAGCCTTCTTTGCGGCGTCGTTGGCGCGAAAAGCAACATCCACGGCAGGGTCGGTTTTGTCCGCGTACTCCACCTCGGCTTCGGCCAAGGCCGACCCGCAGTCGAAGCACCAATTCACTGGCTTCAGCCCGCGGAAGACGAAGCCTTTTTCCAGAATCTTTTTCAAGGCGCGAAGTTCGTCGGCCTCGTTTTTGGGGTCCATGGTTTTGTAGGGATGGTCCCAGTCACCAAGAACACCGAGCCGAATGAAATCTTTTTTCTGCTTCAGAATCTGCTCATTGGCGTATGCGCGTGATTTCTGTTGGACATCCTTGGTGGCCAGACCCTTGCCGAATTGTTTTTCAATCTGAATTTCAATCGGCATGCCATGACAGTCCCAGCCTGGCACATAGCGAGCATCAAAGCCCGAGAGTGTCTTGGATTTCACAATCATGTCTTTAAGGATTTTGTTGACGGCATGCCCGATGTGAATGTCGCCGTTGGCATAGGGCGGGCCGTCATGAAGTACAAAGAGCGGACGGCCAGCAGTCTTTGCACGAATGCGTTGATAGACCCCTTGGTCTTGCCACTGCTGGACCCATGTGGGTTCGCGCTTGGGAAGGTCGCCCCGCATCGGGAAGGAGGTTTTGGGTAGGTTGACCTGCTCCGAGGTGGCGGGGGTCGTGTCCGGTGTTGATGGACCTGATGACGTGGGTGAGCTCATGACGAGGTATTGAGTTGAGGGTGCTGTTGAAAGAAGCGTCGTGCGTTGTCGGCATCGAGCTGAATTTGCTGGGTCATGGCCTCGACTGTGTCGTAATGGGCCTCATCGCGAAGCTTTTGATGAAACCGGACATTGACCGTCCGCCCATAGGCGTTGCCTGACCAATTGAAAAGATGCACCTCGAGCAAAAGCTTGCCCGCTTGCTCAACGGTGGGGCGTCGGCCGATGCTTGCCACGCCCTGCATGGGGAATTCGCCTAAGCCTTCAACGGTGACCACATAAATTCCGGAAAGCAGCAGGTCATTGGATACCGGCAGGTTCAGTGTTGGAAAGCCAAGTGTGCGACCCAGCTGGCGGCCATGGACAACCCGTGACGTGACATTCAGTGGCCGACCCATCAGTCGTTCAGCGGCCTGAAGGTTTCCAGCTTGAATGAGCTGACGCAGGCCTGAACTGGAGACCCGATCACCCTCCAGGCAAACCGTGCCAACGCCATGAGCGGTCCAGCCAAATTGATCTTGGGCAGCGGTAAGCATCTGAAAATTACCACGCCGTCCTGCACCGAAGCAAAAATCATCACCAATGACCAGGTGTTGCGTTCGCAGCGTTTGGTGAAGAAAGCGCTGCATGAATTCTTCCGCACTCATGGCGGCAAGATGACGACCGAAGCGCAAAAGCCAGAGTTCGTCGACCCCCATTGCTTTGAGAACCTGAGCTTTGCTGCGAAGGCCTTGAATGCGTCCTGGGTTGCGTTCGGGAGCAAAGTAGCTTCTTGGGTGAGGCGAGAAAGTCACGACCGTCAGCCGCAGGGCTTCACGCCGAGCCAGGTCGTGTGCTTTTTTGATTAACGCCTGATGCCCCAGGTGCACACCGTCGAAGTTGCCAATGCAAACCGCACGCCTTGGAGCGCCCTTCCGGGCGACCTCATCGGGGCGAGCTCTTGGCGGCCCGAAGCCCTGGTTGGGAGAGGAAATTCCTTGGAAAATCAGCATCTTGGCGGCGTTGGAGCCCACAGATTGAATGAACCTTGAATTATAGGGTGCCGGTACAATCCAGCCCTATGAAACGCCTTGTGATTCTTCTGTCTGGACGTGGCTCGAACTTTCGGGCCATTCTCGAGGCGACTGAACGTTCCCGCCTTCCCGTTCAGGTTGCGGCCGTGATTTCGAACCGCCCGGACGCTCCTGGCCTCGCCCTCGCCCGAGATTGTGGTATCCCCGCTCACCTGATTGACCACACGGATTTCCCGACTCGAGAGGCTTTTGACCAGGCTCTGGGTGATGCCATTGATCAAGCCGCCCCAGACCTCGTTGCCCTCGCGGGGTTTATGAGGATTCTCACGGCCGATTTCTGTCGCCGATTCGCAGGCCGTCTGGTGAACATTCATCCATCGCTGTTGCCAGCGTTTAAGGGAATGAACACCCATCAAGAGGCGCTCGAGGCCGGTGTTCGCGTGCATGGATGCACCGTTCACACGGTCACAGCGGATTTAGACCATGGCCCAATCATCGCGCAGGCCGTTGTGCCGGTGCATGCGGGTGATTCTGCCGAGACCCTGAGCGCGAGGGTCTTGGCCATGGAGCACCGTCTCTACCCGATGGCCATCGCGGCAATTTTGTCGGGTCGTCTTCGGCTGATTAACCAACATTGGGTCGATCAGTCTCGCGGCACCTTTGATCACGAATTCTCGCCATGTCTCGTCGACCCAAGCCTCCTCCCGCCCACTCACTAGGCGCGTTCGAACTTCTCGAGCGTCTTATTGCTGAAGTGCTCAAGCTCAGTTCGCCGGCTGACCTTGTGATTTCGGCATTTTTCCGAGAGCACCCGAACCTTGGAATGCGCGACCGCGCTTTCTTTGCCGAATCCGCCTGGGCTGTCTTGCGCCATCGATCTTGGTACAACTTTCTCTCGACCGCGGGGACGGGGAACATGAACCGGCGCTATGCCTTGCTGGCCGTCTTAGATTGTTTCGGCACCAGGGCCCTTGAGGCTGACCCCGCCAACAAACGATTTCCAAAGGTGACGGAGGATGAGCGCCGATGGCTCTCTCATGTGGAATCTCTGCGTGAGACTCAGGTCGACCCGGCCGTTCGAGAGAGCCTTCCCTCATGGCTTTTGCAGGCGTGGGAAGCTGCCATTGGCCGCGAGGAGGCGATTGCCTGCGCCCAGGCGATGAATCAGTCGGCGCCGCTGGATCTTCGTGTGAACACCCTGTTGGCGAAACCGTCCGATGTGGTGGACGCATTCAAGGCAGACGGCATCGAGGTGAGCGGCTGGGACGGTATTCCCGAGGCCTTACGCATCCAGGGCAAACCTGCGCTCCATCGAACGCAGGCGTTTCTCAAGGGCTGGGTTGAGGTGCAGGACTTTGGCAGCCAGCTGCTTGCGAAACTGGTGGCACCGAAACGTGGTCAGTTCATTGTAGATTTTTGCGCGGGTGCGGGGGGGAAGACGCTCGCCTTGGGCGCAGCGTTGAAGAATACGGGTCGACTCTACGCCTTGGACATCTCGGCAAGTCGCTTGGCAAAACTCAAGCCAAGGCTCGCGCGCAGTGGTCTATCCAACGTCTGGCCGTCGGCCATCACGGGGCCCTCCGATGAGCGCGTCAAGCGTCTTCATCAGAAGGCTGACGGCGTGCTGGTGGATGCGCCTTGCAGCGGCCTGGGTACGCTGCGTAGGAATCCAGATCTCAAATGGCGAATGACCGCCAGCAAGATGACGGATCTACCCGAGCAGCAGCTGCAGATTCTTTTGTCTGCTTCGAGGCTGGTGAAGCCTGCGGGTCGATTGGTCTACGCCACATGCAGTCTTGTCCACGCCGAAAACCAGGCGGTGGTGGAACGTTTTCTCTTGGAGCGCCCAGAGTTTCGACAGGTTTCCTGCGAGGAGATCTTGCTGGCGCAGCGAATCAATCTCCCCTCGAGCTGGCGGGCTTTTACGGACCGGGGCGAACTCACGCTTTGGCCACACCGTACCGGCACAGATGGCTTTTATGCGGCCGCATTCGAGCGCCTGGTCTGACCCTCTTCACCTCACTGTCCTTGACCCAAGTCAAGTGAAGGGTTCCCATTCCCAAGGGGGGGTGGGATAATACGGGGGTTCTGATAACAGCCTAAAAAGGGCAGGGGAGTGGATTTTGGAAGTCACCGGACTACTGGGTTTTGTTTGGGAATTTGTTCGTTATGGTCTGACCGGTTGGGAATGGCCCGCCATCTTGGCATTCACCTTGGCCACGACCCACCTCACGATCATTGGTGTCACGGTCTATCTGCATCGATGCCAGGCACACCGCGCGCTCGAACTTCATCCTCTGGTGTCTCACCCCTTGCGTTTTTGGCTTTGGATGTCCACGGGAATGGTCACGAAAGAATGGGCGGCCATTCACCGTAAACACCATGCGAAGTGCGAAACCGAGGATGACCCCCACAGCCCCCAGACCCGAGGCATTGAAACCGTGCTCTGGCGCGGTGCTGAACTCTACCGTGAGGCCGCCAAGGACAAAGAACTGGTGGCGCGATACGGCCATGGAACGCCCGACGACTGGATTGAACACAATCTCTACACCCGGCACAGCGCGCTTGGTGTATCGATTCTGCTCATCATCGATGTCATGCTCTTCGGCGTGATCGGGGCGGCGGTTTGGGCGATTCAAATGGCCTGGATCCCCATGCTGGCGGCTGGGGTCATCAACGGCATTGGACATTACTGGGGATATCGCAATTACAAAAGCCCAGACACAAGCACCAATATCTCGCCTTGGGGCATCCTCATTGGTGGCGAAGAACTTCACAACAACCATCACACCTTTGCGACATCGCCAAAGCTCTCATCAAAGTGGTATGAATTCGATATCGGCTGGCTCTACATCAAGTTGCTGTCTTACGTGGGCCTTGCCAAGCCCCGCGCACTTCCCGAGGCCATGCTGCTTGATCCCTCGCGCACCCAGATTGACGCCGACACCGTGGAAGCGGTCTTGACCTACAAGTATGAACTCATGGCCACGCTGGCCAAGGCCTTTCATCGCGACGCGAAGCAGTCGGCGGTCAAGACGTCGGTTGAAAAGTGGGCCGAGCTTCGCGGTGAATTTGAATCCATGTGGAGCCGCCGCCAGATGTCGGTCGAGCAAGCGGTTCATGGACTGCAAGCATGGTGCGCCAAGGCGGAAAGCTCCGGCAGCGCCGCCATGGCGGAATTCGCTCAACGAATTCGCATGGCCATCCCCCGACGAGCGACCACCGCCAGCTAATTAAACTTTCGGTTGGCTGTTGGATCTCGGCGGCGCCTTGGGCGCCGTCGTCGTTTTCGGTGCGCTTGATTTGGATGTCGATGACGGCGAAGCCTTCGACGCGTTGGTTTTCTTTTGGGCAGGAGGTTTCGGAGGAGCCTTCACCACCGATTTTTTCCCCCGCTCGTCGGTCATCACGGTGCGAGTACCCGCGGGACGAATCAGCAGGCGTTGCCCGGGTTGAATGTCGGCAGTCAGCTTATTGAGACGCCGCAGTTGGGCCTGTGAGACCTTGTATCGACGTGCGATCTTGGCCAGGGTGTCCGATTTGCGGACGCGGTGGTAGATGGCCCGGATCTGTTCCTTTTCAACCACACGGGTGCCCGAAAACTTCGCCAGGGTTTTTTCAATGTGGACCTCGTCCTGCTGGACGGCAATGGGTGCAAGAAGCGTGGTGCCAGCAAGCGGCTTGGCGTTTGGTTTGAGGCCGTTGGCACGAATGAGTTCGCTGCTGGACACCCCTGCGCGTTTGGCAAGCGTTGCCAGGCTCTCGCCACCCTTGAGCGTGTAGGGCTTCCAAGATACAAGCGGTAATCCTTTTTCACTGTGTGCCAGCAGTTCCTGCTGAAAGCGTTCAGCACGGTCGGCGGGGAGAATGATTCGGTTATTTCGACTGGCGCTGATCACCGGTCGGTGGTGAGAGGGATTGAGTTCGACAAATTCTTTCACGGACATTCCCGCAAATTTCGCAGCCAAGGCGAGATCGATGGATTGCTCTTTATCGATGATGACGAAATAAGGCTCATTGGGAATTCTGGGAAGGGTGACGCCGAAATCGGCAGGCCTCGCCAAAATATTTCGAAGTGCGATGAGTTTTGGAACGTAGTTTTGCGTTTCCTTGGGCATCTTCAGGTCGAGGTAGCCCGTGGGCTTGCCTCTCGCCTCATTGCGTTTTCGGGCGCGCATGACTGAACCTTCTCCCCAGTTGTAGCTGGCCAGGGCAAGAAACCAGTCATCGCCTTGAAACTTATAGAGTTTTTCAAGATAGTCCAGCGCAGCGCGGGTGGACTCAATCACATCACGTCGCTGGTCAAGCCACCAGTTTTGCTCCAGGTCGAAGATGCGTCCGGTGGACGGAATGAACTGCCAGAGTCCGGCGGCTTTTGCTGTGGAGAGCGCCTGGGGGTTGAACGCGCTTTCGACGATCGGAAGGAGAGCAAGCTCTGCAGGCATCTTGCGGGCCTCCAGTTCCTCAACGATATGGTGGAGATACTTCCCGCCACGATCAAAGACTCGATTAAGGTATTCGGGGTTTCTTAAAATCCAGCGTTCATGTTGGGCCACCAAAGGCGTGTCCAATTCGGGCATTTGAAAGCCTGAACGAATACGATCAATCAGATCATCGAAGCGCTGGGTTTGAAGGATGGGCTCATCTTGAGCCGTCGCAGAACCAATTCCCAGCCAGTTGAAAAACCGGGGTTTCGATTCTGCAGGGGGCTTTGCATGGGCCGGTTCGGATGGCCGGGGCACCGGTGGATTTGATGCATCTCGATCTCGCGGTGTCGTTGAGTTGTTGAGTACGGGCTGGGTTTGGGCCGCGATAGGCTTCACCTGGACCGGAAGCGAGCTGCGCTGCGTGGGGGCCGGGGGAGGCTTGGAGGCGCAACCCACCAGGAAACCGAAAGCGATCGCGGGCAGGGCAAGGCGAAAGAGATTGAGATGCAACGTCACGGAACGCATTATCCTCGAAAGTGATCTTTGGCTTTTCGCATCGTGGCAAACTCACCTTCATTCTTGCAAAGAAGAAACGGGTTTGTAAGACGTTCCATGGCGATTGAGCTGGGTAGCGTCATGACATTCGATTCACGAAGTGCCTTCACCTGCATGAGTCTTGATTGAATATCCGGGTGGTTTGGAAAGGCGTGCCTGGCGAATTGCAGGTTGCCCAGGGTGTACTCATGAGCGCAATAGACCGCGGTCTCAGGTGGAAGTTGCATCAGCCTGGAGAGCGAGACCCACATCTGTGCAGCGGAACCCTCAAAGAGCCTCCCGCATCCTCCGGCAAACAAGGTGTCGCCGCAAAAGAGAACCGGATCGGTCGATTCGCAGAATCCAAAAAATGCCAAGTGATCCAGGGTGTGTCCCGGAACCTCCATCACCGAGAGCCTGATGTTGAGCTCAGAAATCTCGACCACATCGCCCTCGCTCACCGGGACATTGACCGCGGGTATGGCTGTGTTCTTGGGACCATAAACGGGTAAGTGTCTGCCTGGGTGTCGTTTTGG
Source organism: uncultured Bordetella sp. (assembly GCA_964460315.1). Lineage (GTDB taxonomy): Bacteria > Pseudomonadota > Gammaproteobacteria > Burkholderiales > Burkholderiaceae_A > Lacustribacter. Next base: position 52,190 of record CAYWPQ010000005.1, on the reverse strand, counting down.
GGCATGTTCTGCCAATGCGGCCACGCCGCCCTGATGGTCGCCATGGTGATGGGTCACAAGAATGGCGGCAAGGCTCAGACCGTGCCGCTCGAGGTCTCGCAGCACGGGCTCGGGGTCGCCCGGATCGACCACCACCGCGGCAGGGTCGTCGGAATCCGAGGTCACGATCCATATATAGTTGTCGTCAAATGCTGGAATTGCACGAATCACAACAAAATCCCTTCCAAAATTGGCTTTCGTGGAGCGAAACGCCCCTCGGGCGTGCCTTGGTCGCCGAGGAGCAGGCCTGGCTGGATGCAACCTTACAGGATGTTTTTGGCTACAGCGCAGTCCAGATTTCGCCTCCCCCGATTGACGCACTGAGAACCAACCGAATGTCGTGCCGGGGCCGGATGGTCTGGCCGCATCCTCAAAGTGGCCAAGGGGCGTCGATGGATGCTCGTGAACTGGCTGAGGATGGTGATCTTGCTCACCCCTGCGAGTTTGTTGGCTCCATGGAGGAACTTCCTTTTCAGACGGAAAGCCTGGATCTGCTTGTTCTTCCCCATACCCTGGAGGTGACCCCCGAGCCTCATCAGTTGTTAAGAGAGGCGGAGCGGGTTCTGATTCCGGAGGGCAAATTGGTGATTACTGGGTTCAACCCCCTGAGCCTTTGGGCGCTTCGCCGACGTTGTCGCTCCGTGAACCGTTTCCCGCCTGCGGGGCATGATTGGATCTCGCTGCCACGAATGAAGGATTGGCTTCGGCTTTTAAATTTTGATCTTGGCGCTGGCGGGGCGAGCGCCTACGGGGGCTATCTTCCTCCGATCGACTCCGAACGATGGCGAGAGCGGCTAAGATGGATGGATCCCGCGGGCCGAAGGTGGTGGCCCCTGGCCGGAGGCATTTACTGCCTGATGGCGGTGAAAAGGGTTCATCACATGCGGCTCATCACCCCCCGATGGCGAGAGCGAAAGGTTGTGTCGGCCCAAGCTGCGGCCGCTCAGAAGACGATGACAAGATGCGAGAACATTCAGAAGCCTGCACAGAAGTCGTGATTCACAGTGACGGTGCCTGTAAGGGGAATCCAGGCCCTGGGGGCTGGGGTGCCATACTCAGCTGGGGCGATCAGGACAAGGAGCTCTGGGGTGGCGAGCCGCAGACCACCAACAATCGTATGGAACTGATGGCCGTGATTCAGGCGCTGGGCGCGTTGAATCGAAGCTGCCGAGTCCGCATCGTGACGGACTCCCAGTACGTTCAGAAGGGTGTGCAGGAATGGATGGCCAATTGGAAGCGAAAGAATTGGAAAAACTCCGCGGGCAAGCCTGTGGCGAATCGCGATTTATGGGAGCGTTTGGATCAGTCGCTCGAGGGGCATGATGTTCGCTGGGAATGGGTTCGTGGTCACCAGGGACACGTCGGTAATGAGCGTGCGGACGAGCTTGCCAACCGAGGCGTTGAGGCGCTTTTGAAGGGAACCTTGGTCAATGATTCGACCCGGCCTTCGATGATGGAATTCGACGATACGAAGTGATCTTGAATGGTGTTGAATGAAAAGAAAGTACCCACTGCCATGAGTCAGACGCGGAATGCGCAACGGATTGTGATTTATCTTGTCGTGATTGCAGGGCTTGGTGGACTCACCTACCTCGGGGTGACCTGGAACGCTCCCAAGCCGGTGACTCAGCAGGTCAGCGGCCCGGTGGTGGTGGAGGCCGTCGAGGCCTTACCGGTTTCTCTTCAGGACACCGTCACCGCCGTGGGTAGTTTACGCAGTGCTGAGTCCGTGATGATCAAATCAGAAATTGCAGGACGGATTTCGATGATCGGGTTCTCTGACGGTAGTCGTGTGGCCAAAGGCGATCGGCTCATCAGCTTTGATTCGGCCATCCAAAAAGCTCAGGTGATGCAGGCCAAGGCCGAGCACGTGCTCGCCGAGACCAAACTCCGTCGGGCACGCGAATTGACGGAGAAACAATTTCTGGCGCCAGCAGCTCTGGACGAGGCCCTTGCGAATGAGGCTGTTGCAAAAGCACGACTTGCACTGGCCGAGGCCAATCTTGAAAAGATGACCATTCGTGCGCCATTTGCAGGAACCATCGGCATTCGTCAGGTCAGTGTCGGTGACTACATCAAAGAGGGCGTTGAACTGGTCTCTCTTGAAGATACAAGCACCATGAAGATTGACTTCCGTGTGCCTGAGCAGGTGATGAATCGGTTGAAGGTTGGTCAGACGGTCAACCTTCTCTCGGATGCTCATCCCGGCGTGAGCTTCTCCGCTCGCGTGACCGCATTGGATGCGTCGATTGATTCAGCCGGGCGGTCCTTGCTTGTTCGTGCGGTGCTGAGTGACAGCAGCCGAAGGCTCAAACCAGGAATGTTTCTGCGCGCAGCGCTGGTGGTGGCCACGCGAGACCAAGCCCTGGTGGTCCCTGAAGAGGCGGTGGTCACCCAACAGGGGCGTCTGCTGGTCTTCAAGGTGGTCGACGGCAAAGCCCAGGGCGTGCCTGTCAAGACTGGCCTGCGCACGCAAATTGGCGGCGTCTCGATGGTGGAGATCACCCAGGGGGTGGATTCTGGAGACCTCATTGTCACGGCTGGGCAGCTGAAGCTTCGTGGGCCAAATGTACCTGTCAAGATTGCTGAGCCTTTCACCCCACAAGGATCCGCCAAGGCCGAGAGCAGCAAGTCCTTATCGGCTCCAGCGAAGTGAACGGCAATGGTCATTTCTGATTTTTGTATTCGTCGACCCGTCTTCGCCACGGTTCTTTCGTTAATCATCGTCCTGATTGGACTGGTGTCATACAGCCGGTTGACGCTGCGCGAATACCCACGAATCGACACCCCGGTGGTGACGGTGACCAGCCGATATGCGGGTGCTTCGGCCGAGGTGATGGAGACCCAGGTCACGAAGATTCTCGAGGATTCCATCGCGGGCATCGACGCCATCGATTTCATCACCTCCATCTCCCGTGCGGAGCAGTCCCAGATCACGGTGACGTTTCAACTTGAAAAAGATCCGGACTCGGCCGCGGCGGATGTCCGAGACCGCGTGTCTCGTGTGCGCGCGAAACTTCCGTCAAGCGTGGATGAGCCGGTGATTGCCAAGGTTGAGGCGGATGCGAATCCCATCATCTGGCTCTCCTTTTCAAGCCCTACCCGTTCAGCCCTCGAGGTCAGCGACATCGCCAATCGCATCGTCAAGCCCAGGCTACAGGTGTTGCCGGGCGCTGCGGATGTTCGAATTAACGGCGAGCGGAAATTTGCGATGCGAATATGGGTCGATCGAGATCGACTCGCCGCCTATGGCCTGACCGCCGCGGACATCGAGTCTGCGATTGGCCAACAGAACATTGAGCTTCCCGCTGGGCGGGTTGAAAGCCAGCAGAGGGAGTTCACGGTCACGGCCCGCACCGACCTGAACTCACCCGAAGAGTTTGGCGCCATCGTTGTGCGTCAGGTGGCGGGTTATCCTGTGCGCCTTCGTGACCTTGGCCGCGTGGAGGTTGGGGCCGAGGAAGCACGAAGCAGTGTTCGCTTCAATGGCGAGAACGCCGTGGCCATCGGTGTGATTCGCCAGGCCACTTCAAATCCGCTCACGCTCGCCAAAGCCGTTCGTGATCTGGTGCCCCAGATCAACAAAGAGCTTGAACCCGAAGATGTCCGGGTGGGCATTAGTTACGACTCCACGGTCTTCATTGAACGCTCCATCAGCGCCGTGTTCACCACCATCCTCGAGGCCATTGCATTGGTCGCGGTGGTGATCTTCTTTTTCCTTCGCTCATTTCGAGCCGCGTTGATTCCGCTGGTCACCATCCCCGTGTCGCTGATCGGTGCGTTCGCGCTCATGCTGCTGGCGGGTTTTTCCATCAACACCCTTACGCTGTTAGCGCTTGTTCTCGCCATCGGGCTCGTCGTCGACGACGCCATCGTGGTTCTTGAGAACATCTATCGTCACATTGAAGAGGGCATGAAACCCATCGAGGCTGCCTTTCGGGGTGCCAAGGAAATCGGTTTTGCAGTGGTGGCCATGACCCTGACGCTTGCGGCGGTCTATGCCCCAGTCGCCTTCACCTCGGGTCGAATTGGTCGTCTTTTTATCGAATTCGCGCTCACGCTCGCAGGTGCGGTGATTGTCTCCGGCTTTGTGGCGCTGACCCTTTCACCCATGATGTGTTCGAAGCTTCTGCGGCATGAGGAAAAGCACGGAAGGATTTATCTCTGGATTGAGGGGTTTCTCTCCCGCACCACGGAAGGCTATCGCCGGGGCCTGCACTGGTCGCTGAATCATGGGAAGTTCATCGCGGTGCTGTTTTTGGTGTTTGCTGGCGCCAGTGGTGTTCTCTTTTCAAAGATCAAGCAAGAGCTATCGCCCATTGAAGACCGCGGTGTCATTTTTACGGCGATCAGTGGCCCAGACGGTGCGTCGTTGGAATACACCGAGTCATTTGCCAAGCGCATCGAGTCCATTGCGCTGAATGTCCCAGAGGTTGACCGAGTCTTTGTGGTGTCGGGCAATCCCACGGTGGATCAGGCCGTGGCGTTTCTTCGCACCACCGACTGGTCGGAGCGAGACCGAAAGACCACCGACATCATCAATGAGATTCGTCCAGCGCTCTCGGCGATTCCCGGCGTTTTGGCTTTCCCCAATGCGCCCCCGTCGCTGGGGCAGTCGGTTCGTGATCGGCCAGTGGGTTTCGTTGTGAGCTCCTCGGAATCCTATGCCGAGATCGGTCGAACCGTCGGTCTTATTGTTGCGGATGTCATGAAAAACCCTGGGTTTCTTGGCGTGGATACGGATCTGCGCCTGAACAAGCCTGAGCTCAAAATTACGGTGAATCGAGACCGTGCGGCGGATATGGGCGTCTCGGTGGATGTCATCGGACGTGCGATCGAGTCCATGATGGGTGGGCGAAAGGTGACCCGTTTTAAGCGGGGAAGCGATCAGTATGACGTGATCGTGCAGATGGAGCCTGACGAAAGAAACACCCCTGACGACATCAGCAAAATTTTCGTGCGTAACCGAGCCGGCCAGATGGTGCCTCTGTCCGCATTCATCCAGGTTGAAGAGACCATTGCCCCTCGGCAGCTCAATCACTTTGGACAGCGGCGATCGGTCACGATTTCGGCCAACCTTGCACCAGGCTACACCCAGGGCCAGGCGCTTGAATTTTTGAATCAGTCAGCGGCCAGGCATCTCACGGCGGGTTACGCGACGGACCTCATCGGCCCCATGCGCGAGTTCGTTCGGGCGTCGGGAAGTCTGGGCGTGACCTTCGTGCTGGCCTTGCTTTTTATTTATCTGGTGTTGGCTGCGCAGTTTGAGTCGTTCAAACACCCCATCATGATTATGCTCACGGTGCCGCTGTCGATGACCGGGGCCCTTCTGGCCTTATTGGCCACGGGAGGCACGCTCAATGTCTACAGCCAGATCGGACTGATCACCTTGGTGGGGCTCATTACCAAACACGGCATCTTGATTGTCGAGTTCACCAATCAGTTGCGTGAGCAGGGCCGTGCCTTGCGAGAGTCGGTCATTGAGGCCTCCGTGCTTCGTCTGCGCCCCATTCTCATGACCACCGGTGCCATGGTGCTCGGTGCAGTACCTTTGGCACTTGCCCGAGGTGCGGGTGCAGAAAGTCGCGCCCAGATTGGCTGGGTGATTGTCGGTGGCATGACCTTGGGCACGATCCTCACGCTTTTCGTCTTGCCCTCGGTGATCCTTCTTTTTGATCGTTTTCGAAGAAAGGATGTCGATGCGTATCGTCATGCTTGATACCGAGACCACGGGGCTTCGCGTGGAGGACGGCCATCGGCTGATTGAAATCGGATGTGTGGAGTGCATGGACCGCCGAGTGACCGAGCGACACTTCCATGTCTACCTCAATCCCGAGCGCGACATTGACGAGGGTGCGACGCGGGTTCACGGAATGACCTGGGATCAGCTTCGGGATAAGCCACGGTTTGCCGAGATCGCGGATGACTTCCTTGAGTTTATTGCCGGGTCGACCCTGGTGATTCATAACGCTGAATTTGACTGCGGTTTTCTCAACGCGGAGCTGAAACGAATCAAGCGGGATCCCATTCATTCGATCGTGGCCGAGGTCATTGACTCCCTTGGGCGTGCCCGAGACCTTCACCCGGGCCAGAGAAACTCCTTGGACGCACTCTGCGCTCGTTATTCGGTGGCCAATCAGCATCGCGTCCTTCACGGCGCTTTGCTTGACGCCCAGCTCCTTGCGGAGGTCTACCTGGCCATGACCCGGGGGCAGGAGACTCTGGCCATCCATGATCCTGAAGAGGATCAGCGGCTGGATGCCCAGGTCGGCGGGCAGCTCGATCTCACCCGGCTGAAGGTGATTCAGCCGAGCCCCGAGGAACTCGCCGCCCATCAGGTGGTCTTGGATGATATCGATCGAGCCAGCCAGGGAAAGACTATCTGGCGTGCCGGTTAAAATTCGGTCATGAACTCTTTTTCAATCCTCACACTTACCCGCCGATCGCCCTTCGTGACAGGTCCTGTTTTGTTGGCTGTCGCATTCTTTTGGCTGGGTTTTTCAGGTGAAGGATCTGCTCAGCAGACTCCCGTGCAGTCACTCTCGCACCCGAACAATCATGCACAGGCCATGAGTGACTCGGATCGATCGGCCATTGAGCGAGATCGAGAGCGGGCAATGCGTGCGATGAAGGCCAAGAGTCCTCAGTCCGCCATCCGAATCCTCGAGCCCTGGCATCAGAAGTACCCCTCTCACCTGGGGCTGGCGAACGACTATGCCATTGCTCTTGCCCAGCTTGGCCGCCTTGATGACGCAGGCAAGGCGCTTGAATTGGCGTTTTTGGAAAATCCCGAGAGCCAAGAAGCCTTCGAGAACCTCCGGCAGATCCTGAGTCGACAGGCCGCGGTCTTCTATGCAAAAGCGGTCGGTCGGCCATCGCCGAGTGGACCTTTGGCCCTCAAGGGAGACCCCTTGGCGGTGACACCGGCACCCGCAGCGGTCAGTCCGCCTCCTGCAGCGCCTGTCGAATCGATCGCAAAGCCCCAGCCACCCGCCACCGAGGTGGCTCAGGCGACCAAGTCCGCATCGACTCGCTCAGGCAATGCATCGTCTTCCTCGAGCGAGTCCAAAGAGTTGCGGGAGGCCATCACTCGTGCTGCCGAGCGCTGGGCACAGGCCTGGGAGTCGAAAGATTTCGAGGGCTACCTCGCTGCCTACTCTGAGAATTTTCAGCCTCAGAAATTTCCAAATCGTCAGGCCTGGGTTGAGCATCGACGTCCTCGGGTGACTCGGGCCGGTTCCCTGGTGGTTCGTGTGTCGGACATTCGCTTAAAGCCACTGACGGCCGATCGTGTTGAAGTCAAACTTCGGCAGCGCTACGAGGCTCCGGGCACTAAACTGAACTCGGTGAAGACCCTGGTCTTTGTCAACGAGAAGGGCGGCTGGAAGATTCTTCGTGAGGACGGTCGATGACCCTTCGCGACAGCGCCCTTCGGGCGTGGATCATGCCCCTGGCGATGTCTTTGGCGTTGATGGCTGTGATTCTGACAAGCCCGTCGGTCTTCGCCAACTCGGCGGATCACAGTCTGAGGCAGTCCGCTCGGGCGTTGCTCGAGGGTGCTCCAGAGGTCAGTACTTCTTATGCGGCAGAGGTGCTCAAGACCGAGCCTCGCTCGAGGCTCGGTTATTGGCTCAAGGCCCAGTCTCTGGCGACTTTATCTGGAACGCCCATGCCGATCGGCGAGGCCGATGAAGAGCTCATCGCCGAAACGCGTGTTCGGCTGGAAGAGACCCCGCTGGACCGGATTCCCCGCAACCTTGTCTTGATGCCACGTTCTGCAGCAAGGCAAGTCCCCGTCTTACTGGTGGACACAAGCATCTCAAGGCTTTATGTGTTTGAGAGTCGAAACGGAAGGCCTGTCCTGATTGACGAGTTCTACACCTCGATTGGTCTGCTGGGCGTGGATAAACAGCGAGAGGGTGATCAGAAAACACCGCTTGGCGTGTATCGCATTCAGTTTGAAATTCAGAATCCTAGACGTGACGGATTCCTTGGGCAGCTCGCCATGACGCTTGATTACCCCAACGCGCTTGATCGTCATGTCGGACGCACAGGAAGCGGTATCTGGATCCATGGGGTCCCGTCCAATGTGCATGTTCGTCCCCCGCTTGCCTCCGATGGCTGTCTGGCCATTTCGAACCGCGACATTCAGCGCCTTCGGCGTTATGTTCGTTACAACCAGACTCAGATTGTGGTGGCACCCAAGGTCGAATGGCTCTCTCCAAAGGAATGGGACGCGGAATCTCAAAGGGTTGTTCGAGCCCTGGAGTCCGTCAGCTCGAGTCAGTTTGCAGGGGGTGTTTTCTATGTCGATGAGCGCTGGCCACTGGTGGTCACCCAGTTAAAAGGCAATGATGTGGCTCGGCGAGAATATTTCCAGTCACTTCCCAAAGGATTGAGGCGACTTCTCGAGGAACCCCTCTCATGAATTTCACCCCATCGGCTCCTGCACACCTGAGAATCCTGCGCCGTGGCCTTGTCTATCGCCTTCCCGCGCATGAAGCTCGAAGGATCGTTGACGCCGAGGACCTGCAGTCGGTATCAGCGGGTGTTTATTTTGCAAATGAAGGTGGCCTTCCCTTGGTCGTGATCGAGCCGTCGGCCATCCAGTTCGCGGCTGAAGCAGAAATGGGCGACGCGCCGCCGCCCAAGGCCCGAGTCGTGATGCTTGCGGGGCCCAATGACATCGGTCTTGCGGTAATGGCGGACGAAGTTTCAATTGACCAATCCCATGACAATACTGATCCAGCGATCTCCATAAGCGTTGCAAATTTCGCTGAAGTGAACCCTGTTTCCCAGAAGGTGTGACGCCATGCAAACCATTCGGCTCTTCCTCAGTCTCGCGCTGATTCTTTTGGCTGTGTCGATCAGTCCCCCGAGTGACGGGTGGCAGGTTTTTGTCAGAATTCAACCCTCCATCCCCGCCCCTTCTGATCTATCTGCCGCCGCCTATGCGCCTCATGAGGCCTTTGCAATGGGCATTGTCGATGGATGGCAGACGCTGATCCAAAGCTTTCAGGGGGCAGGATGGCTTAACCCTGAACGCGCTCGGCTGCTCGCATCGGATGGTCTGAGCATGACTCAATTTCTTCAGCTGCTTGCGGCGCTCCTGTGCCTGCTTGCCTGGCTCAGGTCGCTCCAATCAGAAAAGGGGCGTGATCCCCTGGAAGAAGAGAACCCAGCATCGGATTCTCAGGCGGGGATGGCGGCGATAGAAACCATGCGCGAGCCCAGCCTCGCAGATGAGCCTGCGCTCATCGGGCGTTCCATGGCATCTTCATCGAATGATTCTGGCTTGGTGGTCGAGGCCGGCCCTGATGCGGAGACCATCCGTCGTGACACGTTGATGGCAAAAATAGCGTCTCAAATGACCGACCTACAAATGCGGATCACCAATACGACTCTCAATCCTCTTGCACAGCCGGTCGTTGAACCTCTCGTCGAAATCAGCCGAAGTCTGCAGGCGATGCGAACGGAATTTGAGCGTGAAATGAATGACAGCGCGTTGACCAAAGAAAGATCGGTCTGATGAGCACGCCGATGGAGCGTGCGCTCGACGAAATTCTGTCCGGCGTTGAAGATCTTCTCAAGAAGGTTCCCTTGCAGGACGGGGACCTCAACGCACCCCCAGACGAAGGGTCGTCAGCCAGCACCCAGTTGTCCAACGTACCCCACGTCGATCGAACTCATGACTTTCCAGCTGCGGCCCGAGAAAATCCTGGAAACATCAGCGACGGCATGGTTGCGCTTCTTGCGGCGCTTGAAGGCGATCCAAGTTCGCCCTTTGCCGAGTCGGCCCATCGACTGCTCAAGGAAATTCTCTCTTCCCGAATGGTGGGCCTGCCCGAGGCCATCGACCCCGATGGTCTCTTGACCGTGTCGCCTTGCCTGGTTCAGCCGATTGAGAATCTTCTCGCCCTCGGTGTCGTTCTGGATCGCTACGATGCCGGCTACCTTTACGGCGACTCTTCAGCGTGTCAGCCTGAACAGATTCGTCAGGTGCTTGGCCGATACGCACCCTTGTTTTGTCCTGAGCAGAATGCCTACCGCCATCGGTTTCGGATGCCGCGTTTGCCTGAGCGCGTGGTCTTGCGCTGGTGTCATCGAAATGACATCCATCCAATCGCAGGCTTTGAAAGGGAGGACCGAGTTGCTCTGATTGACCAAGACAACGATGGCGGCCCTCGGTCCACCATGATCTGGTTTTCGAGCCATCGGTTTGTCCCAGACCATTGGTGTGGATTGGCGTTTGACGATGGCCGTTGGCGCCCTGTAACCCACGCCAGTACTTGACTTCGGCTTGCACTGAATCAATTTTATTCATTGCGTTTTTCCGTGCAGCGACATACTCTGAGGCTGTAGAAATTTTCTGGAGTTGTTGTGCAGCCACTTTCCACCATCGTTTATCACAGCAAGGCATCGGTCGGGTTCACCGAACTTGATCTCTTGTATCTGCTTGCGGGCTGTCGTGCCCGAAATCGATCCGAGGGTGTGACGGGTGTCTTGGTCTTTGATCGTGGCGCTTTTTTCCAGTGGATTGAAGGTCCTAATCTTCCTTTGCAGCGCGTCTGGAATTCCATTCAGCGCGATCCGCGCCATCACGACATCCAGGTCCTGGCCGACACCTCCATTCCCGTTCGGCTGTTCCAAGATTGGCATATGCAATTTGCCCATCGAGACTGCAAGGCAGCCAATTACATTGACGGCCTGATTCAGGCTTCCGATCAGGTGATGGATCGCCTGCATGACAGCCCGAATGAGGCGCCGATGATTCTTGCGGAATTCAGCGAAATCGGCGGCGGGCCATTCTCGAGAATGCTGGCGTCGTAAACCCTTTCGCCTCGGCTGAGTCGATTTGCGTGGAATGTCTTACAGCGTCTTGACCAGAATTTGGGATTTCCTGGCCCAGTCGTAAGCCTCTTTGCGCAGCGGGGGGAGCTGTTCCACCTGTCCCACCTTAAACCCACGCTTAAGAAACCAGTGGGCTGTTCGGGTGGTTAGCACGAACAAATTTTTGACTCCCGACTGCCTTGCCTGCTGCTCAATGCTCTTCAGCAGACGCTCGCCATCACCCACACCTTGGGTTTCGGGTCGAACCATGAGACAGGCCAGCTCGCCCATGGTGGAGCCCTCAAAGGTGTAGAGCGCCGCGCAGCCAAAGATCACGCCATCGTGCTCGATCACGGTGAACCGGTCGATGTCGCGTTCAATCTTGGCGCGGCCACGGGTGACAAAGGTTCCGTCTTCCTCCAAAGGCTCAATCAGTGACACGATGGCGGCGACATCGTCGATGTTGGCGGGACGCAGAGCCTCAAGGGTTTCCTCAACCACCATGCTGCCAATGCCATCATGGGTAAAGAGTTCAAGCAGCAACGCACCGTCGCGGGTAAAAGGAATGATGTGGGCGCGTTCCACGCCACCCTTGCATGCACGAAGCGCATGGCTCAGGGAGAAGCTGGCATCGGGGAGTAGCTCACCTCTCGCAAGCAGCGCTTCTGCGGCGTCCTCCGAGATCTCCGCAATACGCTCGTCATCCTTGGTTGGCACCCCATTGTCTTCCGCCATGAAGATGAGCTTGTCGCAATCAAGACTCACGGCCACACTGGCGGCCACATCCTCCATGGAGAGGTTGAAGGCTTCGCCGGTGGGAGAAAACCCAAGGGGCGAGAGCAGCACCAAGGCGCCACTATCCAGGGCGTTACGAATGGCCTCTGATTCAATTTTTCTCACCACACCGGTGTGTTCAAAATCCACGCCATCAACAATTCCAACCGGACGCGCGGTGACAAAGTTGCCGCTGATCAATCGAATTCTTGCGTTGCCCATGGGGGTGTTCGGAAGGCCTGCTGAAAACGCGGCTTCGATGTCGAGGCGAAGTTCGCCAGAGGCCTCTTTGGCACACTCAAGGGATGGCTTGTCAGTGATACGAAGCCCATGACTGAATCGGCTTTCGATGTTCCGCAGGGTGAGTTGTTCCTGAACCTGAGGCCGGCTGCCGTGAACCAGTACAATCCGCATGCCCATCGCTGCAAGGAGCGCAACATCATGGGCAAGGCTTTCAAGTTTTCCGGCTTTCACCAGTTCGCCGGGGAAACCCACCACAAATGTTTTGTTGCGAAAGGCGTGAATGTAGGGTGCAACCGATCGCAGCCATGAGACGAAGTCAACAGACTCCACCGAAACGCCAGACGACTCCGTGGTGGCGGCGCCATGGTCGACGGGATGACTTTGCAGCGCCTGGGAAAGACTCGGTAATGAATTCATCGGCTGATTATAATTTTCCTGATGCGTATTGAGTTTCCGGAATCGTTGCCCGTCAGCGCCCGACGCGACGATATCGCTCGGGCCATCAAGGGGAACCAAGTGGTCATTGTCTGCGGAGAAACAGGTTCTGGCAAAACCACGCAGCTTCCCAAGATCGGGCTGATGGTCGGCTGCGGAGCCAAGGGTAAGACCATTGCCCATACCCAGCCCCGCCGTCTCGCGGCCGTGACTGTGGCAAGACGTATCGCCCAGGAGCTGGATGTGGGCTGCGGGGACGCATCGGATGCCCAGGTGGGCTATCAGATTCGTTTCAATGACCGCTCCCGGCCGGGTATGCCCATCAAACTCATGACCGACGGCATCCTGCTGGCTCAGACCCAGGCCGACCCGCTGCTCTCCGCCTACGATATGGTGATTGTCGACGAGGCCCATGAGCGCAGCCTGAATATCGATTTTCTGATGGGCTACTTGAAGAACCTTCTTCCCCGGCGTCCCGACCTCCGTGTGGTGATCACTTCGGCCACGATTGATGCCGAGCGGTTTGCAGCTCACTTTGGCTCGCCAGGTCAGCCCGCCCCAGTGATTGAGGTGTCCGGTCGTCTCTACCCGGTCGAGGTTCGCTGGCGTCCAGCGGAGTCCACCGAACTCGATCTGATTGACCAGGTGGTCCAGGGGGTTGAAGAGTGCGAGCGTGACTGGAATGGGCAGGGCCCAGGAGACATTCTTGTTTTTCTTCCGGGGGAGCGAGAAATCAAGGCCGTGGCCGATGAACTTCGTTCTCGGCCAGCCTCCAGCCTTCTTGGCCGTTCCGGGAAGATGGCGGCCGAGGTCCTGCCTCTTTACTCAAGGCTTTCTCAGTCGGATCAAGATCGGGTATTTCGATCCAGTGGCGCTCGCCGTGTGGTGCTCGCCACCAATGTGGCGGAGACATCCCTGACGGTGCCTGGGATTCGTTACGTGGTGGATTCAGGTCTGGCCAGGGTGAAGCGTTATCGTTATCGGGGGAAGGTCGAGCAGCTGCAGATTGAGCCCATTCCGCAGGCGCAGGCCAATCAGCGGATGGGCCGGTGCGGGCGAGTCGCCGAGGGCGTCTGCATCCGCCTTTACGACGAGGCGGAGTTCGCTCAGCGCCCTGCATTCGCTGACCCTGAAATTCACCGAAGTTCGTTGGCCGCAGTCATGCTTCGAATGAAATCCTTGGGGCTACCCGACATTCGAGCCTTTCCGTTCATTGACCCCCCGTCGGGTAAGGCGGTGGCTGACGGTCTGGTGATGCTTCGCGAGCTGCATGCGATTGACGCCCAAGGTGAACTCACCGAGATCGGCCGCACGCTGGCTCGGTTTCCTGTTGATCCACGAATTGGACGAATGATGGTGGCCGCCAGGCAGCATGGCTGTCTTCGAGAGATGCTGGTGATTGCATCGGCCTTATCCACACAAGACCCCCGCGACCGTCCTCAGGATCAGTCAGCGGCGGCTGATCGGGCGCATGCTCAGTTCGCCGACCCCAAAAGTGAGTTTCGATCCTTGCTGAAGCTTTGGGACCGAATCCGCGTCTTGCATGATCAGAGGGAATCGAATCGACGTTACGAGCAGGCCTTGCGCGCCGAGTTTCTATCGCCGATGCGAGCCCGCGAATGGCGCGAGGTGCATCAGCAGCTGTTGGAGTGGGCTGGCGAGAATCACTGGAAACTCAACGAGCAGCCCGCCAGCGATGCGTCCATTCATCTGGCCATCCTCTCAGGCCTGCTCTCCAACGTGGGAATGAAGTCACCGGACGACCCCATATGGCTTGGCTGTCATGACGTGAAGTTCCTGGTTTGGCCGGGCTCTTACCTCGCCAAGAAACCCCCTCGTTGGCTGATGGCTGCCGAGCAGGTCGAGACATCCCGGCTCTTCGCCCGAACCATAGCCGCCATCGAGCCGGAGTGGGTCGAGCAGGCGGCCTCCCATCTGTTGAAGCGAAGCCAGTCCGAGCCCCATTGGGAAAAGAAATCCGGACGCGTCGTGGGCTATGAGCGAGCAACCCTCTATGGACTCACCATCTACCAACGGCGGAAAGTGTCGTGGGCGCAGCTTGGCGAACGGCAGCGCCAAGAGGCGCGCGAGATTTTCATTCGTGAGGCGCTTGTGGAAGGAGACTGGGATTGCCCGCACCGATTCTTTGCAATCAACGCCAAGCGAATTCGCGAGGTGGAGCAGCTCGAACACAAGGCACGCCGACCCGACATCTTGGTGGATGAAACACTGCTTGAGGCGTTTTACGATCAGTTCGTTCCCGAGCATGTTGTGGACGCCCAGAGTTTCGCTGCCTGGTACACCGAGGCGGTGCGTGGCAACCCTGAACTGCTATGCCTCCAGAAAGAAGATCTGATGCGACATGAGGCCGCTGGCATCACGACCGACCAGTTTCCCAAGGTGCTCAACCTGGGTTCTGAAAGCTACGCGCTTGAATACCATTTCGAGCCCGGTGATTCGCGCGATGGCGTGACACTTGTTTCCAATGAAGAGCAGCTGGCAAGGCTTGACCCAATTGGCTTGGAATGGCTGGTCCCCGGCATGTTGAAAGAGAAGGTTCAGCTACTGCTCAAGAGTCTTCCCCAGAAGATTCGTCGAGAGTGCGTGCCCTTGCCCGATTACGCTGAGGGTTTCTGTCGGCGTTCAGCTGCAGTGGCAGGAAAGCAGAGTCTTATTCAGACACTGATTCGAGACATCTCTGAAGAGACCGGGGTGTCAGCGCGCCGCGATGACTTCAAACTGGATGCTGTCAGCCCACATTGTCGCTTCAATCTTCGTGTGGTGGATCGGCATGGCCGGCGACTTGCTGAAGGCCGAGACCTGGAGCTGCTGCAGGCCGAGCTGGGTGTGAGTCCTATCGATCAGGTCATTGCGCTTGACGGCAAGACCATGCGTGCATCCTGCCTTGATCGACTTGCTCTTGCTGTGAAAGAGCCGTTAAAGGCCCTTGAGAAAGAGCTTCACAACCGACGCGACATTGGCCTGAATTTCACGCCGTTCGGTGGCCATGAGCAGCTCTGGGCCATGATTGCCGAGGCCACCTTGAGTCGCGTGTTTCTCTCCCAGGGAGTGCCTGAAGACGACGCGGCCTTTGATCGTGCACTGGCCAACGGGAAAGGCCGGGTGCTCTTGCTTGGCCAGGAGGTGCTTCGGTGGCTGGCCACCGTATTGGCCGAGCACGCGCTGATTCTCAAAAAGATGGGCTCCGTTCGTGGTTTTGCCTCAGCCCATGCCGACATCAGTCAGCAGCTCTCAAGACTGCTTCCGAAAGATTTCATTGTTTCAATTCCTGCGGAGCGGGCTGCGCATTTGCCCCGGTATCTCAAAGGGATTTCAACCCGCATGGACAAATGCCGGGACGATCCGGCCCGCGATCAGCGTTGGCAGCGTGACGCCTTGGTGGTGGAGACGCCATTCTGGCGTTGGGCATCTCAGCAGCGAGGCCCTTGGCCAGATCGGTTCGTGGAGTTTCGGTGGCAGCTTGAGGAACTGAGAGTGGCCCTTTTCGCGCAAGAGCTTCGCACGCCAACACCGGTCTCGGTCAAGCGGCTTGAGAAATCCTGGCAACAGATGGAGAAGTAAAATGCCCGCAATTCTTGGAGTAAGGAATCTGCAATGAGCGCATCACGTCAGTTTGGTTTATTTATTCTTGGTGACGAGATTCTCTCCGGCAAGCGGCAAGACCGTCATTTCGAAAAAGTGAAGACGATCCTTGGTGCGCGAGGGCTTGCACTTTCTTGGGTTCACTACCTTGGCGATGACCGGGCTCGCTGTGTTGAAGCATTGGCCCAGTCGTTTGGATCCAACGATGTGGTCTTCAGCTGCGGTGGGATTGGATCCACGCCCGATGACCATACCCGGCAGGCGGCGGCTCAGGCCCTGGGCGTTCCTCTGGTTTTGCACCCCGAGGCGGAGCGCCTGATTCGTGAACGCGCAGCGGACACGGGCCAGCCAGCGACCGACGACCGGCTGCGCATGGGGGAGTTCCCGGAGGGTGCGTCGATCATTCCGAACCCTTACAACAAGATTCCGGGGTTCTCGATTCGCGAGCATTATTTTCTGCCCGGATTTCCGGTGATGGCCTGGCCCATGCTGGAGTGGGTTCTTGAGACTTTTTACCGAGATTGCTTTCGGCAGGTTGCCGAGTTTGATCGCTCGATGGTGGTGCATCGTTTGTTTGAGGCCACCGTCACGCCTCTGATGCAGTCCCTGGCGGCCAAATACCCTGAACTTAAAATCTACAGCCTTCCTTCCGCGGGTGATGATGGAAAACCCAAGCATGTGGAACTTGGGGTGAAGGCCCAGGGTGCCGTGGACCCAAATCCCCCGAGGGATTTTTCTGAGGGGCTGAAGACATCGAGAGACGGAGCACCCGAGAGCCCTTGTGAGCCCCCGGAATCGCTTCGTCTTGCTTATGAGGAATTTAAGGCAGGGGTGGTGTCGCTGGGTGGCGAGATTATCGAAGAAAAAGAAGCCACCCGATAACCGGCTCGCGGGTGGCTTTGGCGGATCTGTTCTTGGGCGGGTCTACTTCTTGGGGCTGGCCATCTCGCTGGCGGCGCGCATGTTTTTCTCGGCCATCTCCACCACCTGCCGTGCCGCTTTGTTGGCCGTCTCGAAGGCCGAGTTGGCCGCGGCCAGGGAGGTCTTCATCATGCTGACCACGCCCTCTGAACCCGCGGGCGCTGTCTTGGCGAGTTCGTCAAGCGCATCCACCAGTTTCTTGTTCGCATCGGCAATCTGAGCATCAATCAGGCGCTGAACCTCGCTGCTGGTTTGCGACGCAATGTCGTAGACCGTTCGTGAGTAAGCCAGTGCTTTTTCCGCGGATGGCGTAGCCATCTCTTGATTGACACTGACCAGCTCCTGCGCGTCCTTCACGCTTAACAAGGCCTGAAATTTTTCCGCAGATTCCTGGAGTGACGCTCGGGCCGCATTGAGCTGTAGATCGACCATCTTCTCCACGCCTTCGAAGGCTTTCTGAGATAGTTTGATCATGGCCTCGATGTTTTGTTTCTGAGCTTCGCTCACTTTTTCGGGTGTGGGATAAACACTCATCGCGGATCTCCTTCTGACTTAGTGGATGTAATGATTGATGAAAGCATATTACAGCGATCGTTTCGTTTTGCCCCTGCCGCCCGGACATCGATTTCCCATCCAGAAATACGAATTACTTCGCTCGCGAGTCAGTAAGAGCGAACCTGGTATTCAACTTCTTGAGCCGGAGTCGCTCACGGACGAGATCCTGAGCCTTGCTCATGACCCATCCTACGTTTCCCGTTTCGCTCAGGGTGATCTGTCCCAACAAGAAATTCGGCGCATTGGTTTCCCATGGTCTGCGGAACTGGTGGAGCGATCTCGTCGATCGGCAGGGGCCACCGTGGGCGCCTGCATTGCCGCGCTGAAGGAAGGGGTGGGGGTGAATCTCGCTGGGGGAACGCATCATGCCTACCGTGACCATGCCGAGGGCTACTGTTGTTTCAACGACGCCATCATTGCGTCGAAATTGTTACAGCGTGATTACGGAGTTCGATCCATTGCGGTGATCGATCTTGATGTGCATCAGGGCAACGGCACGGCAGCAATGGCACAACGTGATCCATCCATATTCACTTTATCCATCCATGGGGCCACCAACTATCCCTTTCGCAAAGAACAATCGGACCTTGATATCGAACTCGCTGACGGTACGGCCGATGGGGCTTATCTTGATGTCTTGAATCGGGCGCTCGAAATACTCGAGGCATCGTTTGCTCCCGACTTGGTCATTTATCTGGCCGGTGCTGACCCTTTTGTTGGGGATCGTCTTGGACGGCTTGCGCTCAGCAAAGAGGGGCTTGCGGCCAGAGACCGGCGAGTGTTTCAGTTCGCAAACGATCTTGGTCTGCCCGTGGCGGTGGCGATGGCTGGAGGCTATGGTCGGAACGTTTCCGACACGGTGGACATCCATTTTTCGACGGTTCAGATCGCCCATCAGAACCACCTCCTCAGAAAGCGTCTTCAGTATTAACGCTAAGTCATTGAAAGATCGAAATTTTTTGCTTGTCCTGCCCTGAATTCTTTGTTAGAGTCTGGGCAACGTAAGCCATCCAAAAGTGCAAAGAATGACTTCGAGTTCGTCGACACGCGGTTTGAAAAGCCATCAGCCCAACCTCTTCATTCCAACCCATGGGTCTCTGCGCCGAATGGCGAAGGTATTCACCGTCGCTGGTCTGGCAATTTCACTGATGACGATGGGCGTTGGGGAGCCACTTGCCCAGACGCAGCCAGCCAAACCGTCCACGACCCAGCCGACGAAACAGTCAGCCGCCAAACAGCCGACCAAGGCTCAAAACGCGAAAGCCTCGCCCAAGAAGGCGCAGGTTCAATCCAAAGCCCAGGCAGCCAAGAAAAAACAGGTGGCCCAGAAGCGCAAAGCCAACAAAGCGAAGAAACAATCCTTTGCTCGTTCCGAGCGAGGTTACAACTCCATGGGGACTCGCCTGGGGCTTCGATCCGCCTTCACCGAAGTCGCGTTGAATTCGAGCGCGGTCTTGGTGGTGGACCAGATGACAGGGCAGGTCCTTCTGGAAAAAAACCCGGATGTGGCACTTCCCATCGCCTCCATCACCAAGGTGATGACCGCACTGGTCGTGATGGATGCTGAGCTCCCGCTGCATGAGCTCATCACGATCACGAAAGACGACACGAAGCTTCAGAAGTATTCCCGCTCGCGTCTAACGGTCGGCTCAAAGTTCACCCGAGCCGAGCTCTTGCACCTTGCCTTGATGTCCTCGGACAACCGCGCTGCGCATGCCTTGGGCCGCACCTACCCGGAAGGTCTCGCAGCCTTCGTCGCAGCGATGAACGACAAGGCCGATGAGCTCAGCATGACCCAGTCGAAGTTTGTTGAGCCCACCGGTTTGAGTAACGAAAACCGGTCGACCCCCCGTGATCTTGCACGCCTTGTGAACGCGGCGCACGAGCATGCACTCATCCGTGATTTCTCAACCGATAAGCAGACCATCGTGAAGGTTGGTGGAAGAGACCAGCAGTTCCGTAATACCAATGCGCTTCTTCGTAGCGACAATTGGGAACTTGGACTGTCGAAAACCGGCTTCATTCGTGACGCAGGGAAGTGCCTGGTCATGCAGGCGACCATCGACGGCCAGGCCGTGGTCATTGTGATGCTCGATGCCCAGGGCAGTCAGAAGCGCTTGTTGGATGCTGAGCGAATCCGCCAGTGGCTCACCACTGAAAGCCCCTCTCAGTCGGCTCCTCGGTCATAGCCAAGCGCCTCGGAAATCGCCTTGGCGGTTTCCGTGAGTGCCTGAAGCCAGCCGTCATTGGCGCGGTCGGCGGGCGCGGAAATCGATAGCCCTGCAACGAGTTCGCCGCTGTCGTCGTAGATGCCCGACGCAATGCATCTCACACCCATTTCGAGCTCCTCATTGTCGCGTGCATAACCTCGGCGTTTCACTTCGGCCAGGGCTTCTTCGAGCTTCGCAAGATCGGTGATGCTGTTGGCGGTCTGCCCAGCCAACCCAGTTCTCATGCTGTAAGACCTTACCGCGCGAATGTCGTCGTTGGCCAGAAAGAGCTTGCCTGTGGAGGTGAGATGAAGTGGAGCCCGTCCACCAATGGCGCGCACCACCTGCATGCCTGACCTTTCGCTGACGGTTCGCTCAACGTAAACAATTTCATCACCCTGGCGAACGGACAGGTTGATGGTCTCCCCAGTGAGACGGTGGAGTTCTCGCATGGGGCCTGCGGCGGCATCGCGAACATTGAGCCGGGCTTTCACCAGGTTTCCCAGCTCCAGCAGACGCATGCCAAGCTGATAGCAGCCGGGCTCGGTTCGGTCGACGACCCGAGCCAGGACGAGGTCGTTCAGAATTCGGTGGGCCGTGGATGGATGAAGGCCGCTGGTTTGCGACAACTCCTTAAGGGTGACGGGCTCGGATTTCTTGGCAAGGGCATCCAAGAGCGTCATCATGCGCTCAATGACTTGAATCGCAAGGCTCGGTGGCTGCACAGGCGGCGCAATCAGCCGCCGAGCGGTGGGCTCCGGGAGGGCTTCCAAGGCTTGCTTCTTCACGGTTAAATCGGGGGAATCACGCATGTCGGCCAGTTCAGATGGCAAAATGGCATTTTAGACGATGGAATTCAGTTCCGAGAACCCTTGGATGTCAACATGCCCATAGATTCGAAGCCTCGTATTGCCCTGTTTGCGACCTGTCTGGTTGATCTGATGCGGCCCGAGATTGGTTTGGCGACGCTCAAGCTTCTTGAAGAGGCCGGCTGCGAGGTTGTCCTTCCCGAAGACCAGACCTGTTGTGGTCAGCCTGCCTACAACAGTGGCGATCGTCGCACGGCGCATCAGCTGGCGGTTCGGGTGCTCGGCCAGCTTGAGGGCTACGACTATGTGGTCATTCCCTCCGGATCGTGCGCCGGCATGATGAAGGTGCACTACCTTGATCTCTTCGCAAGTGACCCTCAGATGAAGCGCCGAATGGCGGATCTCGCTCCGAAAATCTTCGAGCTCACTGATTTCCTTGTCAATGTCTTAAAGGTCGATTCGGTTCCGGGCAAGGTGCAGGGTGCCGTGACCTATCACGACAGCTGCAGCGGGCTTCGAGAGCTTGGGGTTTCCAAGCAGCCCCGTGAGCTCTTGGCGAAAGTCGACGGCCTTGAGGTTCGGGAGATGAAAGACTGCACGGCCTGCTGCGGATTTGGCGGTACCTTTTCAATGAAATACGGCAATGTCTCCACCGCGATCGTGGACGAGAAGATCACCAACATTCAGGCCACTCAGGCGCAGGCGGTGGTGTTGGGGGATCTGGGCTGTATGTTGAACATTGAGGGACGTCTTCGCCGGTTGGGTGATGAGCGAACTCAGGTGCTGCACATTGCACAGGTGTTGGCGGGCGATGTCGCCCCCAGCCGATCACGTGATCCACACTGATTCAAAGGTGAACTAGCCATGCGTGTTCAGTCCATGCACTTCCAAGCCCGGGTTGGCGAAAAACTTGCCGATGCGAGGCTGCAGCAGAACCTTAAAAAGCTTGCCGACAAGTTTGTCACCGCTCGCGCCAATGTCATGCAGGAAATCGACTACACCGCGACCCGTCAGGCGGCGGTGGAGAGACGCAATCGCGTGCTCGAGCGGCTGGATGTCTGGCTGGAAATGTTTGAGCGCAATGCCACGGCCCGTGGTGCCACGGTGCTCTTCGCCGAGACACCTGCCCAGGCATCCGACCTGGTGGTGGCGATTGCCAAGCGACACGACGTCAAGATGGTCACTAAATCAAAGTCCATGGTCTCCGAAGAAATGGCGCTCAATGCAGCGCTCGCCAAAGAGGGGATTGAGTCGGTGGAGACGGATCTTGGGGAATATATTCTTCAGATCAACGACAACGAGGCGCCCAGCCACATCATTGCGCCAGTCATTCACAAAGACAAAGAAGAGATTTCTGACCTCTTTGCCAAGGTTCATCAAAAGCCCAGGCTGACGGACATCCCTCAGCTGGCCCGCGAAGCGCGAGAAACATTGCGGCCCAAGTTTCTTCAGTCCGACATGGGCGTCACCGGGGGTAACTTCGTGATCGCCGAGACCGGCTCCGTGGCAATTGTGACCAATGAAGGCAACGAGGGCATGTGCACGGTCATGCCGAAGGTGCATGTGGTGGTGACAGGGATTGAAAAGGTGTTGCCAACCCTTGAGGATCTCGCCACCATGGTTCGGCTTCTTACTCGAAGTGCCACTGGGCAGTCCATTTCAAACTACATCTCGGTATTGACGGGCACCAAGACACCGGCCGAACACGACGGCCCCGAGCACATGTACTTCGTCTTGGTGGACGGCGGCCGATCCAGTCTTCTCGGCAGTGAATTCCAGGAGATGCTTCGTTGTATTCGCTGTGGTGCCTGCATGAACCATTGCCCGGTCTATCAAAAGATTGGTGGCCACGCCTATGGCTGGGTCTATCCCGGCCCCATGGGTTCCGTATTGACGCCAAGTTATGTCGGCCTCGAGAAAGCGCTGGATCTGCCGCAGGCAGCGACGCTCTGTGGCGAGTGCCATGTGGTCTGCCCTGTCGCCATTCCGCTGCCGGATCTTCTTCGCAAGCTTCGAGAGCGGCAGTTCGATCGACATCTTCGGCCAAAGTGGGAACGTTTTGCCATGGCCGCCTGGGGCTTTGTCGCGGTTCGCCCGCATCTCTATGCCTTGGTCAATAAGATCGGCAACCGTGTCTTGCGGAGCATGGGCCGCAAAAAAGGCCGCATCCAACATCTTGCGATGGCCAAGGGCTGGACGCACTTTCGTGATCTTCCAACGCCCGCCTCGAAAACCTTTCGCGAGCTTTATGCCGAGCGTGTCGCCGCAACGGCCTCTTCAACAAGCGCAGGGCCTCGGTAGATTAAGCCCGAGTAAACCTGCACCAGGTTGGCGCCCGCATCCAGTTTCGATTGGGCGTCGTCCCCGCTGAGCACGCCTCCTACCCCAATAATCGGGAACTCGGGCCCCAGTGCCGAGCGCAGCGCTCGAATCACGTGATTGGATGGGGCAAGAAGAGGCGCGCCAGACAACCCCCCCGACTCGGATGCCAGAGGGTGGCCTTGCACAGCATTCCGACTGAGGGTGGTGTTGGTCGCAATGACGCCTTCGAAGGCATGTTTCAAAAGGGTTGCGGCAATCTGTTGAATCTGTTCATCGACTAAGTCGGGCGCAATTTTTAGAAACATGGGCACCTGTCGGCCATGCTCTCGACACAAAGCCTCTTGGCTCGTTTTGAGCCGGCCCAGCAGTCGATCAAGTGATGCGTCATTCTGAAGTGAGCGAAGGTTTTTGGTGTTTGGCGACGAGATATTGACCGTGACATAGTCCGCCCAGGGATAGACGCCTTGAAGGCAGTCGACATAGTCGTCGTCGGCCTCTTCAATCGGTGTCGCTGCATTTTTTCCAATATTAAGACCCAACACCCCCATTTTCTCTTGGGCCCATCTTGACCGTCGAACGTTGCCCAAAAAGGTGTCGAGCCCCATATTGTTAAAGCCGAGCCGATTGATTAAAGCGTTGGATTCAGTGATGCGGAACATGCGCGGTTTTGGGTTACCTGGCTGCGGCTTGGGCGTGACCGTTCCCACTTCGATGAATCCGAACCCGAAGCTTCCAAGTGCATCTAGGTGTGCTGCGTTTTTATCCAGGCCAGCGGCAAGGCCGATGGGGTTGGGAAAGCTGAGTCCGGCCATCTTGACGGCCCGACCAGGCAGCGGCTTTGAGGCAGGGAGCAGCCGAAGGTGCCGGGCCGCCTCAAGCCCCTGAAGGGTGAGCTCATGGGCGGCTTCAGCATCCATGGAAAACAGCAGTGGCCGAAGCATGGGGTAGACCGACCAGAGCCTCATGTCGCAACCCACTGTCCATTGCGAAGTGCCTCACTCGGCTTAAACAAAACCTTGTAAGCCATCTTTGGACTTTCTTGGATCCAGTAGCCAAGGTAGAGGTGCTTCCGACCCAGCTGTTGGCACTGATCAATCTGCCACAAGACGCCATAGGTGCCGAGGCTTCGCGAGCGATCATCAGGCTCGTAAAAGGTGTAGACCGAGGACAGCCCGTCGGTGAGAAGATCGATGATGGAGACCATCTTCAGCAGGCCGTCACCTGAGCGAAACTCAATCAAACGAGATTCGACCCGGCTTTGCAAAAGAAACTGCGCGTACTGATCCCGACTGTCGTGGTCCATGCCGCCACCCGCATGGCGCTGGCGTTGGTAGCGCTGATAGAGATCATAGTGCTCATCACTGAAATGCAGCTCGGTACAGATCACGGAGAGATCACTGTTTTTCTTCCAGACACGACGCTGGGTTCGATTCGGCTCAAATTGATCAACAGGGATACGAAGTGGCATGCAGGCTTTGCATCCGTCGCAGTAGGGCCGATAGGCAAAGACGCCACTTCGGCGAAAGCCTGTTTGAACCAGGTCACTGTAGACCGATGATGAAATCAAGTGATTCGGCGTGGCCACCTGAGACCGGGCTTTTCTGCCCGGGAGGTAGCTGCAAGGGTAGGGTGCCGTGACATAAAACTGCAGGTTGGCCAGAGGAAGATCTTTGAGGTCGGCCATGGTGCTAGATCAATGTCTTGATGTGGGTCAGGCAGGGTGCATCGGACGACCATGGCAAAACGAACTGCCCCGTCAGTTCGGACAGCAAGGCTTCGAATGACTCACGATTGATTTCCCGTCCCCCCAGCGAGGCCAGATGGGCCGTTCGCTGCTGGCAGTCTATCATCGGTGCGCCCTGGATTCGCATCCAGCCCACGAGTGCAGCAAGGGCAATTTTTGATCCATTCGGTTCTTTTGAGAACATGGATTCCCCGAACACCATTCGACCGATGGACACACAATACAGGCCGCCAACGGGGCGCCCATTTCGGGTGACCTCGAGGCTATGAGCAAGTCCTTGGGCGTGAAGCGCGCTGTAGGCGTCAATCATGGCTGGGCTGATCCAGGTCCCCGACTCGGAGCCTCTCGGGGCCGCACAGGCACGCATGGTCTGGGGAAAGTCACGGTCGACTTTTAGATCAAGGGATGCATCATTCATGGCCCCAATCAGGACCTTCCGGAAAGACTTGCTGACCTTGAATTCGTCCACCATCAACACCATGCGTGGCGAGGGCGTCCACCAGAGCACGGGCTCGCCCTCCGAGAACCAGGGAAAGACTCCTCGGCTATAGGCTTCAAGAAGTCGAGCCGCCGACAGGTCCATGCCCGCGGCAAGCAAACCGTTCGCACCTTCATCAATGGATAACGCCTGATGGGAAGGGGGTAGGTCGTCGTTGGGATTAATCCACAGCAGCCGTCGGGTCATGAGGCAGCAAAACTTCTCGAATGTCACCCGTGTGGATCGACATCACACCCTGTCGTCGGTCGTGAAAATAAAACTTGAGCGTGGCGGTGATGGTTCGAAAGGCGATGGTTGACCAGGGGATCTCGTCTTCGCGGAAGAGTCGAACTTCAAGACTTTCTGGGCCCGCAGCAAAATCAAGATCGCAGAGTTTCGCAAGATAAAAGAGGTGCACCTGATCGACGTGAGGAATATCGAAGACTGAGAACAAGTTTCCAAGTTCAACACGAGCACCAGCTTCCTCCATCGTTTCGCGCATGGCGCCTTGGGCAGTCGACTCGGCCACTTCCATAAACCCTGCGGGCAAGGTCCACAGTCCCTTGCGTGGTTCAATCGCTCGCCTGCACAAAAGCACCTGATCATTCCAAACGGGAATGGTGCCCAGCACGAGCTTCGGATTCACGTAGTGAATGGTTTTGCAACCGGTGCAGACCGAGCGAGGACGACTGTCGCCTTCGGGAACGGTGGTTTCAGTGGGGAGACCACAATCAGAGCAGAATTTCATATATACTTCGCAGTTCCTGACGCGGGGTGGAGCAGTCTGGCAGCTCGTCGGGCTCATAACCCGAAGGTCGTAGGTTCAAATCCTGCCCCCGCTACCAAAATTCCAGTGCATGCAGTGTTACATCGAAGGCATGCATTATCAAGCGAACCTCCGGCAGATCAAGCCAAAACCAGTGAACCCGGTGGTCTCTGTCACCTCCGATCGTCTCGTGGTGCGGCCTTCGGGAAAGTCATAGTTTGACCAAGCGTCAAGGTCCATGGCTAAATTAATATCTATAAAAAATAGAATTAATGGCTCCCCCCCCCTTCACCAACCATGCTTGAGTGGCTTTCACGTCCCACCGTTTCATCTCGATCCACCCTGATCTTGGGCGTGGCCGTGATCTATTCCGGGATGTCGGTACTCAACAACAACCTTTTATTTGCTTGGCTGTCAGACGCACCTTTTCGACACTGGGTCTACCTTCCCGCGGGATTTCGGCTGATTGCCATCATGCTCTTTGGCTGGCTTGGTGTAGCAGGTATTGCCATTGGGCAGACACTCGCCTGGCTCACGCGGGGCATTGATGGTTTAAGCCTTGGGGATGCGGCTCTGCTTGGCACCATTCGAGCGTTGAGTGTCTGGGCCGGGCTTGCCATTTATGCAGCTCTGACGAAGGTTCGCGCGCCGTGGGAGAACCTGAGCTGGACCCACGTTCCGTTTCTGATTGCCTTTGTGTCCTTGTTCAGTGCCTTTGTTACCGAGGCCGCGCTTTACTGGTTCGGGCTGAGTGATCTGCAGACGCTCGTTCGTGACGCACTGCTCTCTTCGATTGGCGCTATTTTGGGCTCACTCATCGTCGTGGCCTTGGTGCTCTGGCTTCGACGTTCGTACCTGGCTTCCGAGAGGAAGCCAGATTCTGATCGCTGACGGATGTCTAACGAAGGGTTTCGGCGAGATGCACCAGGCTCTGGCCTCGTGCCCGGGCCGCGGTGACTTGATTCCAGGCCGGGCGGCGCCAGCAGTTGAACCCGTGATCAACACCGGGGTGCACCAGCAGCCGAACGTTGTCTCGACCGGTCATGGCCTGTCTCACTGAGGTCACCGCAGACTGAGGGATGTAGGCATCTTTTTCTGCAAAGTGAAAAAGTATCGGGCACTTGATGGACGCCGCACGATGCAGGTTCTGATGAATACCCCCGCCGTAATAGCAGACCGCGGTGTCCACGCCAGCGTGGGCTGCGGCCACGAAACTCAAAAGCCCTCCCATACAAAACCCAAGTGACCCCACTTTTTTTGTGCTGTTGGGGTGGCTTCTCAGAGTGTCCACACAGGCTTTAAGGTCGATGGCAATGTCGTCAACCGGCATCTTGCCCATCAGAGCCAATCCCTGGTCGAACCCGGCCTGGTTGTAGTCCAATTCCACACGTCGAATGTCGCGCCAGAAAACATCGGGGGCAAGCACGCAGTATCCGTCGGCGGCGTACTGGTCCGCCACCGCTCGAATGTGTTCGTTCACGCCGAAGATTTCTTGGATCAAAACCAGGCCAGGGCCCTTTCCTGTTGGGGGAAGGCTGAGATAGGCATCAAAGCTTTGGCCATCAGGCCGCTGTATCGTTGTCCAGGATTTGCTCATGGTGTTTGCTCCGTTGTGGGTTCATTGGTGGCTGGGAGGGTTTCCCCGTAAGATCAACGTTTCAGCCTACGAATTTATCAACATGCTTGCAAACGCGTTATCAGGGGTTTTCCGATTCTGGAAATGGGCGGTCTTGGTCACCGTGCTGGGTCTGGTGGGCGTCTATCTCTGGCAGGGCTCGGCCCCCGTGGTTCAGACCACACCGGTGGTCCAGGCCTATCCGTCGCAAACGGTATCGGTATTGAATTCCACCGGTTATGTGGTGGCGCAGCGAAAGGCCGCACTGGCCTCGAAGGCCACGGGACGTCTTGAATGGCTTGGCGTGGCCGAGGGCTCGGTGGTGCGGGCGGGAGAACTGATTGCGCGTCTGGAAAGCCGCGACACCCTGGCTCAGCTTGAGCAGGCCAAAGCTCAGGTGGGCATTGCCCGAGCCGAACTGGCAGAAGCCCAACAGAACTTCAACCGAAGTCAGCAGCTTCTTGCTCAGAAATTCATTTCAGCCTCATCCCATGACACCACTGTGGCGAGACTCAATAAAGCCAAGGCTTCCCTGGAGGCATCGCTGGCCAATCAACGGATTGCCGAGGCGAACCTTGCACAAACTGAAATTCGTGCCCCGTTTAATGGGGTTGTACTGACCAAAAACGCCAATGTCGGCGACAACATCACACCGTTTTCTTCGGCGATTGATTCCAAAGGTGCGGTGGTGACCATTGCCGACATGTCCACCCTTGAGGTGGAAACCGATGTCTCGGAATCGAATCTGGGCAAGCTGTCGATTGGTCAGCCCGCCGAAATTGGCCTCGACGCATTCCCAGGCGAACGCTTTGCAGGCACCGTCATTCGAATGGTGCCAACGATTGATCGATCCAAAGCCACGCGGCTTGTGAAGATCAAGTTTGATTCGATGGACAGCCGAATCCTTCCCGATATGTCAGCCAAGGTGGTCTTTCTTGAGCGGCAGCTTTCGGATGCCGAGCGCAAGCCCATCGTTGCAGTGAATCGGCAGGCGATTCGCGTCAGAGACGATGGCCTCTATGTTTATGTGCTGGATGCCGATCGCGTCCGTGAGGTGAAACTGACCATCACGGCCGAGGCCATGAAGACGGATCTCGTCCCAGTAAGCCAACTCTCCCCAGGCCAGCGTGTGGTGATTCGACCAGGCGATCTGGCCGACGGTCAGCGAGTCAAGATCCAGAATCCATGATCGAACTTCGGCACCTGACGAAGGGCTATCGGCGTGGCGGCCAGACGGTGCCTGTTCTTCAAGATCTTAGCCTGACCATCGCCAGCGGAGATTTCTTGGCACTCATGGGGCCATCAGGATCGGGCAAGAGCACCCTGTTGAATTTAATTGCGGGCATTGATCGGCCTGATTCGGGCGAAATCCTGATCGACGGCCAGGACATCGCGAAGCTCTCGGAATCCAATCTTGCGCGCTGGCGCGCCGAACATGTTGGCTTCATTTTCCAGTTCTACAACCTCATTCCCGTGTTGACGGCTTTTGAAAACGTGGCATTGCCACTTCAGCTCACCCAGGTGTCCGAGACCGAGAAAAAAGAACGCGTGACCCAGGCCTTATCGATGGTCAACCTTGCCGATCGAATGGACCATACGCCCAACGAACTCTCGGGCGGTCAGCAGCAACGCGTGGCCATTGCCCGCGCCCTGATCACCAACCCCGATCTGATCGTGGCCGACGAACCCACGGGCGATCTGGATCGGCAGTCCGCGGAGGATATCCTCACCATGCTTCAGAAACTCAACCGCGAGACAAAAAAAACCATCCTCATGGTCACCCATGACCCCAAAGCCGCCGAGTACGCTCGTGCTGTCGTGCATCTGGAAAAAGGTCAGCTCGAGTCCGCACCGTGATCATTGCGAATCTGATGTTTCGAAATGTCTGGCGCCATAAGGCCAGGGCCATCCTTACCCTGGTGGGGCTCATGGTGGCAACACTGGCCTTTGGTTTGCTGTCCACCGTGGTGAGTGCCTGGTATGCCGGGGCCGAGGGGGCCTCCAACGCACGTCTGATCACCCGCAATTCCATCTCGCTGGTGTTTCCCTTGCCGGTGTCGCATGCCGAACGAATTAAGCAGGTGGACGGCGTGACGGGCTTGTCCTGGGCCAATTGGTTTGGCGGCATCTACAAAGAACCGAAGAATTTTTTTCCTCAGTTTGCGATTCAGCCAGAGACCTATCTGCGGGCCTACCCGGAATATCTTCTTACCGACGCCGAGCGTGATCGCTTCTTCAAGGATCGGCGTGCGACAGTGGTCGGCCGAAAGATCGCCAACACCTATGGCATTCAGGTGGGCGACAACATCACCATCAAGGGCACCATCTACCCGGGCGACTGGGAATTTCTGGTGGCGGGCATCTATGAGGGCCGTCAGGTTTCCACGGACACCGCCCAGATGTTCTTTCACTGGGATTACCTCAACGAGGAGGCCAAGCGTCGGGCTCTGCCGCGATCGCCGAACTCCACCGGTGTGTTCATTGTTGAAATTGGTGAGCCGGCACGCGCGGCCGAAATCAGCCTGCAGATTGACGCGCTGTTTAAGAATTCCTCTTTTGAGACACTCACCGAGACCGAAAAAGCCTTTCAGCTGGGTTTTGTGGCGATGACCGAAGCCATCGTGGTGGCCATTCAGATTGTGTCGTATGTGGTGATACTCATCATCATGGCCGTGATGGCCAACACCATGTCCATGACTGCCCGCGAACGCATTGGTGAATACGCCACTCTCAAAGCCTTGGGTTTCTCGCCATTGTTCGTGGCCATGCTGGTGGTGGGTGAGTCGCTGATTCTTGCGCTGATTGGTGGCATCGGCGGTATGCTTCTTACACTTCCGGTTGCGGATCTTTTTGGTTCGGCCATGGGAACCATCTTTCCCGTCTTTGAGGTTGCCCAGACCACAAGCGTGATGCAGATGATTCTTGCCGCCGCTGTGGGCCTTCTAGCGGCCGCAGTGCCCGCGTGGCGGTCGTCCCAAATCAGAATCGTGGAAGGCCTGCGTGCAATTTAAATCCGCGTCCATTCCACTTCACTACAGCGTACGCAACCTCTGGGTTCGTCGTGTCACCACCATGCTCACAGCCGGTGGTATGGCGCTTGTGGTGTTTGTGTTTGCCACCTCGCTCATGCTTGATGCGGGGCTGAAGCGAACTCTGGTGGCCACGGGTGAGCCCGACAATGTGATCGTGACCCGCAAGGGTTCCACCACCGAAGTGCAGAGCGCCCTGGAGCGTTCCCAGGCGGCGGTGGTCGCTGCACTTCCCGAGGTGGCGGTGATTGGCGAGCCGCTGGCATCGCGTGAGATTGTGATGCTGATCAGTCTGCCCAAAAAGCAAAACGGCAAGATATCCAACGCCATGATTCGGGGGATGGAGCCCACGGGTGTGGCCTTGCGCCGCAAGGTGAGTCTGATCGAGGGACGAATGTTTCGTGAGGGATCCAATGAAATTGTGGTTGGCCGAAGCGTGAGGGCGCAGTTCTCTGGCGTCGAAATTGGCGAATCCCTGTCGTTTGGGGGACGGGACTGGATTGTTGTGGGAGTCATGGATGGCGCGCGAAGCGGCTTTGACTCGGAGATCTGGGGCGATGTGAATTCGCTGATGCAGGCGTTTCGGCGTAACGCCTACTCATCCATTGTGGTGCGGCTCACTGACCCGCAGCAATACGATTCTCTGGTTGAACGCCTGAACAATGACCCCCGAATCACCTTGGCGGCTAAGCGCGAGGCCGACTATTACGCCGAGCAGTCGGCGGGGCTGTCACGCTTCATTCAAATTCTTGGCCTGACCTTGGCCGGTATTTTTTCGATCGGCGCCATTATCGGCGCCACCATCACCATGCAGGCCGCGGTGGCCACGCGAACCCGAGAAATTGGAACCCTGCGTGCCCTTGGGTTTCAGCGCCAATCCATTTTGCTTGCCTTTCTTGCCGAGGCTGTGGCCTTGGCTTTGGTGGGCGGCGTGATCGGGCTCTTGCTGGCCTCTGGAATGCAGTGGGTTGAGTTCTCAACCACCAATTTTCAAAGCTTTTCTGAACTTGCGTTCGGATTTGAACTCTCAATGGGCATCGCCATCGGTTCGATGGTGTTCTCTGTCGCCATGGGCGTTGCAGGTGGAATGATTCCTGCCGTTCGTGCTTCCCGAATTGGAATTGTTGAGGCGCTTCGATGCAGCTAGCTTGGTTTTTGACATGGCGTGATCTTCGGCAAGGTGGTGCAACGCTGCTTTGTCTTGCTCTTGTCATCTCCGTGACAGCGGTCAGTGCCGTGGGCCTGCTTGCGGATCGCGTGCGCCAGGCCCTTGCCACCGACGCTCAAGCCACACTTGCCGCAGATCTCGTCATGATCTCGGATCGGGTCACCCCCAGCGAGTGGGTGGAACAAGCCATCCAGCGCAATCTTCGTCTGGTGCTGGGAAGCCAGTTTCCAAGCATGGCTCAGGTGGGCGAAGGGAATTCGGCTCAGAGCGTGTTGTCGGCGGTGAAAACCGTCACCGAAGGTTATCCCTTGCGCGGGGCCATCGAAATTCAAACGGCCACCAGTCGGGTTCGTAATCCTGCACTTGGTCTTGATGAGGCTTGGGTGGACCCAGCGCTGGCCGCTTCACTGAATCTGAATATCGGTGATCCACTTCGTATTGGCGCCGTTCAGTTTCGCGTCGCGGGTTTGATCATTCAAGAGCCCGATCGCGGAATGAACTTCGTGAATCTCTCGCCAAGGGTGATGATTCGTCACGAGCGTCTGGCCGACACGGAACTGGTTCAGCCAGGAAGCCGAATCAGCTATCGACTCTGGCTGGCCACGCCGGTGGGTGAATCTTCCGCCAAGATCAATGCCTTCACCCAGGCCATCACACCCACGCTCGATCGAGGTCAGCGTGTTCAGACGATTGACAACGCGCGTCCTGAACTCTCGAATGCGCTGGAACGCGCCTACGCCTTTCTGTCGCTCACGGGCATGCTGGCATCGCTCACGGCCGCCGCCGCTGTGGCCCTGGCGAGTCAACGATTTGTCGCCCGTCATCTTCAGACCTGTGCGGTCTTGAAATCGCTTGGTACCACTCAGGCCCGCCTCATTCAGTGGTGGGTACTTGAGCTTGCTATGGCGACCGTGGCATCGATTCTGATCGGGCTTGCGCTGGGCTGGCTGGTGCAGCTGTCGCTCGCTGCGCTGGCCTCAAAGTATCTAGCGCTTCCGTTGGCGGCGGTGTCCTGGCTGCCTCTGCTGCAGGCTTCGGGTGTGGCCATGGCCATGGTGTTGGGCTTTGCGGTGCCGCCGCTTTTTGCGCTCAAGCGCGTTCCTGCGGTTCGCGTACTGCGACAGGACACTGGTGTGAGCTCGGTGTCAGGCCGCCTCTGGGCGGGCTTGATGTTGGTGGCCGTCTGGCTCTTGCTTTGGCTTGGCACGGGCAATGCGCAGCTTTCGCTCATTACCGCCGGCGGCTTTGGAATGGCCGCCCTGGTGTTCGCCGTGCTGTCATGGCTGGTCTTTCGGCTCTTGCCCTCGACCGGATCGGTGGTGTCAACACAGTCCAGCTGGGGCGTGTGGCGATGGGCTTGGAACAGCACCAGTCGAAGTCTGAAGCGACGTGGTGGGGTGTTGGCCCTGCAGATTCAGGGCGTGGCCATGGCGCTCACTGCACTTTTTCTGCTGACCACCGTACAGGCCGACCTGGTCAAGGCATGGAAGCTCTCAACGCCGCCCGACGCGCCCAATCGTTTTGTTCTCAATATTCAAAGTGATCAGCGTTTTGGCGTCGCCGACACCATTCGCGAATCCGGTCTTGGTTCGCCCGTCATCTTTCCAATGATTCGCGGCCGGCTGGTCGCCATCAATGATGAAGCCATTGACCTTTCCAAATACGAAAGCGATCGTGCCCAGCGACTTCTCGATCGTGAATTCAACCTCACCTACAGCGACACCATTCCTGCCTACAACCGTCTTGTTTCGGGAACCCCCATGGACCCAGACCTCAAACAGGTCTCGGTTGAAGTTGGCATTGCGCAGACCCTTGGCATCCGTTTGAACGACCGTCTCACCTTTGATATCGCTGGCGAACCGGTTGAGGTGATGGTGCAAAATTTCCGAGCGCTGCGCTGGGATTCCATGCAGGTCAATTTCTTCATGATCCTCACACCGGCGGCGTTGGCTGACGCTCCGCAGAGCTGGATTACCTCCGTGCATGTTCCGGCCGACGATCAAGGCATGCCCACCGTGGATCTCACCAAACGGCTGCTTAGTAAGTTCCCAGGGCTGACCGTGTTCGATCTCTCCGCACTCGTGAATCAGCTGCAGCGCATTCTTAGCCAGGTGATCTCTGCTGTTCAGCTGCTCTTCGGTTTCGCTCTGGTCAGTGGCGTGCTGGTGCTTTGGGCGGCGCTGCTTTCAACCAAAGATGCCAGACTGCGTGAGGCAGCAGTCTTTCGCGCCCTTGGCGCAAGTCGTCGTCAGCTTGCTGTGGCCCAGGCGATCGAACTGATTCTGGTGGGCGCGGTGGCAGGGTTTTTGGCCTCCGCAGCAGCGCTCGCCATCGGCCATGTGCTTGCTGAACAAATTTTTTCGCTTTCGCTGGATGTTCGTTGGTCGGTCCTTCTTCTGGGCTCCTTGGTGGGGGCGTCAGTTTCCCTTGTTGCGGGCTGGTTCGCGCTTCGGTCCGTTCTTCAGGCCCCGGCTTGGCGAACATTGCGGGAAGCGAGTTGATTCCTTAATACGAAATTTGGTTTTCATAATGCGATATGTTCATGACGCATTGCATCAATATTCCTTTTCAGCGCATCAAACGTCGTTTCGCATTGTGAAAATCGCTTATAACCCAATGATTTTTAATGGTTTTTTAATTTCATAAATCTGTAAAAAAAAGTATTGCGCAGCAACAGTTTTCCCTAGGATAGACACACCAATTTCCTAGGGAGAACCATGATGTCAACGCGTGAAATCGAAGCACAGAAACTTCAAAAAGATTGGTCAGAAAACCCCCGCTGGCGCGGCATTAAGCGCGGATACACCGCCGCTGATGTGGTCCGTCTTCGCGGCTCGCTGCAGCCCGAGCACACCCTTGCCAAGCGCGGCGCCGAGAAACTCTGGAACCTGGTGAACACCGAGCCCTTCGTCAACAGCCTGGGCGCACTGACGGGCAACCAAGCCCTTCAGCAGGCCAAGGCTGGGCTGAAGGCCGTTTATCTCTCAGGCTGGCAGGTTGCTGGTGATGCGAACCTCGCCGGAGAGATGTACCCCGACCAGTCCCTCTATCCCGCCAATTCGGTTCCCCAGGTTGTGAACCGCATCAACAACACACTCACCCGTGCCGACCAGATTCAGTGGATGGAAGGTCTTAACCCCGGTGACCCCGGCTATGTCGACTACTTCTTGCCCATCGTGGCTGACGCTGAGGCGGGCTTTGGTGGCGTGCTGAATGCCTTTGAACTGATGAAGTCCATGATTAACGCCGGCGCATCCGGTGTTCACTTTGAAGATCAGCTGGCCTCCGTCAAGAAGTGCGGTCACATGGGCGGCAAGGTTCTTGTCCCCAGCCGCGAGGCCGTCGCCAAGCTTGTCGCCGCGCGTCTTGCTGCCGACGTTTCGGGTGTGCCCACGGTCTTGCTCGCACGAACGGATGCCGAGGCCGCTGATCTGGTCACCTCCGATGTCGATGAAAATGATCGTCCCTTCCTGACCGGTGAACGCACCGTTGAAGGTTTCTATCGCACGAAGCCTGGTCTTGATCAGGCAATCTCCCGCGGACTGGCCTATGCGCCTTACGCGGACATGATCTGGTGTGAAACCGGCAAGCCTGACCTTGCCTTTGCCAAGGCGTTTGCTGAAGCGATTCACAAGCAGTTCCCCGGCAAGCTGTTGTCTTACAACTGCTCGCCATCGTTCAACTGGAAAAAGAATCTCGACGACGCCACCATCGCCAAGTTCCAGCGTGAGCTCGGCGCCATGGGATACAAGTTCCAGTTCATCACCTTGGCCGGATTCCACAGCCTGAACTACTCCATGTTCAACCTGGCTTATGGCTATGCGCGTGACAACATGAGCGCTTTCGTGGAGCTTCAGCAGGCCGAGTTCGCCGCCGCTGAAAAGGGCTTCACCGCGGTGAAGCATCAGCGCGAGGTTGGCACCGGCTACTTCGACGCGGTGACCACCACCATCGAGCGTGACGCATCCACCGCAGCGCTCAAGGGTTCAACGGAAGACGAGCAGTTTTTTGACAGCCACTCAGACCAAAAGAAGGTGGCGTAAGCAGGCAGTGTCTTGCCGCAGATCGCGAAAGCGATCGTGAATTAGATTTTTGCGGTGGGGGAGACCACGGCGCTTGGGCTTTGAATGCCAAGCGCCGTTTTGATTTCCGCGGGCGATTCACCCTGCATCACTTTAAAGCCGGCGCGGGCGTCTTGACCCAAGGTCTTTGCCAGATAGGCGAAGGATTCACTCAGCGCATCACGAAGACCAAACGGGGGGTTAATCACCACCATGCCGCTTCCTTGCAGGCCCAGGCCGTCTTTCAGCGGCCCGCGCACGGTAAGGGTTGCATGCAAGACCTCTTGAATGCCAAGACTTCCAATCTGTCGGAGCAGCCGATCGACCTGAAAACGCCCGATTTTGGGGTACCAGAGCAGGTAGACACCTGTTGCAAAACGGCTCAGCCCTTCGCGAAGCGCGCCGATGACATGGCGATAGTCGTCCCGCATTTCATAGGGTGGATCCATCAGAATGAGTCCGCGCCGTGATGGTGGCGGAAGAAGTGCTCGCAGCTGTTGAAAGCCATCCTTGCGTTCGGCCTTCACCTGACGAGGAAGGCCCTTCAGGCAGTTCTGCAGCGGCCCAATGTCCGAAGGGTGCATCTCAAATGCACGAAGACGATCATCGGGTCGCAGCATCTCCTGGATGAGCAGTGGCGAGCCAGGATAGTGAACCAGTCGGCCACTTTTATTGAATGGCTTGATGGCCTGAAGATAGCGTGCAATCAGCGCGGGCATGGTGTCCTCGTCGACACCCCAGAGCTTTCCGATACCGCTTGGCCACTCGGCCTTGTCACGCACCAGCGGGCTGTGCAGGGCATAAAGGCCAGCCCCGGCATGGGTGTCCATGCAAAGCAGTGGCGTGTCCTTGCGCTGCATGAGTTCGAGCGTGGCCATCAGCGTGATGTGCTTCATGACATCGGCATGGTTGCCGGCGTGAAAGGCGTGGCGATAGGCGAACATTGGGGTTGGCGGAGTCTTGGGCCTAAGCCTTGGAGAATAAGGGCAGAACCTTACCATGGGCTGCGGGATTCAAACCGGTCGGGCGTGAGTCTGGGCCTTATCCAATATAATCGGGCGTCTGACCATGACAAAACCTGCCCGAGCCATTTGTTTTGACGCCTACGGCACGCTGTTCGACGTCTATTCGGTGGCCCAACAGGCCGAGCAGCTCTTTCCAGGTCGGGGCGATGCTCTCGCCCGGCTATGGCGAGATAAGCAGGTCGAGTACACGCGGCTTCGGTCAATGGCAGGGCAGTACAAGTCGTTCTGGGGTATCACCATCGACGCCTTGGACTATTGTGCCAACGCCTTGCGTCTTGGCATGAATGCGGAACAACGAGACAGCCTTCTTGATCAATATTCGGTGTTGAAGGCGTTTCCAGAAAACCTGAAGGCGCTACAGCGTCTTCAGGAAGCGGGGTACCCCTTGGCCATCCATTCCAATGGGAACCCCGAAATGATTGCCAAGGCGGTTGAGAGCGCCGGCATGACGGGGTGTTTTGACACGATTCTGTCAGCCCACTCGGTTCAGAAGTACAAGATTGACCCCGCGGTCTATCAGCTGGCGCCAGATTACTTCAGGTGTGCAGCAAATGAGCTGGTGTTTGTCTCGTCGAACGGTTGGGACATCTGCGGTGCAACCTGGTTTGGTTTTCAAACCTTCTGGGTGAATCGGCAGGGCCTTCCTTCCGAAAATCTGGGGGTCGTGCCTCATCGCATGGGGCCCTCGTTAACTGAGGTGTCCGACTGGTTGTGCAGCGAGAAATCGCAACCGATTTGAATTGAAATTTGAATGACTGTTGCCTGCCCCAAGGCAGGCCCCAATGATGAATAGGAGTTGTCCATGAGTATTGCCTTACCTGCCGGCGTGGAAATCAAAGCCGAAATCACCCCGGCCTTTGCTGAAATTCTTACCCCTGAGGCCTTGAGCCTTGTGGCCAAACTTCACCGCTCGTTTGAATCACGTCGTCAGGAGCTCCTGGCCAAGCGTGTCGAGCGGGTGAAGCGACTCGATGCCGGTGAGCGTCCTGACTTTCTGCCCGAAACTCGTTCGGTTCGCGAGAGCAGCTGGACCATCGCACCATTACCGAAAGATCTCCTGTGCCGCCGTGTGGAGATCACGGGGCCGGTCGATCGCAAGATGGTGATCAATGCGCTGAATTCCGGCGCCGATTCCTTCATGGCCGACTTCGAAGATTCCAACACGCCCAACTGGTTCAACCAGATTCAAGGCCAGATCAATATGAAGGATGCGATCCGTCGCACGATCTCGCTTGAGCAGAACGGCAAACACTACAAGCTGAATGACAAGGTCGCGGTGCTTCTCATTCGCCCCCGCGGCTGGCACCTGGACGAAAAGCATGTGCTCGTGGACGGCAAGCGGGTCTCCGGCGGCATTTTTGATCTTGCCCTTTACATGTTCCACAACGCCAAAGAGCTCCTGGCTCGCGGCTCGGGCCCCTATTTTTATCTTCCCAAGATGGAAAGCCACCTGGAGGCGCGTCTCTGGAATGAGATCTTCGTGATGGTGCAAAACGAGCTAGGCATTCCCCAGGGCACCATCAAGGCCACCGTGCTGATCGAAACCATTGTTGCGGCGTTCGAGATGGAAGAGATCCTCTACGAGCTCCGCGACCACAGTGCTGGTTTGAATGCGGGCCGCTGGGATTACATCTTCTCCTGCATCAAGAAGTTCAAGGTCGACCGCAACTTCTGTCTTGCTGACCGAAGCAAGGTCACGATGACGGCACCTTTCATGCGCTCCTACGCATTGCTGCTCCTGAAGACCTGTCATAAGCACAATGCACCGGCCATCGGTGGCATGAGCGCATTGATTCCCATCAAGAACGACCCCGAGAAAAACGCGGTCGCCATGCAGGGCATCATCAATGACAAGAAACGTGACGCAACCGACGGCTACGATGGCGGATGGGTGGCCCACCCCGGCCTGGTTGAGCCGGCGATGAAGGAATTCGTCGCGGTTCTTGGCGACCGCCCCAACCAGATCGACAAGCAGAAACCCGAAGTTAGTGTGACGGCAGCCAATCTTCTGGACTTTCAGCCCGAGGCTCCAATCACCGAGGCCGGTCTAAGGATGAACATCAATGTGGGCATCCATTACCTTGGTGCATGGCTTGCAGGAAACGGTTGCGTCCCCATTCACAATCTCATGGAAGATGCGGCCACCGCCGAGATCTCCCGGTCTCAGGTCTGGCAGTGGATCCGCTCACCCAAGGGCAAACTTGAAGATGGCACAAAGGTTACCGCCGAGCTTGTTCGCAAGCTGGTGCCCGAAGAGCTTGCCAAGGTGAAGGCGTCGGTGTCTGCTTCTGGAACCACCGACACCAAGACTTACGACCGTGCTGCCGAGATCTTTGAGCAGATGTCCACGAGCGAAGATTTCGCGGAGTTCCTCACCCTCCCGCTCTACGAGGAAATCGCCTGATCGTTTTCTTGGAACCGCTTCAACAAAAAACCCGGCACCGCCGGGTTTTTTGTTACATCAGATAGGCGTAACTCAGGCCCACCAGCCAGTTTCGTGGCGCCCCCGGTTCGTAAAAGCGCAGGAACGCCTGGTCCGACACCACGGAGCCGACATATGCTTTGTCACCAAGGTTGTCCACGCGGGCCGAGAGTTGGATACGATGGTCGCCTTGCTGCCACTGTTGGCCAATCCGAAGATTCGTCACGCCATACCCCGCCACGGACGAGGTGTTGGCCGAGTTTGCCCACATGGATCCAGCACCGATCCACTCCATGGCGACTTCAGTGAAGCTCTTGCCCGTTGTTTGCCAGCCCGCGGACCGCCATGAAGCCTCTAAGAAGTAGCGCGCTTTCGGCACACCGGGCATGGTGTTTCCCTTGGCAACATTCACCAGCGATGTTGTGGTTGCACGAACCGTTTGAATCTCTTCGTCGTATCGGGCGTCAACATAGGTGAGTGCGGCGCGAAGCCTGACGGTCTTTGCTGCGAGATGTTCTGCGGAAACTTCCGCGCCTCGGCGTTGGGTTTTCGCGTTCTGCCAGGCTGATGACGAAGTGGAAAGGTAGTAAGGGACGATGTCTCGGTCCGTCTTGGCTTGAAAGACCGAGGCATCGAGCTTGGTGGATGCCGCTGGCCGCCACTTCAGCCCCAATTCAGCCTGCTTGCTTTTTGCGGCGTCAATCCCGCCATAGAACCGGTTACTTGGTGTACGAGTGCCGTTGGGTGTGTAGAGCACCTCATTCATGGTTGGCGTTTCAAAGCCCCGTCCGACCTGTGCAAAGACATTGAGCCGATCCGTTGCATGAAGGGTGAGGCCAAGCACGGGCGAGACACCTGAATATCGACGCTTGCCCGAGCCGTCCACGCTGTCGTCAAGGTAGTGATCATCCACCTCAAGGGTGACCCGGCTTGCACGGACCCCAGCCATCAGGGTGGCACGCTCACTGACGAACCATTGGGTCTGCACGAAGGCGTCAGTGTTGCTGGCCAGGTTGTCTTCTTTTCTCCCAAGAGGACCGGCTGGCTTGCCGGCAAGATTTTGTCTTGCGGTGCGATCGTCCTTAACACCGTCAAGATCCACCCCCAGGGTGCTGATGATGGGCTTGCCAAGAAGATTGGCTTGCAGGGTGGCCGAGACCGAAGCGCCATAAAAGCGTCGATCAATCTCGCTAAAGCCGGTGGATGACGTGTCCGGCGCTAAAGGGTTATCAAGCTTACGCAGTC
Organism: uncultured Bordetella sp.; assembly: GCA_964460315.1. Classification (GTDB taxonomy): domain Bacteria; phylum Pseudomonadota; class Gammaproteobacteria; order Burkholderiales; family Burkholderiaceae_A; genus Lacustribacter. The sequence continues at coordinate 11,896 of CAYWPQ010000005.1, read as the reverse complement.
CGTAATAAGCCCGCCATCCAATCTTGAAGTCGGTGTTGACCGCATGATCAGACACCACACCGAGCATGGCCTGCGTGAATTCTTTGCCATAGCGATGAATGACATTCGCGCTCACGGCCTGGTTTCGATCCGATTCGAGCTCGGCGAGCGTGAGCGACCCTGGTTCTTGAGAGTCGTTTCGCACGATGTTGGCCATGAATGACGTACGCCCGCCGGGTCGGTCAAGGTTGAGCTTCGCGTTGAACTGGGAACGTTTCGCCTCACTGTAGTCACGAAAACCATCGCTCGCCATCTCTGAGACGTCGACGACCATTCCATAAGACCCTTGCTTCTCGCTGTACTGCAGCGTTGAACGGTGAAGCCCGTCTGAGCCGTAATAACCGCCGAGCGAAAGTTCAGGTCGATCCCCGGGCTCTCGCGTGAACACCTGGACCACGCCACCAGCCGCATTGCCATACAGCGACGAGATGGGGCCTTTGAGCACTTCAATGCGCCCTGCGGAGGTCAATGCGAATTGCGATGACTGACCCTGGCCGTCGGGAAGGGTCTGGGGGATGCCATCAATCAGAAGCCGGACACCGCGGACACCAAACGGCGCGCGCGAACCGAAGCCACGAATCGACACCTGAAGATCTTGAGAATAGTTGTTGCGATTCGCGATGTTGATGCCAGGAATGCTGGCAAGCGATTCGCTTAGATTAATCTGCGGCCCGCTTTGTTGAATCTGTTCTTGGCCCACCGATTGAATCGACCCCGGTGCATCAAAGGTTCGTTGTTCGATTCGGCTTGCCGAGATCACCATGTCGTCGAGCGACTGTGCCGCTGCCATGAGCGGTAGCGAGGCGATCACGGCAAGGCTTACCGCTGAAAGGGAAGGAGTTGTTCTCAAGGTTTAATCTGGATTTCGATGGAGGAATACCAGGCGGCGAGATCCTGGATCTCTTGGTCGCTCAGCGGCTTGGCAATCACGCCCATGACGGGGTTCTTTCTTGATCCGTCACGGTAGTGGCGAAGCTGCTCGGCAATGTAAATCATGGGCTGTCCAGCAAGGTGTGGCGCGCCGGGATTGATTGAGATGCCCTGAGCGCCGTGACACACGACACAGCTGTTGGCGCGAACCTGGCCGGCCTTGGGGTCACCTGCGACAGCCAGCGACGCGGCGATGGAGAGAGAAGCAAAACCAATGATTTTTAAGAAACGTAATGTCATGGGTTGGGTCTTTGAAAATTGAGGAGGGAGGCGAGATCCGCCCCCCGTCCTCTGCTGTTGCTGAGGCTCGACGGTTCGAGCCTCAGACAACTTACTTGCCTTCGCCTTCGTAGCTAATGCGATAAATGGCACCGGCGAAGTCGTCCGAAACCAAAATCGAACCATCTTTCATGACGGCAACATCCACCGGACGTCCACGATAGAGGCCCGTCTCGGGGTCAAGAAAGCCCGAGGCAAAGACTTCCATTTTTCCGGCGCTTCCATCGGCATTGACTGGAACGAACTGCACTTCGGCACCACTGGGCTTGGTGCGGTTCCAAGACCCATGGGCGGCAACGAAGATTCCCCCTTGATACTTCGCGGGGAATTTCTTGCCGGTGTAGAAGGCCATGCCAAGCTGGGCCTGGTGCGCCGGAAACTCAACCTGGGGGAAGATCGCGCCCTGCGGCTCTTTCATGTCCTTCAGGTCGGGTGCGGCGGGAGACCCGGCAACCTTGTACTTGCCATTCCAGTACGGAAAGCCAAAGTGCTCGCCGGCCTTGGTTGACCGATTCAGTTCACCCGGAGGGATGTCATCGCCCAGACCATCCACCTGGTTGTCGGTCCACCAGAGGTGACCGTTTTTCGGGTTGAAGTCCTGGCCCACGGAGTTTCTCTGGCCGCGAGCGAAGACTTCACGCTGGCTGCCGTCAAAAGCATTCATGCGAACAATGCCGCCGATGCCAATCCGGTCATAGAGATCCACTTTTTCTGCAGGCTGAACGTTGTAGGGCTGGCCCAGCGTGATGTAGAGCTTGCCATCAGGCCCAACACGGCAGGTACGAGCGCCGTGGTTGTAGGACTCCTCTTCGACAGGAATCAGCTTACCCTGGCCCACCACTTCGATCACCGCAACATCCGGGCCTTCATAGAAGAACTCGGCGGCCGGGAAATTCAGGACCCGGTTGTGTTCCGCAACGATCAGAAAGCCGTCCTTCGTCCAGCAGACACCATTCGGATTCGTGAACTTTAATGACGGCGCAAAGGATTTCACCTCGTCGGCCACGCCATCACTATTTCGATCGGTCACCGCCCAGACGGTGGTCTTGCGGGTGCCCACGAAGAGCATATTGGTGGAAGGGGCAACGGCCATATGGCGCGCATCGGGGACGACTGCGAAAAGGTCGATCTTGAATCCTGGTGGCAGCTTGACCCGTTTCAGGTTCTCACGAATGGCATTCGCGTTTCGGCCTTCCTGTGGCACGACAGGGATATTGAGGTCGGTGGTGGCGACCTTCATCTGCTTGAGTGTGCTGAGGTTGTCTGGGCGGGCTTGGGCGGTGGCGGCCGTGGCGATGCTTGCCGCCAAAAGACCAAGCGCAATTTTTGATAATTTCATTGGGTCTCCTTGGAACGTTTTAGTTATGAACTGCTCTGATTAAATGAGCTTAATAAACAGCCCACTCATTAAATGCACGTTGTTTGTTTTAAGGCAATGGTGTTCTCGCCAACAAGACCTTAAAAACGCCTAAACTAGGGAAATTCCGTAGCCCAATTCTTCAAGGTTGAAACATCAAGTGTCTTTGTCGTTGAAAAAAGTTATCGCGGTCATAGCCGTGGCCTTGGGTGCGGTTGCTGTGGCGCTCTTCTTGAACAATAGAAACGCAGCCGATCAGCCGAAGTGGTCCACCGCCAAGGTTGATACCGGCCCCGTCATCCAGCGGGTCTCCGCCAACGGCACCTTGAACCCCGTTGAACTTGTGAATGTTGGTACGCAAATCTCTGGCACCGTTGTGCGTCTCCATGTGGACTTCAATCAGCGGGTGAAAGAAGGGCAGCTCCTTGCGGAACTCGACCCATCCATCCTCGAGGCGCAGATTCGCCAAACCGAGGCCAGCCTTGCGTCGGCAACAGCGAATCTGAACAACGCGGAGCTTGTGCTTAAACGCAATGAATCGTTGCGCGAAAAAGGCTTCGTCGCCGACAGCGCGCTCGATGGCCTTCGTCGCGACGTCATGACCGCTCGGGCCCAGGTGGCTCAGGTGCAGGCCCAGCTCTCCCGCGACAAAACCAACCTGGGCTACAGCAAGATCCGCTCGCCCATTGCCGGCACGGTGGTGAATCGTGGCATTGATGTTGGCCAAACGGTGGCGGCCAGTTTTCAGACACCCACACTTTTTCAGATCGCCCGAGACCTAAGAAAAATGCAGATCAACACCTCGGTGCCCGAGGCCGATGTTGGTGTAATCAAGCCCGGTCAGCCAGTTCGCTTTACTGTGGACGCCTTCCGAGACCGCGACTTCAATGCCAAGGTCCAGATGGTGCGCCTCAACCCCGTCAGCCAGCAAAACGTCGTGACCTACAACGTGGTCATCAGTGTCGACAACCAAGACGGCACTCTGTTGCCAGGCATGACGGCCCAGGTGTCGATTGAAACCAATCGTCAAGATGCTGTGCTGCGGGTTCCCGCAGCAGCGCTGCGCTTTCGTCCGCCGGCCTCCGGCAGTCCTCCGGGCCCAGCGGCGGCAGGGGCTTCGAAGGTGTATCTCTTGCAGGCCGATGGCAGCCTCCTCGAGCGGCCGGTGAAGATTGGTCTTTCCGACGGCCGGTTCACCCAAATTCTTGAAGGCCTGGCCGAAGGGGAAGAGGTGGTCACACGTGCTGCATCGTTGGCGAATGGGCCGCAGCAGACCAGTGGCTTTCGTTTCCGCATGTTCTAGTCATGTCGAACCCGCTGATTCGGCTTGTCGACATTCGTAAGCAGTACGAGCCTCCCGGGGCCCCGGTCGTTCCAGTGCTGCATGGCATATCACTTGACATTCAATCGGGCGAGTTCGTCTGTTTAATGGGGCAGTCGGGTTCAGGGAAATCCACCCTGATGAATATTCTTGGTTGCCTGGACACACCCACATCGGGCGGCTACGTTCTTGATGGTGAATCCGTGGCGGGCATGCCCAACGACCAGCTGGCAGCCATTCGCAATCGAAAGCTTGGCTTCGTGTTCCAGGGTTTCAATCTCTTGAAGCGGATGTCGGCGTTAGACAATATTGCTCTGCCGCTCATTTACAGCGGCATGCCTCGTGATCAGGCCCGCAATCGTGCTGGCGAAAAAATTACGCTGGTTGGCCTGCGCGACTTTGGCGATCGCCTTCCCAATCAGCTCTCGGGCGGCCAGCAGCAGCGCATTGCGATTGCTCGCGCACTGGTGATGCAGCCTCCGGTGCTGCTTGCGGACGAGCCCACGGGCAATCTTGACACCCAAACTTCCAACGAGATCATGTCGCTGATTCAACGCCTCAATCGCGAGCAGGGCATCACCGTCATCTTGGTGACCCATGAATCAGATATCGCCCGATTCGGCCGCAGGCTGGTGCGCCTAAAGGATGGCAAGGTCATCTACGACGGTCCGGTCGAAGGTGGGCTGCAATGAAAACGCCCCAGGTGATCGAGGAAGCCTTCCGCGCCCTTTCAACCAATCGGCTTCGAACCTCACTCACCATGTTGGGGGTGATTATCGGGGTCTGCGCGGTGGTCATCATGCTTGCGGTGGGTCGCGGCACCCAGTCGTTGGTCAATCAAACCATCAGTTCCATGGGAAGCCACCTTTTGGTGATCTTCCCTGGCTCACAGACGTCGGGTGGTGTGCGTTTCGGGGCAGGCGCTGCACAGACACTGACGGTCACTGACGCCGAGGCCATTACCAGCGTGCCAAGCATTCAGCGCGTAGCCCCCCTAGTGATGCGAAGCTTTCAGCTTGCTTACGGAAATTCCAACTGGGCGGCCATGGTCACGGGGGTCACGCCGGATTACTTCCCTCTTCGGTCATGGGACCCTCAGCAGGGGGATCTCATCAGTGATAACGATCTGCGTTCCTACACCCGCGTTGCGGTGATTGGACAGACCACCGCCCGTCAGCTTTTCGGTAACGAGCCCCCTGTTGGAAAAACAATACGAATCAGCAATCTTCCATTCACGGTCATTGGTACCTTGGCCTCGAAAGGCCAGAGCCTTGACGGACGTGACCAAGATGATGCGGTTTTTATTCCGCTCACCACGGCCCGTCAGCAGCTGATTCGAAGCAGCTTTCCTGGAAGCATCAGCATGATGCTCGTTCAAGCAAAAGGTGCGGAAGTAATGGCCGAGGCGGAAGCCGAGGTGACCGAGCTTCTGCGACTTCGACATCGAATTGCACCCGGCCAGGACAATGACTTCACCATTCGGAACCTCACCGCCATTGCCGAAACCGCGGCGCTCGCAGCCAGGGCCATGGCACTGATGCTTGGTTCGATTGCGGGTGTGTCGCTTCTGGTGGGGGGCATCGGCATCATGAATATCATGCTGGTCAGTGTGACCGAGCGAACCCGAGAGATCGGCATTCGAATGGCGATCGGCGCCCGTCAGCGAGACATCCTTCGCCAGTTCCTGATCGAGGCCATCGTGATCTGCCTTGCCGGAGGCTCGATTGGCGTGGCCCTGGGGGTGCTTGCCGCCTGGGGCATAGCCAGCTTCAGCGGGCTATTGATTGAAATCACCCTGATCTCGGTGGCTTTAGCGTTTGGGTTTTCTGCGGCGATTGGGGTGTTTTTTGGCTGGTATCCCGCGGCCAAAGCATCACGGCTTAAGCCGGTGGATGCACTTCGGGTCGAATGACCCTTGAAAAGTGGCGCGGCTGGCAGGAATTGAACCCACGACCCCCTGGTTCGTAGCCAGGTACTCTATCCATCTGAGCTACAGCCGCGCGAAGCGGTGAATTATAGCACTCCTCTATGCCTGTCGGGCGGCAAGCGCGGTCTTCATCAGGTCGGCCATGGTGCGGGCCTCGATCTTGTCCATGATATTGGCCCGGTGAGCCTCCACGGTTTTGATGCTGATATCAAGGTCATCGGCAATCTGCTTATTCAGGCGGCCCGCGACAATGCGGTCGAGCACCTGTTCTTCGCGCGGGGTCAGCCTCGCCAAAAGCTCTTGCGCACGTTTTGACAACACGCTCTTGGACCCTTCGTCGCGAACTTTCTGAAAGGCGCTTGCGACCAGCATGCAGAGCTGTTCGTCATTGAAGGGCTTTTCCAGAAAATCAACCGCCCCCTTTTTCATGCTGTTGACCGCCATGGGAACGGAGCCGTGGCCTGTAATAAAAATGAGGGGGATCTGAATGTTCCGACGAATCAGCTCGTCGTGAAGCTCGGTCCCGGTCATTCCGGGCATTCTCACGTCGGCAATCAGGCAGCCATGCATCGGGCCCATCGCACCGGGGGGGAGCGAACTCAAAAAGCGCTCGGCGCTGTCAAAAACTGTCGCCCGAAAGCCGTGTCCCTCAAGCAGCCAGCGCAGCGAGTCGCGGACGGCTTCATCGTCATCCACCACATAGACGATCTCTTGGTGACTCGCGCGGGATAAATCGGCATTCATGTTGGAGGCTCCTTCGGTGACGACAAAACGGTATTGGCTAGATCAGATGGTAATACGGGTAATGTAAACCGAAAGGTGCAGCCGCCCTCTGGGTTGTCATCGAACCAGAGCCGCCCTTGGTGAGATTCGATGATGGAGCGGCAGATGTTCAAACCCATCCCCATACCATCGGACTTCGTGGTGTAAAAGGAATCAAAAAGCCGGCCGCGCATCTCGGCGGGCACCCCGTGGCCACGGTCCATCACAGAAAACATGACCTGATCGCCGCTCATGCTCACATCCACAACGAGCTGATGGTGCTCGGAATCGCGCATCGCATCCAGGCCGTTTTTCACCAGATTCAGCAAAACCTGTTCAATCAAAATGGGGTCGACATTCAGAAGTGGCAGCGGCTCGTGCACATGCTGAATAATCTCGAGCCCTCGTTCGCGGGCATCGATTTCGGCAAGACCCAGGGTGTCCGCCACGATCGAGCTTGCTGTGGTCGGCTTGCGAATGGGGTCGTTACGCTTCACGAAGCTTCGAATGCGTCGAATCACCTGGCCGGCCCGTTCGGCCTGTCTCGCTGTTTTCCCCAGAAGTTCGATGAGATCGTCTGTGGAGGGCGGCTCGCCTCTGGATTGTGAGAGTCGAAGCCGAGACGCGGCACCCGAGGTGTAGTTGGCAATGGCGGTGAGTGGCTGGTTGAGCTCGTGGGCAAGAGATGAGGCCATTTCACCCATCGTGATGAGTCGCGCTGTCTGCTGCAGTCGTTCATGCTGTTCTCGTTGCGCTACTTCAGTGGCCCGTTCCTGGGTGATGTCGGTGGCCACAACCATTTCGACATTGCGGCCATCGACCCATTGAATATTTCGAACACGAACCTCGAACCATCGCTGAACCAGTGGACTGAACACCTCGCGGACATCCGCCCAAGGCCCGCTGGCCGTCGCACAAAGGTAGCGATGGCCATTGTCCAGTGAATTGCCAAACCATTTCTTGTAGGCCTGATTGGCAAACAGAAGTTCGTCATCCGGTGTCGGCGTGGCCACCGACACGGCAGCATCCAGCGCCTGCAACACGGTGATGAATCGCTCCTGGGCCTGGGCGAGTTCTTGCCGAATTCGTGTCTGCTCGGTGATGTCCGTCACTGAGGTCATCCAGCCAGTCTGCTCGCCGGTATGGTCAATCAGTGGCGAGGTGTACATCCGCACGATCAGCCGCGAACCATCCTTGCGCATGATGTTGATGGGCAGACCCGATGGGGGGCTTTCACCCGAAAGCATCCGGTCCAGATTTTTCTGAAGCTGGTCTTTGGTGTCGGCTGGCCAATAAGGAAAGGGTGGTGATGCACCCGTGAGCTCTTCGGCGCCAAACCCCACCATTCGGCAAAACGCTGGGTTGACATAGGTGATCTGCCCCTCCAGGTTAATCACCCGCATGCCCGTGGACATGGAATTCTCCATGGCGCGACGAAATGCGGTTTCCTCGGCAAGTACTGACTCCACGCCAAGGCGCTTGCGGGTGTTTCGCCAGATGAGCACCTGGCTCACCACAGCCAGCGTGATGAGCCCTGCAATCAGGGTAGTGATGACATTGCTCAGAAACGAGCCGACGGAAGTCAGCGCGTAGCCTCTCATACGAATCAACTGTCCGATGGGGTCAAGACCAACCTCATGCTGGGGCTTGTTCATCAACTCGATGGCGTTGCGGGTCTGGGCCAAGGTCACGCCTCGGCTGTCGGTGAGCGTGAAGGCAACCCGATTCGAAATTTCAGTGGGAACCGTATTCAGTAAGAGGCTTGTCAGTGAATAGGTGGCAATCACCGCGCCTTTGGGCAGTCCGTCCTGCATGATCGGAACCACAACATCGAGATCAGTGCCTGTGGTCTTGCCCGGCATGGGTTCGGAATACTCGGACTTACGATTAGAAAGGGCGCGACTAAACGCTTCGATGCGCTTGATCTTTTGAAGGGGGACCCCAACTCGGTCGAAGCTTTCGCTGGGAATGCTCTGGGATGTTCGAACCGACCGCACCACACCACTTAAGTCGATCCATGCCAAAAAGGTGGCCTCGGCACTCTGCGCGAAGAATGATTCGGCAAGAATTCTGAATTGAGTTTCGTTGCCTCGTTCGGCAAGAAAGTTGGCGATGGACTGCAACTCTTGCTCGTGGGACTGAAGCCGCTCTCGAATCGTTCTTTGGGTGCTCTCGACATCTCCCCTTAAGGCTTGCGCCTGCTGGGTTTTTTCCGATTCGCTCAGATACCAGACCGTCGCGCCCATCAGCAGGGTCAGGGCGACCAAGGCCAAAACAGGGGTAAGCAGCACCCATCTCGCGGTTGGGCGCCCAGGGAGTTTGGCCTGGTTCAGCGCCTTCAAAAGCGCGCGACTGGAGGAATTGGGGCGTGATTGCATGGGAAGCTTGAGTGTATCGAAGCTGACCCTAGGGTAATCGCTAGCTTATTTTTTATAATACGAAATATTCTGCCGCATCGTGAAAAAGTGCTTGCCTTGGGCAGAACCTACTCAACACAATGGTGGTCATTAAAACAACAGCTTTCTAAGGAGACCCGCATGACGGACGCAAAGCGCATCGACATGGATGAAGTCGAGACCAAGGAGTGGCTTGAGTCGCTCGAGGCAGTGATTGAGCGCGAAGGGCCGGAGCGCGCGCAGTTCCTTCTGGAGACCCTGATCGATCAGACAAGACGATCGGGCGGGTTCATCCCTTTTTCCGCCAACACCGCGTACGTCAACACCATTCCCACGGCGCTAGAAGAACACTGCCCCGGAAACCAGGAATACGAAGAACGCCTGCGTTCATGGATGCGCTGGAACGCCATGGCCATGGTGGTCCGCGCCAACCGAGGCGAGGGCGACCTTGGCGGGCACATCTCAAGCTTTCAGTCCCTGGCCAACATGCTGGGCATTGGCTTTAACCATTTCTGGAAAGGCCCTGATCACCCGAAGGGCCATGACCTCCTTTTCATTCAGGGTCATTCATCGCCAGGCATCTATGCCCGGGCTTTCCTTGAGGGGCGCATTTCGGAAGACCAGTTGATCAACTTTCGACGTGAGGTCGACGGCAAAGGGCTATCAAGCTATCCACACCCCAAGCTCATGCCCAATTTCTGGCAGTTCCCCACGGTGTCGATGGGTCTTGGCCCATTAATGGCCATCTATCAGGCTCGATTCTTAAAGTACATGCATGCACGGGGGCTTGCCGACACCGAAGAGCGCAAGGTCTGGGCGTTCTGTGGCGACGGCGAGATGGATGAGCCGGAGTCGATGGGTGCGATTGGGCTTGCTTCGCGCGAAAAGCTCGACAACCTGGTGTTTGTTGTGAACTGCAATCTGCAGCGCCTCGATGGCCCTGTGCGCGGCAACGGAAAAATCATTCAAGAGCTCGAAAGTGACTTTCGCGGTGCTGGCTGGAATGTGATCAAGGTGATCTGGGGTTCTTATTGGGACCCGCTGCTGGCCAAAGACAAGGAAGGCATCCTTCAGAAGGTCATGATGGAGACCGTTGACGGCGAATACCAGAATTACAAAGCCAATGATGGCGCCTACGTTCGTAAGCATTTCTTCGGCAAGCATCCGAAACTTCTCGAGATGGTTTCTCGCATGACCGACGACGACATCTGGCGTCTGAATCGTGGTGGCCATGACCCCAATAAAATCTACGCGGCTTTTTCGGCGGCAAGCAGGCACAAAGGCCAGCCCACCGTGATTTTGGTGAAGACCATCAAGGGCTATGGCATGGGCAAGGTGGCCGAGGGCCGCAACACGGCACACCAGACGAAGAAGCTGGACGACATGACGATTCACGAGTTCCGTGACCGCTTCGGCATCCCAGTCAGTGACGAGCAGCTTCAGGATATTCCGTTTTACAAGCCCTCGGATGACGCGCCCGAGATGCAATACCTGCACGAGCGCCGCAAGAGCCTTGGCGGCTATCTGCCATCACGTCGCGAGAAGGCTGACGAACAACTGCCGGTGCCTGCACTCGACATTTTTGCCCCAGTGCTCGAGGCCACGGCCGAGGGCCGCGAGATCTCCACCACCCAGGCATACGTTCGCTGCCTTACACAGCTGCTGCGTGATAAAGAACTGGGCCCGCGTGTGGTGCCGATTCTGGTGGATGAGGCAAGAACCTTTGGCATGGAAGGCCTGTTCCGGCAGATTGGTATCTATTCCGTTGAGGCTCAGAAGTACGAGCCTGTGGATCGCGATCAGGTGATGTATTACCGTGAAGACGTCAAAGGACAAATTCTTCAGGAAGGAATTAATGAAGCGGGCGGAATGAGTTCCTGGATCGCGGCTGCAACCAGCTATTCCACGAATAACCGCATCATGATCCCGTTCTTTGTTTACTACTCCATGTTTGGCCTGCAGCGTGTGGGCGATCTGGCCTGGGCGGCTGGTGACATGCGGGCTCGCGGCTTTTTGATGGGCGGCACGGCGGGACGAACCACGTTGAACGGGGAAGGCCTTCAGCACGAAGACGGCCACAGCCATATTCTTTCGTCCGTCATCCCGAATTGTGTGTCTTACGACCCCACCTTTGCGCATGAGGTCGCGGTCATTCTGCACTCCGGATTAAAGCGGATGGTGGCCGAACAGGAAGACGTGTTTTTCTACATCACTCTGATGAATGAAAACTACGCTCACCCCGGTTTGAAGCCAGGCACCGAAGAGCAGATTCTGCGGGGTATGTATCTCTTGAAAGAGGGCGATCGGTCATCGAAGACTCGCGTTCAGCTTCTGGGTAGCGGCACCATTCTTCGCGAAGTGATCGAGGCAGCCGCCATGCTTCATGCCGATTTCGGCGTGGCCGCCGATGTCTGGAGCTGCCCAAGCTTCACCGAGCTTCGTCGGGACGGCATTGAGTGTGAGCGATTCAACCTTTTGAATCCTTCCGCGCCGGCCAAGGTGCCTTATGTCACCCAGCAGCTCGCCTCTCAGGAAGGCCCCATCGTGGCGGCGACCGATTACATGCGGCTTTTCTCGGATCAGATCCGCCCCTATGTGCCGGCCGGGCGTCGCTACATCACCCTTGGCACCGATGGCTTTGGCCGATCCGACACACGCGCCAAGCTTCGCGAGTTCTTCGAAGTGGACCGTCGCTATGTTGCGGTGGCGGCACTTCGTGGCCTTGCTGATGAAGGAAAGATCAAGATGTCGGTGGTGGAAGACGCCATCAAGAAATACGGCATCAAGACATCCCGACCCAGCCCGATGTCGGTCTAAGCGCCGACGGCAAAGGAGACAACCAAGATGGCAGCGATCGAGTTAAAGGTACCGGACATCGGTGATTT
>CAYWPQ010000004.1:0-91913 GCA_964460315.1 uncultured Bordetella sp. | reverse complement strand
GCTTTGCGATCCGCGAAGGTGGCCGCACCGTCGGCGCAGGCGTCGTCGCTAAAGTGATCGAGTAATCGAGCCTTTATCGCGACCGAAGTATCCGGAAAGAGCGGCCACTGATTCCCAGGGCCGCTCGCTCCCTTCTTAACGGGTTTTATTTTTCGCTCTTTATCTGCTCTTTGGAGATGTCATGCAACAAAAGATTCGTATTCGCCTGAAGGCCTTTGATTACAAACTGATCGACCAGTCGGCTCTCGAGATTGTCGACACCGCCAAGCGTACTGGCGCCGTGGTTCGTGGCCCCGTGCCGCTTCCCACCTCCATCCGTCGCTTTGACCTGCTGCGAAGCCCGCATGTGAACAAAACCTCACGGGATCAGCTGGAGATTCGTACCCATCAGCGACTGATGGACATCGTCGATCCTACGGACAAGACGGTGGACGCGCTGATGAAGCTTGATCTCCCCGCCGGCGTGGACGTCGAAATCAAGCTTCAGTAAGACTTGCCAGACCAGATTTAATTGTTTTATACTTGAGGGCTTTTCCGCATTCGGGAAAGCACTTTTATTGTTAGCCCCGGCCAATCGAAGTCGGGAACGGAGAAAAAATGAGCCTTGGACTCCTCGGTCGCAAGGTTGGTATGACCCGTATTTTCACGGAAGAAGGCGATACAGTGCCGGTCACCGTGATTGACGTGTCAAACAACCGCGTCGCCCAGATCAAAACAGCCGATACAGACGGCTATTGCGCCGTGCAGGTTGCCTTTGGCAGCAAGCGCGCCGGTCGCATGACCAAACCCGTTGCCGGTCACCTCGCGAAAGCGGGCGCAGACAGCGCATCGGTCCTCAAAGAATTCAACGTCGCCGAAGACCAGCTTGCCGCTCTTAAGCCAGGCGAGGTCATCAACGCCGCTATTTTTCAGGCTGGCCAGAAGGTTGACGTTACCGGTGTGACCCAGGGTAAGGGCTTCACGGGAACAATCAAGCGTCATAACTTTTCGTCCAATCGCGCCTCGCACGGTAACTCGCGCTCGCACAATGTGCCCGGGTCCATCGGTATGGCCCAGGACCCCGGCCGAGTTTTCCCCGGCAAGCGCATGGCTGGTCACGACGGCTCGCTCAAGCGCACCGTACAGAATCTTGAAATCGCTCGTGTTGACGCCGATCGTCAGCTGCTCTTGGTGAAGGGCGCTGTGCCCGGATCCAAAGGTGGCGATGTCATCGTGCGGCCCACGGTTCGTCAACCTGCCGATGCAGCCAAGTCTGCATCGAAGGCATAAGGGGAGCGCACCATGGAACTGAAGCTTCTGAATGACGCGGGCCAGGCCTCTGGCACCGTCAATGCCAACGACACCATTTTTAACCGCGACTTCAATGAGCCGCTGATTCACCAGGTGGTCGTGGCCTATCAGGCCAACGCCCGTAGCGCGAATCGCAAGCAAAAAGATCGCTCGGAAATCAACAAATCCACGAAGAAGCCCTGGCGTCAAAAGGGAACAGGCCGTGCCCGTGCGGGTCGTGCATCAAGCCCTCTCTGGCGTGGTGGCGGCAAGGTCTTCCCGAATTCCCCCGACGAAAACTTCTCTCACAAAGTCAACAAGAAGATGTATCGAGCCGGCGTTCGCTCCATCCTCTCTCAGTTGGCGCGCGAAGGTCGTTTGGCCGTCGTTGAGAAATTTGAAGTCGAAGCACCCAAGACCAAGCTTGTGGCCTCTAAGCTCAAGCAGATGGGTCTTGACTCGGTGCTTCTGATCACCGACTTTTTCGACGAGACCTTGCACCTGGCCTCGCGCAACCTGCAAAGCATTGCCATTCTCGAGCCCGAGTACACCGACCCCGTCTCACTCGTGTACTTCGATCGCGTGCTTATTACGCGCAGCGCGCTCACCAAAGTAGAGGAGATGCTGTCATGAACCAAGAGCGTCTCATGAAGATTTTGTTGTCGCCCATCGTCTCTGAAAAGAGCACCGCCATTGCCGAGCGTACCAACCATGTCGCTTTTCGCGTGATGCAAGACGCGACCAAGCCTGAAATCAAGGCCGCCGTCGAACTCATGTTCAAGGTGAAGGTTCATTCGGTGAGCGTGTTGAACCAAAAAGGCAAGGCCAAGCGTTTCGGCCGTGCCGAGGGACGCCGTCGCAATGTTCGCAAGGCCTACGTTCGTTTGGTTCAGGGCCAGGAAATCAATTTCGGCGGGGAGGCAATCTAAATGCCCATCGTAAAACTTAAACCCACATCGCCAGGCCGTCGCGCGGTTGTCCGCGTCACCACGCCTGACCTCTTCAAGGGCCGTCCATTTGATGCTCTTGTCGAGCCACAGTCCAAAACCGCAGGACGTAATAACAACGGCCGCATCACCACGCGTCATCGTGGCGGTGGCCACAAACAGCATTACCGCATCATCGACTTTCGTCGTAACAAAGATGGCATCGCAGCCAAGGTTGAGCGTGTCGAATATGACCCTAATCGCAGCGCACACATTGCCCTGCTTTGTTATGCCGATGGTGAGCGTCGCTACATCATCGCGCCCAAAGGCGTGGCGGTGGGCCAGACCCTGATGAGTGGCTCTGAAGCCCCGATTCGTGTGGGTAACGCCTTGCCACTGCGTAACATCCCTGTCGGTTCGACCATTCACTGCATCGAGATGCTGCCCGGAAAAGGCGCCCAGATCGCTCGCTCCGCTGGCGGCTCAGCACAGCTCCTGGCGCGTGAAGGCACTTACGCTCAGGTCCGTCTTCGCTCTGGCGAAATCCGTCGTGTTCACATTGAATGCCGGGCCACCATCGGTGAGGTCGGCAACGAAGAGCACAACCTTCGACAGTACGGAAAAGCAGGCGCCATTCGCTGGCGTGGCATTCGTCCAACGGTTCGCGGCGTGGCCATGAACCCGGTCGACCACCCCCACGGCGGTGGCGAAGGACGTACCGGCGAGGCCCGCGTTCCGGTAAGCCCATGGGGTACGCCGACCAAGGGCTTCAAGACGCGTCGCAACAAGCGGACAACTTCAATGATTGTGACGAGCCGTCACAAGCGCAAATAAGGCGTAAGGATAAAAACCTATGTCACGTTCCACGAAAAAGGGCCCCTTCGTTGATGACCACCTTCTCAAGAAGATTGAGAAGTCAACATCAACCAATGACAAGCGCCCCATTAAAACCTGGTCCCGTCGTTCCACCATTCTTCCTGAATTCGTGGGCCTGACGATTGCTGTTCACAATGGAAAACAACATGTACCGGTCTATGTAACCGACAACATGGTTGGCCACAAGCTTGGCGAGTTTGCCTTGACCCGTACCTTCAAGGGTCACGCAGCCGACAAGAAAGCCGTTAAGAAGTAAGGGACAACATTATGGCTATTGAAACTCGCGCAGTACTTCGTGGTGTTCGTCTCTCGGCTCAAAAGGGCCGCTTGGTGGCGGACATGATTCGCGGCAAGTCGGTCGAGCAGGCGCTCAACACGCTCACCTTCACGCCCAAGAAGGCCGCAGGAATTATCAAAAAAGTTCTGAATTCCGCCATCGCCAATGCCGAACACAATGACGGTGCGGACATCGATGAGCTGAAGGTCAAGACCATCACGGTCGAGCAGGGCACCAAGCTGCGTCGTTTTGACGCTCGCGCCAAGGGCCGTGGCGTTCGGATTGAAAAACCGAGCTGCCATATTTCCATCATCGTGGGCAACTAAACAACGCACCAAGAAAGATATCAAGGAAAACTATGGGTCAGAAAATCCACCCCACCGGCTTTCGACTTGCGGTCTCCCGTAACTGGTCGTCACGCTGGTTCGCGAACCCCCGCGATTTTGGTCGCATGCTCAACGAAGACATCAAGGTACGTGAATTCCTTCGCGGCCGCCTCAAGTCCGCTGCGGTTGGCCGTGTCTTGATTGAGCGCCCTGCGAAAAATGCTCGAATCACCATCTACAGTGCACGCCCAGGTGTCGTGATCGGCAAAAAAGGCGAAGACATCGAGAACCTCAAGACTCAGCTTGGCGC
The DNA here is from genome assembly GCA_964460315.1 of uncultured Bordetella sp. GTDB lineage: Bacteria > Pseudomonadota > Gammaproteobacteria > Burkholderiales > Burkholderiaceae_A > Lacustribacter. The sequence goes on along the minus strand of CAYWPQ010000004.1, from coordinate 87,929 downwards.
CATGATGGGCGTGCCCGTTCATGTCAATATCGAAGAAATCCGCAAGCCTGAAATCGACGCCCAGCTGATTGCGGACGGCATTGCTCAGCAGCTTGAAAAGCGAATCATGTTCCGTCGCGCCATGAAGCGCGCGATGCAAAATGCCATGCGCCTTGGCGCACAGGGCATCAAGATCATGAGCTCGGGCCGTCTGAACGGTGCCGAAATTGCTCGTCGCGAATGGTACCGTGAAGGCCGTGTGCCGCTTCACACCCTGCGCGCTGACATTGACTACGCAACATCCGAAGCCACGACCACCTACGGCATCATCGGGATCAAGGTTTGGGTTTACAAGGGCGACACCCTTGGCCGCACCGACGCGCCTGTGGTGGCCGAACCCGAAGTGACCCGTGAGCGCGAAGACCGTAAGCCACGCCGTGCACCTGCGAAACGCACGCGTGAAGCAGGTCCAGCGGACGCCAAAGAGGGCCAAGAGGCACCTGCGGCGGATGCAAAGCCACCCGTTAAACGCGTTCGCAAGGCCTCAGCACCGGCTGCTGAGAAGCCTGCATCTTAATTCTGAGGCGAAACCATGCTGCAACCTGCACGTCGTAAATACCGCAAAGAGCAAAAGGGCCGAAACACGGGTTTGGCAACCCGTGGAAGCTCCGTTGCCTTTGGTGAGTTTGGCCTGAAGGCCACCGCCCGTGGACGCATTACTGCTCGTCAAATCGAAGCAGCAAGGCGTGCCATGACCCGTCACATCAAGCGTGGCGGACGTATCTGGATCCGTATTTTTCCCGACAAGCCCATTTCCATTAAGCCTGCTGAGGTTCGTATGGGTAACGGTAAGGGCAACCCGGAGTACTACGTGGCTGAAATTCAGCCCGGCAAAGTGCTCTATGAAATGGACGGCGTGGACGAAAAACTGGCGCGAGAGGCCTTCCGCCTAGCCGCAGCCAAGCTTCCGTTGTCCGTCACCTTTGTAACTCGCCAGCCTGGCCGTTAATTCCCTCAAAGCCATCCAAGCGACCGAGCCCCGGAGAAATCAATGAAAGCCTCTGAACTGAGAACCAAAGACGACGCAGCCCTTGCGAAAGAACTCGAGGACCTGCTTCGTGCGCATTTCAATCTGCGTATGCAGCATGCGACGCAACAGCTCTCGAACACCTCCCAGCTGGGCCAGGTGCGCCGTGACATTGCCCGTGTGAAGACCCTGATTCGTGAAAGGAAGGCAGCATGAACGCCTCATCCCAAGAAGCTTCGCTCAAGCGCACCCTGATCGGCCGCGTGGTCAGCGACAAAATGGACAAAACCGTGACGGTGCTCGTCGAGCGCAAGGTCAAGCATCCGCTCTACGGAAAGATCGTGGCCAAGTCGAAGAAGTACCATGCCCACGCTGAAAACAACGGTTTCAAAGTCGGCGACCTCGTGGAAATCTCCGAGACCCGCCCCATCTCCAAAACCAAGGCCTGGGCGGTGACCCGTCTGGTGGCCGAGGCCGTGGTGATCTAAACACCGTAAAAAGTTTGTCAGAAAGCCTTTTTTGTTGATAGAATAGAAGGCTTTTCGCGGGTCATGTCGTTTCCGTGAAGTTGCAGTGCAGGTCGAGTAGTAAAAACTGGTGGGTGAGGGTTGGCTTCGAAGCGGGCGTCTTTTCCAAGGCGATGCCTCAGACAATTCCTTACCTGGTGTGTCACCCCGATGAATACGGGACCAAAACTGATTGCCCTTCACCCAAGGCTTTGGCTGCGGGCTTAGGCGGTTAAGTTGGGAAGAAAAAATCATGATTCAGATGCAATCGCGTCTGGACGTCGCCGATAACACCGGCGCCCGTTCAGTCATGTGTATCAAAGTTCTTGGTGGTTCCAAGCGCCGCTACGCTGGCGTTGGCGACATCATTAAAGTCAGCATCAAAGATGCGGCCCCACGTGGTCGTGTCAAAAAAGGCGAAATCTACAACGCCGTGGTCGTGCGTACGGCCAAGGGTGTTCGTCGCCCCGATGGTTCGCTGATCAAGTTCGACGGCAATGCAGCTGTGCTGCTCAATGCCAAGCTCGAGCCCATCGGCACCCGCATTTTCGGACCCGTGACTCGTGAGCTGCGCACGGAGCGCTTCATGAAGATCGTGTCTCTGGCCCCTGAGGTCATCTAACTCGCAAAGATTCGGCGGAGAGCATCCAAATGAACAAAATTCGTAAAGGCGATGAAGTCATCGTCATCACCGGAAAAGACAAAGGCAAGCGTGGCATCGTCACCAGCCGTGTCGACGCCGACCACCTTCTGATTGAGGGCATCAACATGGTTAAAAAGCATGTGCGCCCCAACCCCATGAAGAACACGACCGGCGGGATTGAGTCCAAATCAATGCCCATCGATCAGTCCAACGTTGCGATCTTTAACCCAGCCACCCAAAAGGCGGACCGTGTGGCCATCAAGATCGAGCAAGACGGCAAGAAAGTTCGAGTCTTCAAATCGAACGGCGAACCCGTCGCAACCCCTGTTTCGGCCTAAGGTAAAGGACAACGACCATGGCGCGTCTCCAGCAACACTTCCGGGAAAAAATCGCTCCCGAACTGATGGCTAAGTTCGGTTACAAGAGCGTGATGGAGGTCCCCCGTTTAACAAAAATCACCCTCAACATGGGTCTTTCTGAAGCGGTGAGCGACAAAAAGATCATTGAACACGCGGTGGGCGATATGACCAAAATTGCTGGCCAAAAGCCCGTGGTCACCGTCGCTCGAAAGGCCATCGCCGGATTCAAGATCCGCGAAGGCTACCCCATCGGGTGCATGGTTACTTTGCGTGGCGCGAGGATGTACGAATTCCTTGACCGCTTTGTCACCATTGCTCTGCCCCGTGTCCGCGACTTCCGCGGCATCTCCGGTAAGGCATTTGATGGCCGTGGCAACTACAACATCGGCGTGAAAGAGCAGATCATTTTCCCCGAAGTCGAATACGACAAGGTCGACACACTCCGCGGTCTGAACATCAGCATTACCACCACCGCCAAAAACGACGAAGAGGCGAAAGCGCTCTTAACCGCCTTCCGTTTTCCTTTCCGTAACTAATCGAAAGCACTGAGGAACCTCATGGCTAAGCTGTCACTTATCAATCGCGAAAAGAAACGCGAAATGTTGGTCAAGAAATACGCCGCCAAGCGCACTGCGCTCCAGGCCGTCATCAATGACCAGTCAAAGACTGAAGAAGAGCGTTACGAAGCTCGCCTTGCGCTGCAAAAGTTGCCGCGCAATTCGAGCCCAACGCGCCTTCGTAATCGCTGCGAACTAACCGGCCGCCCACGCGGTACGTTCCGCATGTTTGGGCTTGCCCGGGCGAAGATCCGCGAGATCGCGTTCCGAGGCGAGGTTCCTGGTTTGACTAAGGCCAGCTGGTAAGAAGGGAATCAATAACTATGAGCATGAGTGATCCCATTGCCGATATGTTCACGCGTATTCGCAATGCCCAGCGGGTTGAAAAGCCCTCCGTGGCAATGCCGGCATCCAAATTAAAAATCGCGATCGCAACCCTTCTCAAGGACGAAGGCTACATTGAGCACTTCAATGTTCGTCAAGAGGGCGCGAAGGCCGATCTCGAAATCGGCCTGAAGTATCACGCTGGCCGTCCTGTGATCGAAAAAATCGAACGCGTGAGCCGTCCAGGTCTGCGCATCTACAAGAACCGCCATCAGCTTCCAACCGTCATGAACGGATTGGGTGTGGCGATCGTCTCGACGCCGAAAGGTCTGATGACCGATCGTAAAGCGCGTGCCACGGGCACGGGTGGCGAAGTGATCGGCATCGTCGCTTAACCCAGGAAGGCAAGGGAAACCAAATGTCACGCATTGCAAAATACCCGGTTGAACTCCCCGCCGGCACGGAGGCCACCATCACCGCAGGTGCCATCACCGTGAAGGGCCCGCTCGGCACGCTCACCCAGGCACTCAAGGGCGACGTGGAAATTAAACTCGACCAGAAAACGCTCACCTTCGCCGCGGCCGACAGCTCGCGTCATGCCAAGGCCATGAGTGGAACCATTCGCGCGGTGGTGGCCAATATGGTCCACGGCGTTTCCAAAGGGTTTGAGCGCAAGCTCACCCTGGTGGGTGTGGGCTATCGTGCCCAGGCTCAGGGTGATGCCCTCAACCTGTCGCTTGGCTTTTCGCATCCGGTCATCCACAAAATGCCCAAGGGTGTGAAGGCCGAAACGCCATCGCAGACCGAAATTGTGATCAAAGGAATTGATCGTCAGCAGGTTGGCCAGGTCGCCGCCGAAGTTCGTGCCTATCGCCCCCCCGAGCCCTACAAAGGCAAAGGTGTTCGTTACGCCGAAGAAGTCATCGTTCTCAAAGAGACCAAGAAGAAATAATCCATTCGAAAGCGGATCAGGAAACGATCATGGACAAGAAACAAAGCAGATTACGGCGTGCCCGACAGACTCGATTGAAGATTGCGCAGCTGCGCGTCAATCGTTTGTCAGTGCATCGAACCAACACCCACATTTACGCAAGCATCATCGACCCCACGGGATCGAAGATTCTTGTCTCGGCATCCACCCAAGAGCCCGAAGTTCGCAAGGCGCTCTCGGGGAGCGGTGCCAACGTCGCCGCCGCAACCCTGGTAGGCAAGCGAGTCGCCGAAAAAGCGAAAGCCGCTGGCATCACCAATGTCGCCTTTGATCGTTCGGGCTTCAAATACCACGGCCGAGTCAAGGCCCTGGCCGAGGCAGCGCGCGAAGGCGGCCTGCAGTTCTAACGGCACGACGTCAAGAATAACGGAGCTCACAATGGCAAAGATGCAAGCGAAGGTAACAACCGAAGACCGTGATGATGGCCTTCGTGAAAAGATGATCGCGGTGAACCGCGTCACCAAAGTGGTCAAAGGCGGACGAATCCTTGGCTTCGCCGCCCTGACCGTTGTGGGTGACGGTGACGGCCGTATTGGCATGGGCAAGGGCAAGTCCCGTGAAGTCCCCGTGGCGGTTCAAAAAGCCATGGACGAGGCCCGCCGCAAAATGCTGAAAGTCCCTCTCAAGAGCGGAACTTTTCACCACACTGTTGTGGGCAAGCATGGCGCCTCCACCGTGCTGATCTCCCCCGCCCAAAAGGGTACGGGAATCATCGCGGGCGGACCGATGCGCGCCATCTTTGAAGTGCTCGGAGTCACCGACGTGGTGGCCAAAAGCCTTGGCTCCACCAACCCTTACAACATGGTTCGTGCCACGTTGAACGGTTTGGCCAATATGCAAACCCCCTCAGAGATCGCCAACAAGCGCGGCCTGTCGGTTGAACAGATCCTGAACTAATCAGGAGAGGCACTTCATGGAAAAGAAAACCGTCAAAGTCACCCTCGTTAAAAGCCCCGTCGGCACGCGTGAATCCCACCGTGCAACAGTGATTGGCCTGGGCCTGAGAAAAATTCGTTCGACCCGCGTGCTTGAAGACACGCCTGCGGTTCGAGGCATGATCAACAAGGTCTCGTACCTTGTGAAGGTTGAGTGAGGACACTATGTCAGAGAATTCATCAGAAAAAGCAATGCGTCTGAACACCATCGCCCCCGCCGAAGGCGCCAAGCATGCCAAGCGTCGCGTGGGTCGAGGCATTGGTTCAGGCCTTGGAAAAACCGCAGGCCGCGGCCACAAGGGTCAGAAATCTCGCTCCGGCGGGTTTCACAAGGTTGGTTTTGAGGGCGGTCAGATGCCCTTGCATCGCCGTCTTCCCAAGCGCGGATTCACAGCACCCTTTGCGAAATTCAACGCTGAGGTTCGTCTTTCAGACCTTCAGCGTCTTCCCGTGGACGAAATCGACCTGCTCGTGCTGAAGCAAGCTGGGGTTGTTGCAGAACTGACTCGCTCGGCCAAGGTCATCCTCTCGGGCGAACTCTCCCGGAAGATCACCCTGCGCGGCGTAGGCGCCACCTCGGGTGCGAAAGCCGCCATTGAAGCAGCCGGCGGTCAGGTGATTGCCGATACCCCCGTTGCGGATTCAAAGTAACCGAAGACTCAACACGCCATGGCCAATCCAATGTCAATAAAAACAGACCGCTTCGCAGACCTGCGCAAGCGGCTGATCTTTTTATTGCTTGCGCTCTTGGTCTTCCGCGTGGGTGCACACATTCCTGTTCCGGGCATTGACCCAGAACAACTCGCTGAGCTCTTTAAGTCTCAGTCGGGCGGCATTCTTGGCATGTTCAACATGTTCTCCGGTGGCGCACTGTCTCGCTTCACCGTATTTGCTCTTGGAATCATGCCTTACATCTCGGCCTCAATCATCATGCAGCTGATGACGGTGGTCGTTCCTCAGCTTGAGGCTCTGAAAAAAGACGGCGAAGCCGGACGGCGCAAGATCACGCAATACACTCGTTACGCCACCGTGGTTCTGGCCATCTTCCAGGCCATCGGTATCTCAGTGGCGCTTGAGTCGCAGCCAGGACTGGTCCTTGATCCCGGCATGATGTTCCGCTTTGTAACGGTGGTCTCGTTGGTGACAGGAACCATGTTCCTGATGTGGCTCGGTGAACAGATCACTGAACGTGGCCTTGGGAATGGAATTTCCATCATCATTTTTGCTGGAATCGTTGCGGGTCTGCCAAGCGCCCTGGGCGGCCTCTTTGAGCTTGTTCGAACCGGGTCCATGAGCGCCATCGCACTCATGATCATTGTGGTTCTCGTCGCCTTGGTTACCGCCTTTGTATGCTTTGTTGAGCGCGGCCAGCGAAAGATTTTGGTGAATTACGCCAAGCGTCAGGTAGGCAACAAAGTGTATGCAGGTCAGACCTCGCACCTTCCGTTGAAACTGAATATGGCGGGTGTGATCCCCCCCATTTTTGCGTCAAGCATCATTCTCTTTCCGGCAACGCTTAGTTCTTGGTTTAGCTCCAGCGACGGCAGCTCCACGCTTCTTGGGGACATCGCAGCCTCGCTGTCGCCTGGTCAGCCTCTTTACATCGCGCTTTATGCCGCTGCCATCGTCTTTTTCTGTTTCTTTTACACGGCGCTCGTCTTTAATAGCAAAGAAACCGCAGACAACCTTAAGAAATCCGGCGCTCTCGTGCCTGGAATTCGCCCTGGCGATCAAACGGCGAAATTCATCGACAAGATTTTGATGCGCCTGACCCTGATCGGTGCAATCTATATCACGCTGGTCTGTCTCTTGCCCGAGTTCATGGTGTTGAAGTGGAATGTGCCGTTCTATTTCGGCGGAACGTCGCTCTTGATTATTGTCGTGGTCACCATGGACTTCATGGCCCAGGTCCAGGCTTACATGATGTCTCAGCAGTACGACAGCCTCCTGAAGAAGTCCCACTTTAAAGGGGGCGGATTTGCCCGCTAACGCGGCGCGATTCACGGCAACAAGATGATTCAGTCAACGTTTTGATAGCGAGAATAACCAAGTAATGGCGAAAGACGATGCAATTCAGATGCAGGGAGAGGTGGTTGAAAACCTGCCGAATGCAACCTTTCGAGTGAAGTTGGAAAACGGGCATGTGGTGTTGGGCCACATCTCAGGTCGTATGCGAATGCACTACATCCGCATCCTTCCGGGTGACAAAGTCACTGTTGAGATGACGCCCTATGACCTCACCCGTGCGCGGATTGTGTTTCGCGCCAAGTAACAACAGGCTGTAAGAACGAGCAAGACGAAACAAGAAGTAATTACTAAGGAACTACTATGAAAGTTTTGGCATCTGTTCGGCGAATCTGCCGCAACTGCAAAATTATTCGGCGCCACGGTGTGGTGCGTGTGATCTGTACCGATCCGCGCCACAAACAGCGTCAAGGCTAACCACTTCCGGAACCTAGGAGTCGACCATGGCACGTATTGCCGGTATCAATATCCCGAACCACCAGCATGCTGAAATTGGCCTCACCGCCATTTATGGCATTGGAAGGCCACGCGCACGCGACATCTGTGATGCCGCAGGCGTTCCGCACTCCAAAAAAATGAAAGACCTCACCGACGACGAGCTCGAGCGTCTGCGCGCCGAAGTCGGTAAGTTCACCACCGAAGGCGACCTGCGTCGTGAAATCTCGATGAGCATCAAGCGTCTGATGGACCTTGGCTGCTATCGGGGGCTGCGCCATCGCCGTGGACTTCCTGTGCGTGGTCAGCGTACCCGCACCAACGCTCGCACCCGCAAAGGCCCCAAGAAGTCGGCCGCGGCTTTGAAGAAATAATTCAAGAGGTAATTTATGGCTAAGGCAGGAACTGGTTCAGCACAGCGCGCCCGTAAAAAGGTTCGCAAGAATGTAACCGACGCGGTGGCGCACATCCACGCATCGTTTAACAACACCATCATCACCATCACCGACCGGCAAGGCAATGCCTTGTCATGGGCCTCAAGCGGCGGCGCAGGATTCAAAGGCTCGCGTAAGAGCACCCCGTTCGCTGCCCAGGTTGCTGCGGAAGCGGCAGGTCGCGTGGCACTGGAGTGTGGTGTGAAGAACGTTGAAGTTCGAATCACCGGCCCTGGCCCTGGACGCGAGTCGACGGTCCGTGCACTGAATGCGCTTGGCATGAAAGTCACTCAGATCTCGGACATCACGCCCGTGCCTCACAACGGATGCCGCCCTCCGAAGCGTCGTCGTATTTAAGCATCGAGGGGTCGACGCAGACGAATCTGCGAAGCACATTGCAAAACAAGGCCGTAGTTTTTGGTGGTGAAAGCGGCCTTCGATTGCCCCGCACTGAATTTGCAGTAAACCACGCCCCCGGATCTGCCTAGCAGCTCCGGGATCATTGAAGCCCACCGTCATCACCTAGGGTGTTTGACATCTCGTTTGAGAGTCGTTGATCGGCCCAAACGTTTTTCGAAAAGGAATCGAAGTGGCACGTTATACAGGACCACGTTGTAAACTCTCCCGCCGCGAAGGCACCGACCTTGGCTTGAAAAGCGCGCGTCGCTCGCTTGACTCCAAGTGTAAGCAAGACAGCAAGCCCGGCCAGCATGGCCGAACCTCTGGCGCTCGTTTGTCCGACTACGGCAAACAGCTGCGTGAAAAACAGAAGGTGAAGCGTATCTATGGCATGTTGGAGCGCCAATTCCGTCGTTACTTCGCCACGGCCAGCCAGCAAAAAGGCAACACCGGCGAAAGTCTTCTCCAGCTCCTCGAGTCACGACTCGACAACGTCGTGTTTCGCATGGGATTTGGATCTACCCGCGCCGAAGCTCGCCAGCTTGTGAGCCATCGCTCCATTCTTGTCAACGGCAAGAGCGTCAATGTTCCCTCGGCGCAGGTTCGCCCAAGCGACGTCATTTCGCTCACGGAGAAGTCCAAGGCCCAGGCCCGCGTGATTGCCGCCGTGCAGCTTGCCGAGCAAAACGGTTTCCCATCCTGGGTCTCCGTCGACACCAAAAAAATGGAAGGCGTTTTCAAGCAGGTACCCGATCGCTCTGACCTCTCTGCAGAGATCAATGAGAGCTTGATCGTCGAGTTGTACTCACGCTAATTCACGCTAATTCACGCGAAGGATTCATATGCAAACAGCATTTCTCAAGCCGCGCATTATTGAAGTTGAGTCAACCGGAACCCATTCCGCCAAGATCGTGATGGAGCCTTTCGAGCGTGGCTTTGGCCACACCCTTGGAAACGCATTGCGCCGTGTGTTGTTGTCCTCCATGGAAGGCTTTGCCCCCACGGAAGTACAAATCTCCGGTGTGGTTCACGAGTACTCCACCATTGAAGGCGTCCAAGAGGACGTGGTTGACCTTTTGCTGAACTTAAAAGGTGTGGTCTTTGATCTTGAAGGCCGCAACGACGTTCTCATCTCTCTGCGCAAGCAAGGCGGTGGCGTGGTGAAGGCTTCGGATTTCGACCTTCCTCACGATGTCAAGGTGATCAACCCTGATCACGTGATTGCCCATCTTTCAGACAACACCAAGCTTGAGCTGCAGGTTCGTGTTGAAAAAGGTCGTGGCTATGTTCCCGGAACGCTTCGCACGATGGCCGATGACACCAGCCGCGCCATCGGACGAATTGTGTTGGACGCATCGTTCTCCCCCATTCGTCGGGTGAGCTACACGGTTGAAAGCGCTCGAGTTGAGCAGCGTACTGACCTGGATCGCCTTGTGCTTGATGTCCAGACCAATGGCGTGATTGACTCTGAAGATGCCGTACGTCGCGCGGCCCGAATTCTGGTCGACCAGCTCTCGGTGTTCGCTGCACTTGAAGGTGGCGAGCAGATCGCCGAGGCCGGCCGTGGCGCTACGGTGGATCCCATGCTCCTTCGTCCGGTAGACGATCTCGAGCTGACGGTTCGCTCCGCCAACTGTCTGAAGGCCGAGAGCATTTATTACATCGGCGATCTCATCCAGCGTACCGAAAACGAGCTTCTCAAGACCCCGAATCTGGGCCGTAAGTCGCTGAATGAAATCAAAGAAGTCTTGGCATCACGTGGTCTCACGCTCGGCATGAAGCTAGAGAATTGGCCACCCGCTGGACTTGATCGTTAATTCGTTTCGTGTGAACGGACTGAATTCATTCAAAACATTGAACGCGTGATCGCTCGTCGCTGAAGCGATCGCATTTTAGGAATTAAGGAGAACCACCATGCGTCACCGTCTCGGATTGCGCAAACTGAATCGAACTTCAAGCCACCGGCTTGCCATGTTTCGCAACATGGCCGTTGCCCTGCTTCGTCATGAGGCCATTAAAACCACACTGCCCAAGGCCAAAGAACTTCGCCGTGTGGTCGAGCCCCTCATCACCATGGGCAAGACTCCAAGCCTTGCGAATCGACGTCTGGCCTTTGATCGCCTGCGTGATCGCGACATTGTTGGCAAACTTTTTGCGGAGATCGGCCCACGTTATGCCTCGCGCGCGGGAGGCTACTGCCGCATTCTCAAGTTTGGTTTTCGAACGGGTGACAATGCGCCCATGGCCCTCATGGAACTGGTCGATCGTCCAGAAGTTGCTGAGCCCGTCGATACCGAGCAGGCCGCTTAAAACCCTTTCACCGCATCACCATTTGTGGCGATTCTGAATGGCCAAGCCTCATAAGGGCTTGGCTTTTTCTTTGGAACCCTCTTACCAGACCTTCACGACAGACCTTCGCGACCCCAGATATTTGGCATCACGGCACTGGAGTAGCCGGACATGAACGGTTTGGCCTCGGCTGAGCCTTCCGCGAACACCGATCTTGGCGTCGTCCCAATATTCGCGCCATACACATGAATACTCACTGAAGGCTGATCCGACAGGGCGTTGGCCACCGTGTGCAGGTCACCCACCGCAGGTGACACCACATCCATATCGCCCGCATGAAGAATCACGGGCTCGCCATCTTTGACCACCCGCCCGCCTTCCATCCGATAACGCTGGCATCGCTCGGCGCCCTTCAAAACACCAACCATCCCCCAGACTGTGTGGTTATGAATGGGTGTCGACTGACCCGGACCCCAGACAAAGCTCTGCACTGAGAATCGCTGGTCGGGGTCGCAGTAAAGAAGGTACTGCTGATAGAACTCTGGGTGGGTTGTTTGAAACTCAGCGGCAAGCCATTCGTCAGACTCAATCAATTTCGCCAGCAAGGGCCGAATGCCGTCAAGCAGGCTTGACTCGTCAAGGGGCTGTCGGCATAGCGAGGTCATGGCCAGCACGAACTCACGAAGCGGAGCCATGGACGTCACGTGGCTAACCCTCCCTCAGCCATTGAGCAATCTGCGGTGCGAAGTAGGTGAGAACACCATCCGCACCTGCTCGCTTAAACGCCATCATGGCCTCGAGCACCGTGGCACGCTCATCAAGCCAACCTTGCGCTGCAGCAGCCTTGAGCATGGCGTATTCGCCACTCACCTGATAGGCGAAGGTCGGCATTCCGAAGGCTTCTTTCACTCGCCAGACAATATCAAGATAAGGCATGCCGGGCTTGACCATCACCATGTCGGCACCCTCTTGGATATCCAGGGCAACCTCGCGAAGGGCCTCGTTGGTATTGGCTGGGTCCATCTGATAAGTCTTCTTGTCCGACTTTCCAAGATTGCCGGCACTACCTACGGCATCGCGAAAGGGTCCGTAATAGGCGCTGGCGTACTTGGCTGCGTAGGACATGATGCGGGTGTGAATCAGCTGGTGTGCTTCAAGATCTTGTCGAATGGCGCCGATACGACCGTCCTGCATATCCGAGGGCGCGACGATATCCACACCGGCCTGGGCCTGCATGCGAGCCTGGCTCACCAAGGCCGATACGGTCTCGTCATTAAGAATTCGACCTTGCTCATCAATCAGACCGTCTTGTCCGTGGCTGGTGTAGGGATCAAGGGCCACGTCGGTCATGACCCCAATCTCAGGCACCTGTTTCTTAAGCGCCTCCACCACCCGGGGAACCAGACCGGCAGGATTCGCTGCTTCCCGTCCATCTGGAGTCTTTTTGTCTGGGTCAATCACCGGGAAGATCGCGATGACAGGGATCCCGAGTTTGGCCGCATGCTCCGCCACTGGAATAAGCTTATCAATGGAATATCGGTTAACTCCTGGCATTGATGGGACATTGACTACCGAACCGCTTCCTTCTGTAACGAAAACCGGGTAGATCAGATCAGACGTTTGAATCGAGTGCTCGCTGACCAGGGATCTGGACCAGGCATCACGGCGGTTCCGGCGCATTCTTAGGTTTGGAAAGCTGGGGTTGGGTGTCATGGTTATCCCTAGTTTTATCGCGGTTAATTCAAATTTGCTTGCGGATTTGTTGTCTTAGACATAATATGGACATAGACGATTCGTCGTCTCCCGCTTCTCCTCCCTGAGCGGGTGCCTAACCGATTTTAGGCGTTCTCGACCCGGCGAGTCTCTCGCCGGGTTTTTTTTTGTCGTCGATTTTATGGTCGACGGGCGGACTCCCAAGTGCCGTCCTGGGCTCTGGCAGCTGCCACCATTCCGCAATTTTCTCCAGTACTTCATCCCGACCTATCTTGGCCGTGGCCGAGAACAAACTAAACGACACCTGCCCTCCCCATGCGGCGCTGTGGGTTTGAATCATGGATCGGGCCGTTGCCGCGGCACGAGCTTGGTCGTTCTTTCCGAACTTGTCGGCCTTAGTCAGCAGAATGTGAATGGGCTGCTGTCGTCTTCCAAACCACTCAAGCATCTTGCAGTCGAGCGGTCCGAAAGGGTGTCGGATGTCCATGACGAGAATTAACGCGACAAGGCTTTGACGCAGTTCCAGGAATCTCGCGAGTTCCGCCTGCCAACGCGCTTTGGTCGCATGGTCCACTGCCGCATAGCCGTAGCCCGGGAGATCGACAAGCCTTCCTAGCTCTTCGCCCTGCCAAGTCAGGTTGAACAGATTAATCAGCTGGGTACGCCCAGGAGTTTTGCTGCTAAACGCCAGCCTACGGCGATTACAGAGAAAATTCAGGGCTGACGATTTGCCCGCGTTGGAGCGGCCTGCGATGGCAATTTCTCCGGCGCCAATGCCGGGAAGATCCGACGACCGAGCGGCGCTTGTCAGGAAGCTGATCTGGTGAATCCAGTCTTTGAGTGGCGGCAAAGGGTTTTTGGATTCAAGCGACATGACGGCGGGGGACTCGACTAAAATAAGAGGATCAAATCAAGCAGGGAGTAGCTATGCACCAAGAGTTTGACACGCTTTCTCATGGCCGTGGTCGTTCGGTTTTCGAGGCGCGTCGTCGCCTCGCCGCTGTGGTGTTTGCCGCCGCCGCACTTTTCATCATGACTTCACCGGCCAGCGCCGCTGACCCTCTCCCAGCCAAGGCGGTGGTTGATCTTGTTAAAGGCAAAGCGATTGCTGGTGCAATCTGCGCCGCCTGTCACATGCCTGACGGCAACAGCATGATTCCTCAGAACCCAACGCTTGCAGGCCAGCATGCGGCATACCTTGAAAAGCAGCTTCATAACTTCAAGGTCAAGCCTGGTGCGAAAGTGCCTGAGCGAAATAACGCCATCATGGCGGGTTTTGCCGCCACCCTCTCGAATGACGACATTCGAAATGTTTCGGCCTTCTACGCCACCCAGCAGCCAAAATCGGCAGGCGCCAAGCGCAAGGAATTGGTGGAAGCTGGCGAGCGAATCTACCGCAGCGGTATCGTTGCCAAGGGTGTCCCGGCCTGCGCGGGCTGCCACAGCCCCAACGCGGCAGGCATTCCGGCCCAGTACCCACGACTTGGCGGTCAGCATGCTGAATACACGGAAGCTCAAATGAACAGCTTTCGGCTTGGCGAGCGGAAAAACAGCGCTCAGATGATGGTCATCGCCGGCAAAATGACCCAGGCTGAAATCGCTGCTGTGTCGGAATACATTGCCTCGGTCCGTTAAGACTCGGCAGACCCACCCCAATGACCCTGGGGTGTGTCGGTGTTCGATTGAATCAATTCCAGACCTCGTTGTCTGAAGCCGCATGAGCTCAAACTCCAATCCGAACGAACCGGTTGAGTTGCGTCAGTCAACCTCAGGCCTGCAGGTCTCCACCCGAAGTCGGCTTCTTGACGACGCGATTGAACTCCTAAGTTCCATGCGGTTTGCCATTTCGGCGCTGATGATTGTCTGCATTGCCAGCGCCATTGGAACCATCGCTTCGCAAAACGCACCGCCCATCAATTATGTGAATCAGTTTGGCGCCTTCTGGGCCGAGGTCTTGACTTCCCTGGATGTCTTCCGCGTTTACAACGCGCCTTGGTTCCTGGTGATCATGGGGTTGATGCTGGTTTCAACCAGCCTTTGCCTCATCCGCAACACGCCAAAAATGCTGAAAGACGCAAGGTCTTGGCGGGAAAAAGTTCGAGACACCAGCTTCCCCGCCTTCAAACACCGCGTTGCGGTTGATCTTCCCGCCACTCAGACCCAGCCCTCGCTGCTTCAACTTGAGAAACTTCTGAAAGCCCGCGGCTACGCCATCAAGCAGTCGGTGCAGCAACCCGAAACCCTACTACCAGGCCAGGCCCCGGTGCTGGTTGCAAGAAAGGGCGCATCCAACCGCCTTGGTTACATCGCAGCCCATCTGTCCATTGTGGTCATTTCTCTGGGCGGGCTTCTTGACAGCGAACTCCCGTTAAAAGCCACCGCCTGGTGGCTGAATAAAGAGCCACTGCAGATGAGCTCTTTTCAAGGCGTTGAAGTTCCCGAAAGCGCCAGGCTTCCCGCGTCAACGCCCACCTACCGCGCAAACTCCCTGATTCCCGAGGGCGCAAAAGTGGATGTTGCCGTGGTGCCCCAAGGTGACGGGGCCCTGCTTCTTGACCTGCCCTTTGAACTTGAGCTCAAACAGTTCCGCATTGATTACTACCCCACCGGAATGCCGAAGCTCTTTGCCAGCGATGTCGTTCTTACGGACAAAATTTCAGGCGAGGTAAGAACCGCCACCATCGAAGTCAACAAGCCTCTGATTCATCGTGGCATCGCCATTTATCAGTCAAGCTTTGATGACGGGGGCTCCAAGCTTCAACTCGCAGCCTACCCCATGACGGGAGCGGTTCGCTCGGTGCTGCCCATTGAAATTAATGTGGGCCAGAGTGTTGGCCTGAAAAACACGAACCAGAATCTCTCGCTTGAAATTTCGGGCTTCAAAGCCATTAATGTTGAAAATATTTCTGGCCCGCCGGGTGATGAAATCCAGCCGCTTGACCCTTTTCAAAAGCATGTGGCCACTGTCTTGTCACCAGCCGTCAACACCTCCAAGGCCAAGACACTGCGCAACATTGGCCCGTCCATTAATTACAAGCTGCGTGATGCCTCCGGTCAGGCGCGCGAGTTTCACACCTACATGCTGCCCGTTGAACTCGATGGCGTCAGGGTCTACCTTGCCGGCGTTCGTAACTCACCCGATGAACAATTCAAATACCTCAGAATTCCTGCAGACTCGAAAGATTCTCTTGACGAATTCATGAGGGTTCGGGCAGCACTCGCTGACCCCGCTCTGCGCGCTTCAGCAGCCCGCCGTTTTGCTGCGGTTGCGGCGCCTGCGGCCGTCTCGCCAGCACTTGCTGAAAGCGCCGAGAAAGCCCTGACCGCCGTGGCCGAGGGCGGCATTGACAGCCTTGGTGCCATGCTGGAAAACACGGTAAAACCTGAAGAGCGTGAGCGTGCTGCCGAGGTGGTGCTGCGTCTTTTGGCGGGCGCCTTCTGGGAGCTCTGGCAGCAGTCGAGGGTTCGAGACGGCCTAGCGGCGCTTCCTCGTAACGACGACAACATTCGGTTTGCTCAGCTTTCGCTTTCCGCCGTCAGCGACGCCCAGCTTTTTGATGCACCGCTTTTGGTCTCCCTGAAAGATTTCCAAGAGGTCAAGGCCAGCGTCTTTCAGGTGACCCGTTCTCCCGGTAAGACCACCGTTTATGTGGGGTGTCTCTTGCTAACCCTTGGAATCTTCGCAATGCTCTACATCCAGGAGCGTCGCATCTGGGTTTGGCTGAGCCCCAAAGACGAAGGGGCCACACTCAAACTTGCCGCGACCACGCCCAGGCTCACCATGGATTTTCAAAAGGAATTTTCTGCTCTATCAAGAGTCGTCACGGGGCTTGGCTCCGACAACAGCGACCGGAAACAAAAGGAAGGTTAGGGACATGAATACGTTAGCCACCACACCGAATAGCGAAGACCACCAAGACCTTGAAGCGCCCCGGCGCCAATGGAGCATCAAAGACCTGCTCTTTGGCCTCGTGGCCGCAGCAGGTGCAGGATATGCCACCGCCCAGTACTCGAGTTTTATGGACATCTATGAACTCGTCATTCTCTGGTGTTGCGTGCCCAGTCTGGCCTTCATGGGTTATCTCTGGGGCGCCCTTCGCCCTTACTTCCTTGGCTGTTTTGGTGCGGCACTCGCAGCCATCTGGATGTACAGCGGCAACGCGGCGGCGGTTGAAACCAATCTTCTGTTGAAATATTTCTTGTCGTCTCAGTCGGCCATTCTCTGGATGTGCGCACTCTTTGCCATCGGTACCATCGCCTACTGGGTTGGCATTTTTGCCAAGGGTGGCACCGCGCTCTGGATGGGAAGTCTTCTCACCTGGGGTGGCTCAGTCATGGGTTTTGTCGGTCTTCTCGTGAGGTGGTACGAGTCGTATCTGATCAGCCCCGATGTCGGCCACATTCCGGTCAGTAACCTCTATGAAGTCTTCATCATGTTTGCGGTGATGACGTCGATGTTCTACCTCTACTACGAAGCGCGCTACAAGACCCGCGCCCTCGGCGGCTTTGTGCTTCTTATCGTCACGGCTGCTGTTGGCTTCCTACTCTGGTACATCGGCGCGCGCTCGGCCCACGAAATTCAGCCTCTGGTTCCGGCCCTGCAGTCTTGGTGGATGAAGATCCACGTCCCGGCGAACTTCATTGGCTACGGAACATTCTCCATTGCAGCCATGGTCGGATTTGCCTATCTCATCAAAGACAACGCCCAGACCAAGTCGACATGGAAGCTTGCCCCGCTCTTCATTCTTGGTGTGTTGCTTTGTGCCGAACCTCTGGTGTTTCGTCGGTCAGGTATGCCTGATTACTGGGCGTTGTATTTCGGAATCTCTGCGGGCCTCATTGGCGGCATCATCGCGCTGCGCCGTCGAATCGCCGCTGCGCTTCCGTCACTGGATGTTCTTGACGACGTGATGTATCGCGCCATTGCTGTTGGCTTTGCGTTCTTTACTGTGGCCACGATTCTTGGTGCGCTCTGGGCCGCAGAAGCCTGGGGCACCTATTGGCAGTGGGACCCGAAAGAGACATGGGCGCTGATTGTTTGGCTCAATTACGCAGCATGGCTTCACCTTCGCATGATGAAGGGCCTTCGTGGGCAGGTGGCGGCTTACTGGTCCCTGGTGGGTCTTCTCATCACCGGCTTTGCATTCCTTGGGGTGAACATGTTCCTCTCGGGCCTGCACTCCTATGGCACGCTCTAACGAACGACTCATTCGCGGTGATCACCTTCAGTCACAGGTGACACCGCAGTCGGTTTTCGAATCCCGTCGTCAGCTTCTTGCCGGTCTGGTCTCGGCAGCCTCCTTGGGTGTGGGTTTGTCGGCCTCTACGTCCGTTCAGGCCAGCACCAAAAAGCCTTCATTGGCACCCTTGCCCGGACGAGCGAGTCGTTTCTCGATTGCCGAAAAACCTGTTCCATTTGCTGACGCCTCCGGCTACAACAACTTTTATGAATTCGGCCTCGATAAAGACGACCCCGCCACCTATGCGCCGAGCCGTTTAAAGACCTCGCCCTGGCAGGTTTCTGTGGAGGGGCTTGTGGCCAAGCCCAGGACGTTGGATATCGACGATCTGCGTAAGCTTGCACCCATGGAAGAGCGCATCACTCGTCTGCGCTGCGTCGAGGGCTGGTCGATGGTGATTCCCTGGGTGGGCTATTCGTTTTCTGAACTGATCAAACGGGTTCAACCTTTGGGTTCGGCAAAGTTCGTCGAGTTCACCACGCTGGCCGATCCACAACAGATGCCGGGCTTGAGCTCTCGTGTGCTGCGATGGCCCTATCACGAAGGCCTGCGTCTTGACGAGGCTCAGAACCCTCTGACGCTCCTGACGTTGGGCATGTATGGCTCGGTCTTGCCTGCACAAAACGGCGCGCCGATCAGGCTGGTGGTGCCATGGAAATATGGCTTCAAAAGTGCAAAGTCCTTGGTCAAGATTCGTTTTACTGAAACCCAGCCAACCACCAGCTGGAGCTTGTCTGCACCCCATGAATATGGTTTTTATTCCAACGTAAACCCCAATGTGGACCATCCACGTTGGTCTCAGGCTACCGAGCGCGTGCTTGGGGTCGAAAGCCTTTTTGCCGTTCGTCGTAAAACCGAACTCTTCAACGGCTACGCCGATCTGGTTGGAAGTCTCTACGCTGGAATGGACCTAAAGAAGTTCTATTGAAGGCCGCAATTTTTATTCTTGCCGCGGCGCCGCTGGCCGACTTGATGATCCTCACGGCCATTGGCGGGCTGGGCACCAACCCTCAAGAGACGCTTCTACGTGCAACAGGCACCTGGTGTCTTGTGCTCTTGCTGGCCACACTCACTGTGACTCCCCTTCAACGATGGCTTCATTGGCCCGAGCTTGTTCGGCTTCGACGCATGTTGGGCCTTTGGGCTTTCGCTTACGCCCTGGTGCACCTGTTGGGCTTTTGGGCCTTTGAGCATGACTTTGTCTGGCTGTCCGTGGCACAGGACTCATGGAAGCGGCCGTTCGTCGCGGTGGGGCTGCTCACCTTCTTCTTGATGCTGCCGTTGGCACTCACCTCCAATGCATGGTCGATGCGCACCCTGGGTCCATCATGGAAGGCATTGCACCGTTTGGCCTATCTGATCGCTCTGTTGGGCTGCCTGCATTTCTTCTTACACAAGGCTGGCAAGAACGACTTCACGGACCCCACGATCGCGCTTGTCGTGACCTTGGTCTTGCTGAGCGCTCGACGAATCAGGTGGCGGGGATCTTCTCGTTCATGATCTGATCCACCAAGGTCTCACGCCTGCGAATCAGATGGCATTGCCCCTCCGCGGTGACCAGAATTTCGGCCGCGCGACCTCGGCTGTTGTAGTTCGAACTCATGCTCATGGCATAGGCCCCTGCCGAAAGAATGGCCAGAAGATCGCCGCGGCGAAGACTTAAGTTCCGATCTTTCGCCATCCAGTCGCCACTCTCGCAGACGGGCCCGACCAGATCCCAGCAGAGTGCGGGCGTGTCTTTGCGCTCTTGCAAGGGAATGACAGCATGCCAAGCCTCATAAAGGGAAGGGCGCATGAGGTCATTCATCGCCGCATCAATGACTGCGAAATTCTTATGCTCACCTGGCTTCAATAGCTCAACCTGGGTGATCAACACGCCAGCATTACCGACAATGGCCCTTCCAAATTCAAACATCACCTCGGGAATGGGAATGCCTTGCTTGACGGCCCATGCTTCGACTCGTGAGAGCAGCGCATGAAGAAGCTCGGCGGGCTTCGGAGGAGTTTCGTCGCGATAACAAATGCCAAGGCCGCCACCAAGGTCCAGGTGGTGAATCGCGATTCCGTGACCACGAAGCTCGTCGACCAGGGCCAGAACCTTGTCAAGGGAATCCAGAAATGGTGCGATGGTGGTGATCTGAGAACCGATGTGGCAATCCATGCCTTCGATCTGAATACCGGGAAGCTTGGATGCCTTGACGTAGACCTGCAAGGCTTCAGTCATCGTCACACCAAACTTATTTTCTTTGAGCCCCGTGGAAATGTAGGGGTGCGTCTGAGCATCAATGTCGGGATTCACACGCAACGAGATGGGCGCGGAAAGGCCATGGGCTGAGGCGATCTCGGAAATAATATCCAGCTCGGCTTCGGATTCCACGTTCAGGCACTTCACGCCAGCCTTCAGCGCTGCAAGAATTTCATCGGGCTTTTTGCCTACGCCAGAAAACACCACCTTCGCCGGGTCGCCACCCGCTGCAAGAACTCTTGAGAGCTCTCCTGCGGAGACGATGTCAAAACCTGCACCAAGTTTGGCCAATCGCTGGATGATGGCAAGACTTGAATTGGCCTTCAGCGCATAGCAGACCAAGACATCCGCTGCTGCGGATTGCGCTGCCTGGGCAAAGGCCTGAAAGGCATCATCAATCGCTCGCGCTGAATAGACAAAGCAGGGGGTTGCGTGGTTCTTGGCGATCTCCGCAAGAGGAACACCCTCGCAGCAGAGTGCGCCCTGATCATTGCGTGCAAAGGCGGTGCCTGCGAGCGGGCCTTGGGTAAAGGGCATGGACATTATTTCTTTGGGTTTTCCGCAGGGGCAGGAAACTCGGGCTTGGGAAGGGATAACGGCCCACGCTGACCGCAGCCGCTTAAAATGAGGCAGGCAGCAATCAGGCCGAGAGTTGCCAGCAGGCTTCGAGAGACGTTTCGGTTCGAATTCAACATGGATCTAAGTATGACGGAAACTGAGTTTTTAGATGAGGTACGAAGGGTCTGGGAATTGCTTGAATCTCAATTGGACGAGTGGGCGGAACAACACGATCTCGACCTTGAGGTGTCGCGTATGGGGTCGGTCATGGAAATCGAATTCGAGACGGGCCGCAAAATGGTGGTCAATCCTCAGACCCCAATGCAGCAGATCTGGCTGGCTTCGCCGCGCGGGGCCTACCATTTTCAAAGCATTCATGGCGTGTGGACCGACACCCGCAGCAGCGACGATTTCTGGCAGGTCTTTGCCCGAGAGGCTTCTGCTGAGTCCGGCGTCACACTCGTTTGTGCCTGACACAAAATCCTAAGGTTTAGCCTGCCTCAGCGAACGCCCACGCTCGACACGCCAACGCCGGGCCGGCTTTCCTGGGTGTAGAACTCGCCACCAATTTCAAGCACCCCACTGGGCATCGGTCTGCCGGTCATGGGAGACCTTGGAAGCGCCACCCTCATGTAGTCAATCCAGATGGGCAAGGCCAGGCCGCCACCGGTTTCGCGGTCACCCAGCTTACGAGGCTGGTCGTAGCCGACCCAGGCCACACCGACGGTGTTGCCGCCATAGCCGGCAAACCAGGCGTCTTGGGAATCGTTGGTGGTGCCGGTTTTTCCGGCGACATCGGCCCGCCCCAGTGACTTCGCATTGGTCGCCGTTCCCGATCGAACCACCTCACGCAGCAGACTGTCCATGATGAAGACATGTCGGGCATCCATCACCCTGTCGCTCTCACTCAGTGATCTGACTCGAGCCCTGGCCAAGACATTTCCTTTCAGGTCTTGCACTCGATCGATGAGGTGAGCATTGGTTCGAAAGCCCCCATTGGCAAAAACTGAGTAGCCCGTGGCCATTTGCAAAAGATTCACGGAGCCAGCGCCGAGGGCCATCGTCAGGTAGGGCGGGTTGCGCTCGGGCTCAAAGCCGAATCGCGTGATGTAGTCCTGTGCATATCGGGCACCAATGCTGTGAAGCACCCGAATCGAGACCATGTTTTTTGACTTGGCCAGACCATTTCGTAGGGTCATGGGACCTTCATACTTTCCGTCATAGTTCTTTGGGTCCCAAGCCTGCCCCCCGGTCTGGCCGGGATCGAATTGCACGGGTGCATCATTGACAATCGTTCCCGGAGAGAAGCGGCGATTGATCGCGGCCGCGTAGACAAAGGGTTTGAATGCTGATCCGGGCTGACGAAAGGCCTGGGTGACCCGATTGAATTTATTACGGTTGAAGTCAAAGCCGCCCACCAGGGCCCGGATGCCTCCGGTTTGCGCATTCATTGCGATAAAACCAGATTCCACCTCAGGCATTTGAAGAATTTCATAGTCACCATCGGGCATTTTGCTAATGCGCACCACGGCACCTTTACGCAGCCGCTTCGCTGGAAGTGCAAGAGCCGACAACCCAGAGCTTGCAAACTTCAGCCCTTCCCCTTGGATCTTGATGCTCTCCCCTCGGGCCCGTCGCACAACCACAAGATCGTCATCCACCTCCACCACCACGGCGGTAAGAAGCTCCTCGCTGTCGGGCCGTGCGCTTAGCGCATCTTCAATTGCGTCTTCCCGTTCGTCGCGACCGTTCGGCAGGGAAATAAAGGCCTCGGGACCCCGCCAGCCTTGACGACGGTCAAACTCAAGAATGCCTCTGCGCACCGCCCGGTTGGCCGCACGTTGTTCTTCGGATTGAATCGTCGTGATCACGGTGAACCCACGGGTATAGGTTTCTTCACCATACTGCTCAAACATCAGCTGACGAACCATCTCAGCCGCGTAGGGTGCGCGGACAGGGAATTCCTCGGCCCGACCAATCACCCGAAGTTTTTCTTTCTTCGCGGCAGCGGCCTGCTTGGGCTTGATCAGCTTGAGTTTCTCCATCCGCCCCAAGACGTAGTGTTGGCGGATGGTGGCTCGATTGAAGTTGGTGGCTGGGTTATTGGCCGAAGGTGCCTTGGGAAGCCCCGCCAGCATCGCCGCTTCGGCAAGGGTGATCTGGCTGATGTCTTTTCCGAAATAGGTCTGTGCGGCTGCCGCAAAACCATAGGCGCGCTTGCCCAGATAAATCTGGTTTAAGTAGAGCTCAAGAATCTGATTCTTGGTGAGCTTTTGTTCAATCTCGGACGCCAGCAGCACCTCGTAGATTTTTCGGGTGTAGGTTTTCTCGGATGATAGATAGAAATTTCGAGCGACCTGCATCGTGATGGTGCTCGCGCCCTGAGCAGCGCCGCCCGCGAACAGATTGGCAATGGCAGCACGCGCAATGCCCATGAAGTCGATGCCCACGTGCTGAAAGAAACGATCATCTTCGGCCGCAAGGATGGCGTCAATCAAATGCTTGGGCACATCCGCGAGCCGCACCAGACTTCGTCGTTCTTCACCAAATTCGCCAAGCAACACGCCATCGGCCGTCAAGATGCGTAAGGGCATCTTGGGCTGGTAATTCGCCACGGTGGTGATGGGCGGAAGTCGGGGGGTGGCCAGCGCAATCACCAAAAGTCCGATGGCCACCACCGCCACCAGTCCCGAGGTGAAGAAAGCTGCCCATCGGAAGAAAGATCTCATGGCCGAAGTTTATCGCCTGATAGACTCTTTCTCATGCGAAACATTGTTTTTGTGGGGCTCATGGGCGCGGGCAAGACCACCGTCGGCAAGCGCCTGGCCAAGCGCCATGGGCTTGCCTTTCTTGACACTGACCACGAAATCGAGGCCCGGTGCGGCACGAGCATCCCCACCATTTTTGATCTGGAAGGGGAAGAGGGCTTTCGCCGCCGCGAAGCCAAGGTGATCGCCGAGGTCATGCAGCGAGGCGATCACGTCATCACCACCGGGGGTGGCGCCATCAACCTGGCGGAGAACCGCGATGCCTTGAAGCAGGGCTTTGTGATCTACCTCGACGCCGACCCCGACCACCTCTGGCAGCGTTTGCGCAGTGACACCTCGCGGCCATTGCTGCAGAAATCGTCAGACCCTCGAGCCACCCTCATTGATCTTCACCAGCAGCGAGACCCGCTGTATCGCGAGATCGCAAGTCTTGTGGTGCCGACCACTCGTGCATCGGTCTCGGTGGTGATGAGGGCCATCGAAGAGGGGCTCACCCAAGAGGGCCTCTTACCTTGTCGTGATCGGTCTTCAACCCATGCACAACAGTGAAATAATTCAGCCATGAAAACTCTTCAGGTAAGCCTGGATCAGCGAAGCTACCCCATCTGGATTGGCCCAGGTCTTTTGACACAGGAAGACCTATGGCGGCAGGCGCTGGCCAAAGGTCGTGTGGTGGTGGTGACCAATGACACCGTGGGCCCGCTCTATGTGGAAAAAGTGACCGAGGTGGTTCGTCGTCTTGGGCACGAGACCGTGGTGATCAGCCTGCCCGACGGCGAACAGTACAAAGACTGGCAGCACCTCAACATCATCTTTGATGGGCTGATGCAGCATCGCATCGAACGCGGTGAAACGCTGATTGCTTTGGGCGGCGGCGTCATTGGTGACATGGCCGGTTTTGCGGCGGCCTGTTATCAGCGCGGCATGCGCTTTGTCCAGGTGCCCACCACGCTGCTCTCTCAGGTGGATTCTTCGGTGGGCGGAAAAACAGCCATCAATCATCCGCTTGGTAAAAACATGATCGGCGCGTTTTATCAGCCGGCGGCAGTCCTCATTGACACCGACTGCCTTAAGACACTGCCGCAGCGGGAGCTGAGTGCCGGGCTTGCCGAAGTGATCAAATATGGCTGCATTCTTGATGGCGAGTTTTTCAATTGGCTCGAGCAGTCGATGCCGAAACTTCTTGCGAAAAATACCGACGCTCTGATTCATGCCATCTTTACCTCCTGTGCGCTGAAGGCCAAGGTCGTGGCAAGCGACGAGCGAGAAGCCGGACAGCGGGCCATTCTTAACTTTGGGCATACCTTTGGCCACGCCATCGAGGCCGGCATGGGTTATGGCCAGTGGCTGCACGGTGAGGCAGTCGGCTGTGGCATGGTGCTTGCCGCGGATCTCTCTCAGCGGCTTGGCGGCATTGATACCGCGACGCAAACCAGAATTGTTCGGCTGATCGAGCAGGCCAAGCTTCCCATCCAACCCCCTTCATGGCCCGCGTCCGAATACCTTGAATGGATGTCGCACGACAAAAAAACCCAGTCCGGGCAGGTTCGTTATGTGGTGCTGCGCAGCATGGGCAGTGCAGCAATTCAGCCGGTGGAAGACGCCCTGATTACGCAGGTGATTGAAAAAGCAATTGCATGATTGCGCCTGTCGGGCGCATGATGATGTCTCCCATGCATCCACGAGGATTCCATGGCAAGACAAGCGCGCGATGCAAGACCCGGAAGAACCTATCACCTTGTGCAACGAGGTCACGATCGTTCGGAAATTTTTCGTGATCATCAGGACCGCAGGGCTTACCTTGAGTCCTTCCTTCAGGCATCAATGGGTTTCGGTCTTCGCGTCCACGCATTCTGTCTACTGAAATCGGAAGCCCATTGGCTGGTCACCCCTCAGCGCGCGGATGCGATGGCAGACGTTGTCCAGCAGGTTGGGCGCAGCTATGTTCGTCGCTTCAACACCCGCTGGACACGGCAAGGAACCCTCTGGGAAGGGCGTTACCGCGCCTATTGGATGGACGAGCCTGACTTTGGTCTCTTGGTTCAGCGTGCCATCGAATGGCTGCCTGTTGAAGAAGGAGTCGTTTCCCGCGTCCATGATTGGCCATGGTCCAGTCTTTCCATCCACTGCGGCAAAGAATCCGAGCCACGTCTTTCACCTCTGCCCAGTTATTGGGCGCTTGGGAACACCCCCTTTGAGCGTGAAGAGCGTTATTCCGTAATCATTGAGCAGCCGGTGACGACAGCCACCTGGCAGAGCATACGCAAGGGGCTTGCAAGCGGCAGGCCATGGGCTACGGAACAGACCATGGCTGGTCTTTCTCCGGAAGAAAAAGCGCGCTGGATCAAGCGGCCAAGAGGTCGCCCGCCCACGAAGGCTGCACCACAATGATATGTCACCAATATTTATGAATCACCAACTTGGTTCATTAAATATTATAGTCTGACCCTATTTAAAAACCAGTCTCAGACTGGGATTGAAGGATTTTTCGGTTGATCCTTGGGCGCCATGGGGGCTATAGTTCTCAGTCCTCTTATTTTTACTGCCCCGCACCATGATCGAAGCCCAAGGCCTCTACGACCCGAAAAATGAACACGACGCCTGTGGCGTTGGTTTTGTCGCCCATATCAAAGGCCAGAAATCCCACGCCATCGTCGAACATGGCCTGAGCATTCTGCGCAACCTTGACCATCGGGGTGCGGTGGGGGCCGACCCTCTTATGGGCGACGGCGCGGGCATTCTGATCCAGATTCCCGACGCTTACTTCCGTGAAGAAATGGCCAAACAGGGCGTCACGCTTCCGCCTCCCGGCGAATACGGTGTCGGCAATATTTTTCTGCCCAAAGAAAATGCGTCTCGCCTTGCCTGTGAACAAGAGCTCGAGCGCGCAGTTCGTGCTGAAGGTCAGGTGGTCTTGGGCTGGCGCGACGTACCCACCGATCGCAACATGCCCATGTCACCACGGGTTCGTTCGAAAGAACCCGTCATGCGCCAGATCTTTATCGGGCGCGGCACCGACGTCATCGTTCAGGATGCGCTTGAGCGCAAGCTCTATGTCATTCGTAAAACGGCCTCAAGCGCGGTGCAGCGTCTTCAGCTCACACACGGCAAAGAGTATTACGTGCCCAGCATGTCCTCGCGCACGATCGTCTACAAAGGTCTCTTGCTTGCGGACCAGGTGGGCGAGTACTACCTGGACCTGAAAGACCCCCGTTGTGTCTCAGCGCTGGCCTTGGTTCATCAGCGGTTTTCCACCAACACCTTCCCGCGTTGGTCGCTAGCCCACCCTTACCGCATGGTGGCCCACAACGGAGAGATCAACACCGTCAAGGGCAACTACAACTGGATGCGCGCGCGCGAAGGTGTGATGTCGTCGCCCGTGTTGGGCAATGACCTTGAAAAACTCTATCCCATTAGTTTTGCGAACCAATCCGACACCGCAACCTTCGACAACTGCATTGAGCTTCTGGTTGCTGCAGGCTATCCGCTTGCACAGGCCGCGATGATGATGATTCCCGAACCCTGGGAGCAGCACACCACCATGGATGAAGGCCGCAAGGCATTCTATGAATACCATGCCGCCATGCTTGAACCCTGGGACGGTCCAGCCTCGATCGTCTTCACGGACGGCCGCCAGATCGGCGCCACGCTCGATCGCAACGGCCTGCGTCCATCGCGTTATTGCGTGACCGATGACGACCTGGTCATCATGGGCTCGGAATCCGGCGTGCTGCCATTCCCCGAGGCCAAGATTGTTCGTAAGTGGCGTCTTCAGCCCGGCAAGATGTTCCTGATCGATCTCGAGCAGGGCCGCATGATCGACGATGAGGAATTAAAAGCCTCACTGGCCAAAGCCAAGCCCTACAAACAGTGGATTGAAAACCTGCGCATTCGGCTGGAATCGCTGGGTGGCGACGCCATGCCCAATCAGCCCGAAGCTGCTGGCATTCCTTTGCTGGATCGTCAACAGGCCTTTGGTTACACCCAGGAGGACATCAAGTTCTTGATGGCGCCGATGGCGGCCGCGGGCGAAGAGGCCCTGGGCTCGATGGGCAATGACTCGCCCCTGGCCGTGCTGTCCGACAAGAACAAGCCGCTCTACAACTACTTCAAGCAGCTGTTTGCTCAGGTGACGAATCCACCGATTGACCCAATCCGTGAAGCCATCGTGATGTCCTTGGTCTCGTTCATTGGGCCGCGCCCCAATCTGCTGGACATCAATCAGGTGAATCCACCGCTGCGTCTTGAGGTGTCTCAGCCCATTCTCGATTTCGCCGACATGAAGCGTCTGCGCAACATCGAGATCCATACCCAAGGGAAGTTCAAAAGTCATGTGTTGGACATCACCTACCCGTTGGAATGGGGTCACGAGGGTGTGGAGGCCAAGCTTGCTTCGCTCTGCGCCGAAGCCACGGATGCGATTGGCTCGGGTAAAAACATTCTGATCGTGAGCGATCGTGGCATCAGTGCCACCCAGGTGGCGGTGCCCGCCCTATTGGCGCTCTCGGCCATTCATCAGCATCTCGTGCGCGAGGGCAAACGGACCCTTGCCGGCCTTGTGGTGGAAACAGGCTCGGCGCGTGAGGTGCATCACTTCGCGGTACTGGCTGGCTACGGTGCTGAAGCCGTTCACCCTTACCTGGCCATGGAAACCTTGGCCAGCATGCATCGAGATCTTCCTGGCGATCTCTCGGCCGACAAAGCCATCTACAACTATGTCAAGGCGATTGGCAAAGGGCTCTCGAAAATCATGTCCAAGATGGGCATCAGCACCTACATGTCGTACTGCGGCGCTGAAATCTTCGAGGCAGTCGGCATCAACAAGGAAACCGTCGAAAAATATTTCACGGGAACCTCCAGCCAGATTGAAGGCATTGGTGTCTTTGAGATCGCTGAAGAGGCGCTGCGTTCTCACCTGCAGGCCTTCAGCAACGACCCAGTCTTGCAAAACGCACTCGAAACCGGCGGGGAATATGCATGGCGTGTGCGTGGCGAATCCCATATGTGGACGCCGGACGCCATTGCCAAGTTGCAGCATTCCACGCGGGCCAACAACTGGAACTCCTACAAGGAATATGCGCAGATCATCAACGATCAAAGCAAGCGTCACATGACACTGCGGGGTCTTTTTGAGTTCAAGGTCGATCCCAGCAAGGCCATTCCGCTTGAAGAGGTCGAGCCCGCCTCTGAAATTGTGAAGCGATTCGCCACGGGGGCCATGTCCCTGGGCTCCATCTCCACGGAGGCGCACACCACGCTGGCCATCGCCATGAACCGCATTGGCGGAAAGAGCAATACCGGTGAGGGCGGTGAGGATGAAAATCGTTATCGCAACGAACTCAAGGGCATTCCCATCAAGCAGGGCACGAAGGTTTCGGACATCATCGGCGCCGATGTGATTGAGGTCGATTACGAGCTCTCGGAAGGCGACTCGCTTCGCTCGAAGATCAAGCAGGTGGCCTCAGGGCGTTTCGGCGTGACCGCGGAATATCTCGTTTCGGCCGACCAGGTCCAGATCAAGATGGCTCAGGGCGCCAAGCCCGGCGAAGG
Organism: uncultured Bordetella sp.; assembly: GCA_964460315.1. Classification (GTDB taxonomy): domain Bacteria; phylum Pseudomonadota; class Gammaproteobacteria; order Burkholderiales; family Burkholderiaceae_A; genus Lacustribacter. The sequence continues at coordinate 58,952 of CAYWPQ010000004.1, read as the reverse complement.
TGGACAGCTTCCCGGTGGCAAGGTGTCGGAATACATCGGACGTCTTCGCCACTCGGTGCCTGGCGTGGGCCTGATTTCTCCCCCACCTCACCACGACATCTATTCCATTGAAGATCTTGCACAGCTCATTCACGATCTGAAGAATGTGGCCTCGCATGCCTCCATTTCAGTCAAGCTGGTCTCGGAGGTTGGCGTGGGAACCGTGGCGGCCGGTGTGGCCAAAGCCAAGAGCGATCACCTGGTGATTGCAGGCCACGACGGTGGAACGGGCGCATCGCCTTGGTCGTCCATCAAGCACGCGGGCACACCATGGGAAATTGGTCTTGCCGAGACTCAGCAGACTCTGGTGTTGAACGGTCTTCGTAATCGCATCCGGGTCCAGGCCGACGGCCAGATGAAGACCGGGCGTGACGTGGTCATTGGCGCGCTTCTCGGTGCTGACGAGTTTGGTTTTGCCACGGCACCTCTGGTGGTGGAAGGCTGCATCATGATGCGCAAATGCCATCTGAACACCTGTCCGGTAGGCGTGGCCACTCAAGACCCCGTGCTTCGCAAGAAGTTTTCCGGCAAGCCCGAGCATGTGGTGAACTACTTCTTCTTTGTTGCTGAGGAAGTCCGAAGCATCATGGCCCAGCTTGGCATCGCGAAGTTCGACGATCTCATTGGGCGTGCTGATCTTCTCGACACCCGTCGTGGTGTTGCCCACTGGAAGGCCCGAGGCCTTGATTTCAGCAAGATCTTTTATCAGCCCAAGAACACCTTTGAGCTGCCGGTCTATCACACAGACACCCAAGACCACGGTCTTGAGCGCGCCCTTGATGTGGTGCTCATTGAGAAGTCGAAGGCAGCCATCGAGCGTGGCGAGCGCGTGCAGTTCATGGAAGTGGCGCGTAACGTCAATCGCACGGTGGGCGCCATGCTCTCGGGTGAAGTGACCCGACACCATCCGCAGGGGCTTCCCGACGACACCATTCGCATCCAGCTGGAAGGCACGGGCGGCCAGTCCTTCGGTGCCTTTCTGGCCAAGGGCATCACGCTGTATCTGATCGGTGACGCCAATGACTACACCGGCAAAGGGCTTTCGGGTGGCCGCGTGGTGGTTCGTCCAAGCCTTGATTTCCGTGGCAACGCTGCGGAAAACATCATCGTGGGCAACACCGTGCTTTACGGCGCTACCTCTGGTGAGGCCTTCTTCAGCGGTGTGGCGGGCGAGCGTTTCGCCGTGCGTCTGTCGGGCGCGACCGCTGTGGTGGAAGGCACGGGCGACCATGGCTGCGAATACATGACCGGCGGCACGGTGGTGGTGCTTGGCAAGACTGGGCGAAATTTTGCCGCAGGCATGTCGGGCGGCATCGCTTACATCTTTGATGAAGATGGACGCTTCAATCAGCGTTGCAACACGGCCATGGTGGCTTTAGAAAAAGTCCCCGTGGAAGACGACGCGTCATTGAAAAAGCTGATTGAAGACCATCATCGTTGGACAGGAAGTCGTCGTGCACGTGAGTTGCTTGACCACTGGTCGGCAAGCCGCGAGAAGTTTGTCAAAGTCTTTCCGCATGAATATCGTCGCGCCTTGGCCGAGATGGCGCAAAAGAAAACTTCGGGAACTGAAAAGGTGACAGCGTAATGGGCAAGATCACAGGATTTATGGAATTTGAGCGTCTCGAAGAGGGCTATCTGCCCGTCCAAGAGCGACTGAAGAACTACAAGGAATTTGTCATTGGGCTTGACGACGCCCAGGCGAAAACCCAGGCCGCACGTTGCATGGATTGCGGCACGCCGTTTTGTAACAACGGCTGCCCGGTGAATAACATCATTCCTGACTTCAACGACCTGGTCTTTCGCCAAGACTGGAAGCAGGCCCTGGACACCCTGCATTCCACGAACAATTTTCCTGAGTTCACAGGACGCATCTGCCCCGCACCCTGCGAGGCCGCCTGCACGCTTAATGTGAACGATGACCCAGTGGGTATCAAATCCATTGAACACGCCATCATCGATCGCGGCTGGAGCGAAGGCTGGGTGGTGCCCCAGCCCCCGACCACCAAAACCGGTAAGCGTGTGGCCGTGGTGGGTTCAGGCCCAGCCGGCATGGCGGCCGCTCAGCAGCTTGCTCGTGTGGGTCATGACGTCACCGTATTCGAAAAAAACGACCGTGTTGGTGGGCTGCTTCGTTACGGCATCCCCGACTTCAAAATGGAAAAGAACCACATCGATCGTCGGGTCGAACAGATGCAGGCCGAAGGCGTGACCTTTCGCACCGGTGTGCTTGTGGCCGAGCTTCCCAAAGACTCCAAGGTGACCAACTGGGCCAAGGAGACCATTGCACCCCAACAGCTGCTGCAAGATTTTGACGCCGTGATTCTGACGGGTGGCGCCGAGCAGCCTCGCGATCTTCCCGTGCCGGGTCGAGAGCTTGATGGCATTCATTTCGCCATGGAATTTCTGCCGCAGCAAAACAAAATCAATGCGGGCGACAAGCTGGCCAAACAGCTTCGTGCCGACGGCAAGCATGTGATCGTGATTGGCGGTGGTGACACGGGCTCCGACTGCGTGGGAACCTCGAATCGTCATGGCGCGGCAAGCGTGACCCAGTTTGAGCTCATGCCCCAGCCCCCCGAACAGGAAAACAAGGCCATGACCTGGCCCTATTGGCCGATCAAGCTGCGCACCTCAAGCAGCCACGAAGAGGGTTGCGAGCGTGAGTTCGCCATTGCCACCAAAGAATTCATGGGCGAAAACGGCAAGGTCACCGCATTGAAGAGCGTCCATGTGGAATGGAAAGACGGCAAGATGATCGAGGTGCCCGGCACCGAAAAAATTCTGAAAGCTGATCTGGTTTTGCTGGCCATGGGCTTTGTCTCCCCCATCGGATCCATCCTTGAATCGTTCGGCGTTGACAAGGACGCCCGCGGCAATGCAAAGGCCACCACCGAAGGTGAAAAGTCTTACATCACCAATGTGCCCAAGGTGTTTGCGGCCGGTGACATGCGTCGAGGCCAGTCCTTGGTGGTCTGGGCCATTCGCGAGGGCCGCCAGGCCGCCCGCGCGGTGGATGAATTCCTGATGGGAGCCAGCACGCTGCCGCGCTGATCTCATTTAAGACATCACGCTGATGCAATCGCGTCTGCCCCATGTGGGCACCAACATCTTCACCGTGATGTCGGCCATGGCCACGGAATACGGCGCGGTGAACCTTGGCCAAGGCTTTCCCGACTTCGAGCCCGATTCCTTGTTGCTCGACGAAGTGAACCAGGCCATGCGCTCGGGCTTTAATCAGTACGCGCCGCTCAACGGCATGCAGGCGCTGCGCGACGCCCTGTCCAAAAAGCTGGAACGTCTCTACGGCCGACATTACCACCCCGACACCGAAGTGATGGCCACAGCCGGTGCCACCCAGGCGGTGTTCACGGCATTGATGGCTTTCACCCAGCCCGGTGACGATGTGCTGATGATTGAGCCGGCTTTTGACAGCTACCTTCCCGGGATCGCGCTTGCCGGGTGCAGCCCGGTCTGTGTGCCGGTGGGCAAGGACTATCGCGTGGACTGGGAACGTGTGGCGCAGGCCGTCACTCCCAAGACACGGGTCATGGTGGTGAACTCCCCTCACAACCCCTGCGGCCTGATTCTCCGCGATTCCGACATGCGTGAGCTCGAGCGAATTGTCGAAAAGCACGGGCTTGTGTTGATTTCCGACGAAGTTTACGAACACATGGTGTTTGATCAAGAGCCTCATCAAAGCGCCGCCCGCTACCCCGGCCTTTCACAGCGCACCATCGTGGTGTCGTCGTTTGGCAAGACCTTTCACGTCACCGGCTGGAAGATGGGCTATGTGGCCGCACCCGCGCATCTCATGGCCGAATACCGCAAGGTGCATCAGTTCAACGTCTTTGTTGCCAACAGCGCGGTGCAGGTGGGGCTTGCCCATTACATGAGCCGTCCTGAACGTTATCTCCAGCTGCCTGATTTCTATCAGCGCAAGCGCGATGTCTTTCGCCAAGGCCTGGCGGCATTGCCCTTCAAGCTTTACCCCTGTGAGGGCACGTTTTTTCAGATGGCTGATTATTCGAATGTGCCTAGGCTTGCCGGAAAGTCTGAGCGCGAGGTCTGTGAATGGCTTACCCAAGAAGTGGGCGTGACCGCGATTCCGCTCTCAAGTTTTTATGCAGCACCCATTGAAAACAGCACCATTCGATTCTGTTTTGCCAAAAAAGAAGAGACGCTCGCCCTGGCCTTATCAAGGCTTCAGGTTCTGGCCCAGTAGCCTTCTGCGCTTCGTGTGCCATGACCTTCCCACCCATGGTCTTTCTTGATCTTGAAACCACCGGCGCCACTGCCACTCGAGATCGCATCACCGAGGTTGGTCTGGTGGAGCTCTCCGATCAAGGAGCGCATCGTTACAGCCAGCTGGTCAACCCCGAGGCAAGAATCCCGGAGTTCATCGAAGGGCTGACGGGCATCACCAATGAGATGGTGGCGCAGGCTCCAGTGTTTGCCGAAATTGCCGATGATCTTTTGGCCAGGCTTCAGGGAAAGCTCTTTGTCGCTCATAACGCACGCTTCGATTACGGCTTTTTAAAAAACGAATTCAAGCGACTGGGCATTGATTTCCGGGCCAGAGTGCTGTGCACGGTGAAGCTCTCGCGCGAGCTCTATCCCACCGAAACCCGCCACAACCTTGATGCGCTTATTGCCAGGCATGGGTTAAAGGCCAGTGGCCGACATCGGGCGCTTGCTGACGCTGACCTCATTGCACAGTTTTGGGAAAAAATCTGCGCTAATTTTTCGCAAGCGCGGATCGATGAGGCTGTCGCCCGGGTCACGGCTCGGCCAAGTCTGCCCTCTCATCTTGACCCTGATCTCCCCGACCAGATTCCAGAAACCCATGGGGTTTACATCTTTTATGGGGACCAGCGCTTTCCCTTGTATGTGGGCAAGAGCAACAACCTGCGCAAGCGGGTGATGTCCCATTTCGCGGCAGATCATTCTCGGGGTAAAGAGATGAGTCTGGCCATGCAGGTGAAAGAGGTGGAATGGATTGAAACTCCAGGCGAGATCGCGGCGCTTTTAAAAGAATCCGCGCTGGTGAAAAGCCTTTTGCCAAGCCACAACACCAGGCTTCGGCGAAATCATGAACTCTGCTCTTGGCGGCTTCATCCCCATGCTGATGACCCACACCATGCGCCTACTCATTTCCCTGATGCCACTGAAACCCTTGCGCCTGAGCTGGTCTGGGCTCGAGACCTCAATCTTGGTGCCCAGCCCAATCTCTTTGGGTTGTTTCGAAGCCAGCGTGAGGCTCATCAGATGCTTGCGGATCTTGCTCAATCAGAAAAACTCTGCAAGGCCCTTTTGGGGCTGGAGAAGGTTCCAAAGGGGTCGTCGTGTTTTGGCTTTCAGTTAAAGCAGTGCAAGGGGGCGTGCCTTGGCCACGAGCCTCCAAGGCTTCATCATGCGCGGCTTTTCATGGCGCTTGCCAAACACCGAATACCGGTCTGGCCCCACGCTGGCCCGGTGGGCCTTCGTGAGGCCGAGGCCATTCATCTGGTGGATCACTGGTGTTATCTGGGCACCGCGAACTCGGAAGACGAATTTCATGAAATCCTTGCCGATGGACAGCCCATGTTCGATCTCGATGTCTTTAAGATTCTTCAAAAAGCCATGCGAACTTTAGAACCCATTGTTATTTCAAAGCCCCATGAATCGTCGTGACCTGCTTCGCTGGTCGGCGGGCTTGTCGCTGACCAAGCTCTCGTCCTTGCCGCTGAATGTCTCGGCGCAGAGCGATGCGGCGTACCTTCAAGCCTTAAAACGCGGCGGCGCTCTGGTGTTGATTCGTCATGCAGTGACCGTACCGGGCCTTGGTGACCCACCCAATATGCGGCTTGATGACTGCTCCACCCAACGCGACCTCTCTGAAGAAGGCATATTGCAGTCAAGACGCTTCGGCCGATGGTTTCGCAGGCATGGCCTCACCCCGTCCGCCGTGAAATCAAGCCAGTGGTGCCGTTGTCTTCGCACAGCCAATGAGGCCTTCAGTGAAACCAATTTCGGCCGCGCCTTGCCGGTTCAACCCTGGGTGGCGCTGAATTCGTTTTTTCAAGGGCATGGCGATCGAGATCGCCAGCTTCAGGAAGCGGCAGCCGCTGCCAAGAAATTTGCCCTTGAAGCCAAACCCGGCGAGTTCCAGGTCTGGGTAACCCATCAGGTGGTGATCAGCAGCCTAACCAATCAGTGGCTTGGCATGGGCGAAATGTTGGTGGCAAGGCACCCGTCCGCGGGCACACCCCTGCAGGTGTTGGCCAGCGGAATTAGTTTTTAGTTCGGCTCGCGCCCGTCGCGCGTAGCACCTTCGCTAGGTAACGGCCGGTGTGGCTTGCCTCGCATTGCGCCACGGATTCGGGCGTGCCACAGGCAACCAGGGTGCCGCCCAGGTCGCCCCCCTCAGGCCCCATGTCAATGACCCAGTCGGCTGTTTTGATCACATCCAGATTGTGTTCAATGATGACCAGCGTGTTGCCTGCGTCTCGAAGGGTATGCAAAACCTTCAGCAAGAGTTTGATGTCATGGAAGTGTAGACCGGTCGTGGGTTCATCAAGGATGTAGAGCGTTCGGCCAGTGTCGCGCTTCGAGAGCTCTTGCGAAAGCTTGACCCGTTGGGCCTCACCCCCAGAAAGGGTGGTCGCACTCTGGCCAAGCTTGATGTAGCCAAGGCCAACATCCAAAAGCGTCTGAAGCCTGCGCGCAACGTTAGGAACCGCACGGAAAAATTCCATCGCCTGCTCAATGGTGAGATCAAGCACCTCGGCAATATTTTTTCCTCGAAACCGGACATCAAGGGTCTCACGGTTGTAACGCAGGCCGTGACAGACATCGCAGGGCACATAGACGTCCGGAAGAAAATGCATCTCCACCTTGACCAGCCCGTCGCCCTGGCAGGCTTCACATCGCCCGCCTTTGACATTGAATGAAAAACGTCCAGCGTCATAGCCTCGCTCTCGTGCCGTGGTGGTCTGTGCAAAGAGTTCCCGAATGGGAGTGAAGAGGCCGGTGTAGGTGGCGGGATTGCTGCGTGGGGTTCGGCCAATGGGGCTTTGGTCCACGTTGATGACCTTGTCGAACAATTCAAGGCCTTCAATACTGTCATGCGCTGCAGGCTCGGCACTCGAGCCATAGATGCGCTTTGCAGCGGCGGTGTAAAGAGTGTCGTTAATGAGCGTGGACTTCCCTGAACCGGATACGCCGGTGACACAGACCATCAGTCCACAAGGAATCTCAATGCTGACCTGTTTTAGGTTGTTGCCGCAGGCGCCCATCAGTTTGAGCACCTTGCCTTGGGTGGGCGGGTGACGTTTGGGAATCGCGATGGACTCTCGCCCCGAAAGGTATTGACCAGTGAGCGAATCGGCGTGGTTCAAAATGTCACGAGGGCTACCTTGGGCCACCACCTGCCCGCCATGCACACCCGCGCCGGGCCCCATATCAACCACATAGTCGGCACTGAGAATGGCGTCTTCATCATGTTCCACCACGATCACGGTGTTGCCAAGATCGCGAAGGCTACGCAGGGTGTTGAGCAGGCGATCGTTGTCACGTTGATGAAGCCCGATGGAGGGTTCATCCAAGACATACATCACGCCCGACAGCCCTGCACCAATCTGACTGGCCAGCCGAATTCGTTGGCCTTCACCGCCAGAGAGCGTCGCTGCTGGGCGATCGAGGGTGAGGTAGTCAAGCCCAACGTTAATCAGAAAGCCAAGCCTAGCGGTGACTTCGGCAAGGATTTTTTCGCCAATCGCCGCTTTCATTCCAGGAAGTTCAAGTGACTTCAGCCGGTGAGAGGCTTCGCGAAGCGGCAGATGCATCAGGCTTGGCAGATCAATGTCTTGGCCCGGAAGACCCACCCGCACAAATCTGGCCTCACGCTTGAGCCTTGTGCCTGCGCAGCTGGGGCACGGTTGGGTGTTGCGGTAGCGGCCAAGCTCCTCTTTCACCGCCACCGAATCGGTCTCGGCATAGCGCCGCTCCATATTGGGCAAGATTCCTTCGAAGGGATGCTGCTTCACCACCAGCTTGCCTCGGTCCCCGGGATAGCGCAGCGCAATGACCTCGTCGCCCGACCCATGCAGCAGCACATTCTGAATCGATTCAGGCAAGGCCTCGAAGGGGGTCTCGAGATCAAATTGATAGTGTGCGGCCAGGCTCTGTAAAAGCTGAAAGTAAAACGCGTTCCGGCTGTCCCATCCACGAATGGCCCCCGAGCCCAGGCTGAGGTGAGGAAACTGCACCACCCGTTTGGGATCAAAAAATTCAACCGAACCCAGCCCGTCACAGGCCTCGCAGGCACCGCTGGGGCTGTTGAAAGAAAAGAGCTGCGGCTCAAGATCTTTCAGGCTAAAGCCACAGCTTGGGCAGGCGAATTGGGTAGAAAAAACATGTTCCCGGAGCTCCATGTCTTGGGTTGATTCGGGCTCACAAATGATCAGGGCTCGGCCTTCGCCAAGTCTCAGCGCAGTTTCCAGGGACTCGGCAAGACGCTGTTGAATGTCGGGCTTGATGCGCACCCGATCAATGACCACATCCAACGAGTGCCGCTGATTCTTTGAAAGCCCATTCAGCTGATCAAGGTCGACAAGCTGAGGCGGCTGATGCTCGGTTTGAATACGCACACGGACAAAACCCTGAGCGCGAAGGCTATTGATCAGGTCGTGATGTTCGCCCTTCCGATGCGAAAGCACCGGGGCCAACACGGTCAGTTTGGACTGCTCTGGCCAGCTGAGAATCTGGTCGACCATTTGTGAAATGGTTTGGGATTCCAGTCGGTGCTCGGGATGGTCTGGGCAGTGTGGGACGCCTGCGCGCGCGAACAGAAGCCGAAGGTAGTCATGAATTTCCGTGACCGTGCCCACCGTCGAGCGAGGGTTGTGGCTGGTGGCCTTTTGTTCAATGGCGATGGCGGGCGACAGGCCTTCGATCAGATCGACATCGGGCTTTTCCATCAGCTGCAAAAACTGACGGGCATACGCCGAGAGCGATTCCACATAACGGCGCTGGCCTTCGGCATAGAGCGTGTCAAAAGCGAGCGACGACTTGCCTGAGCCCGACAACCCTGTGATCACCACCAGCTGATGCCTGGGCAGATCAATATCAATGTTCTTGAGGTTGTGCGTTCGTGCGCCGCGGACCCGAATGGCTTGAATTGCGTCTCGCATAGTCTCTTTTTTGGCCAATCGAATACTATAACCGTCACTCATGACGAACGCATCTTCAAAAATTCGATTCACCCGAGAGGAATGGCGGGCCTGTCTTTCGCTCTCGATGCTCTACGGCCTTCGCATGCTTGGGCTTTTTCTCGTCTTTCCGATTCTTGCTGCCGAGGCCCAAAAGCTTGAGCGCGGCACCGATCCCATTTGGATTGGAATTGCTGTGGGGGTGTATGGGCTCACCCAGGCCATGCTTCAGATTCCGTTTGGCATGGCCTCAGACCGTTACGGTCGCCGGCGAGTGATTCTGGTGGGCCTCGCTATTTTTGCGGCCGGTAGTTTTGTTGCAGCCATGGCCACGTCCATCGAGTGGCTTGCGGTGGGTCGAGCGCTTCAGGGTGCCGGGGCCATCTCAGCGGCAGTCACTGCGTTTTTAGCCGACTCCACCCGCGATGAAGTTCGCACCCGTGCCATGGCCTTGATTGGCGGCACGATTGGTCTAGCCTTTGCCTTGTCATTAATCGTTGCGCCCGCGCTGGCCGCGGTCGTAGGCATGGAAGGGCTGTTCTGGCTCACGGGCGGTCTGGTGATGGCGGCCATGGTGCCGGTCCTGCGCATGGCCGAGCCACCGCGGCGCAAGGCCACCGATTATTCAATGGCACAGGCCAAAGCCACCGTGCTGTCCAATGGCCAGTTGATGCGCCTGAACTTTGGAATCTACATGATTCACATGACCCAGACCGCCATCTTTGTGGTGATTCCCTTGGCCCTGATCGACATGGACTTTTCGCTTGGCCAGCACTGGAAGGTCTACCTACCTGTGGTGCTGCTGTCATTTGCCGCCATGGTGCCCCCTATTTTTTGGGCCGAGCGCACCGGCAAAAATAAGCCCGCATTTCTCGCGGCGATTGGCCTGATGGGGCTTGCCATTCTTGGGTTTGCCCTATTGCCGCATATTCTCTGGATCTGGGCAGCGGTGTTGTTTCTGTTTTTCACCTCCTTCAATCTGCTGGAGGCGTTCCTGCCTTCTTGGGTGTCCAGGGTGGCCCCGCCTGAGCATCGCGGCCTTGCGCTTGGGGTCTACAACACCACTCAGTCGCTTGGGCTTTTTTCCGGCGGTCTTTTGGGCGGCGCCATGGCCAAAGCCTTTGGCGATCAGGCGGTTTACTTGGCCTGTGTCGCCATGATCCTGGTCTGGGGCGTGGTTTCTTTCGGTCTTCGGGAAATTGGTCCGCGCCGACCTAAGCCAATTGTGGGATAGTTATTTCTAACCGGCATGGCCATGCTTGCCGTGGTCCCAATTCCGGGCATTTTTGAGGAGAAAAAGATGTTAATGGTTGGCGTTGCAAGAGTTGGAAACGAGCCCGTGGCCCGCTACACACCGGACGGTAAGGCGGTCATGGACATTTCACTGGCCTTTGATTACGGCCGTAAGGGAAGTGACGGCCGCAGGCCCACCCAGTGGATCAATGCCGCCATGTGGGGTGATCGAGTCGAAAAGCTTCAGCCTTATCTTTCCAAGGGGTCTCAGGTTTTTGTCACCTTGTCGGAGCCCCATATTGAAACCTATGAAAAGAAGGACGGCTCTGGCCAAGGCTTCTCGTTGCGGGCTCGCATTACGGAACTCGAATTTGTGGGTGGCCGTCGCGACGATTCCGCCGGCGACGGAGACCCTGCGGGTTCGGCATCGTCCGCCCCTGCCGCCTCCAGAGCGGCCTCCAAGCCCGCGGGCAAAGCCTCTGGCTTTGACGAGCTTGACGACGACATCCCCTTCTAGGCTGGATTAGCAGGTAAAATTTCGGTTTATCGCGCCGCTTTTGCGGCGCGCATCGTTTTGACGGAAACCGAGCCATGCCCATCTACGCCTATCGCTGTGAAGAGTGCGGCTTTCAGAAAGACGCGCTCCAAAAACTCTCTGACCCGCCGCTTGTTGACTGCCCTCAGTGCGGCAAGCCCAAACTTGTCAAACAGGTCACTGCAGCTGGCTTTGCGCTGAAGGGCACGGGCTGGTATGTGACCGATTTCCGGGATTCCGCCAAAAAGCCCGCCTCGGGTTCGGCCTCGCCTGAGTCGGCCGTTGCCAGCTCGGCACCAGCAAGTTCGGCCGCATCGGGCCCCTCCACGGCGACATCAGCAGGCTCAACCACCCCGGCTGCCAGCCCGTCGAGTGGTGCATCGAGCGGTTCAGCGGCCCCGAGCGGGTCGTCCAATGCAGCCTGAATCGCAACCTCAATCGCAACCCAAATCCATGGCTGTTCAAACGCACTTTAAACGTTACTTTCTTGCGGGCCTGATTCTCTGGGCACCGCTGTCCATCACCATCTGGGTGATCACCTGGATCTTTGATGCTCTGGACAGTGTGCTGCCCATCGCCTTGCGTTCTGAGGTGCTTTTCGGCGTCCACATTCCGGGGTTTGGGGTCCTTGTTGTGGTTGCCCTAATTCTCGTCACGGGCTTTCTTGCCGCCAACCTCATTGGCCAAAAGCTGGTTGAATTCTGGGAAGCGCTGATGCGGCGAATTCCGTTAGTGCGCTCCATCTATTCGTCGGTCAAGCAGGTGAGTGACACCATTCTTGCACCCAATGGCCAAGCTTTTCGCCAGGCCGTACTCGTTCAATACCCGCGGCATGGGTCATGGACCATCGGCTTTGTCACAGGAACCCCAGCGCAGCAGGTGGTCGGATACCTGCCGACTGATTCCGTGTCGATCTATGTGCCCACCACGCCCAATCCCACCTCAGGTTTTTTTCTGATGATGCCCAGGGCCGAAATTGTTGAGTTGGATATTCCGGTGGATGCGGCTCTGAAATATGTTGTAAGCATGGGCACGGTAGCGCCCCGCGTTGTGAAGTCTAAATAGGAACTGTTATGCGATCTCAATATGCTGGCTCAGTCTGCGCTGAGCAACTTGGCCAAACCGTGACACTCTGCGGCTGGGTCCATCGCCGCCGTGATCATGGCGGTGTGATTTTCATTGATCTTCGTGACCGCGAGGGCTTGGCCCAGGTCGTCTGCGACCCTGATCGGCCCGAGATGTTTAAAACGGCGGAAACCCTACGCAATGAGTTCTGCATCCAAATCAAGGGCTTGGTTCGAAAGCGCCCCGAGGGCACCATCAATGCCAACCTCAAGAGCGGCGAGATCGAGGTGCTCTGCCATGAGATCGAAGTGCTCAACCCCTCGGTCACACCACCCTTTCAACTCGATGACGACAACCTTTCGGAGACCACCCGTTTGACCCATCGGGTTCTGGACCTTCGCCGGCCGATGATGCAAAAGAATCTGATGCTGCGTTACCGGGTAGCCATGGAAGTTCGCCGCTATCTGGATGCACAGGGTTTTGTCGACATCGAAACACCCATGCTGACCAAATCCACCCCCGAGGGTGCTCGTGATTACCTTGTTCCTTCGCGAGTGAATGCGGGGCAGTTTTTTGCATTGCCTCAGTCGCCTCAGTTGTTTAAGCAACTCTTGATGGTGGCGGGTTTTGATCGTTACTATCAGATCACCAAATGCTTTCGCGACGAGGATCTGCGCGCGGATCGACAGCCCGAATTCACTCAGATCGATTGCGAAACTTCCTTTCTTAGTGAGCAGCAGATTCGCGATCTCTTCGAACGCATGATTCGTCATGTCTTTGAAACGACCATCCAGATCTCGCTGGCCGATCAGTTCCCGGTCATGACCTATGCGGAAGCCATGCATCGCTTTGGCTCGGACAAGCCTGATCTTCGCGTCAAGCTTGAATTCACGGAACTGACCGACGCCATGAAAACGGTGGACTTCAAAGTCTTCTCCGAGCCCGCGAACCATCCGAAGGGCCGCGTGGTAGGACTGCGTGTTCCGGGTGGTGCGGCCATCAGCCGAGGCGAGATTGACGCCTACACCGAGTTCGTCAAAATCTATGGCGCCAAGGGGCTGGCCTGGATCAAGGTCAACGAGCGCGCCAAAGGCCGCGACGGCCTTCAGTCACCCATCATTAAAAATCTCCATGACGAATCGATTGCCGCCATTCTCGACCGATCGGGTGCACAAGATGGCGACCTGATCTTCTTCGGTGCCGATAAGGCGAAGGTCACCAATGATGCGATGGGTGCGCTGCGGCTCAAGATTGGTCACAGTGAATTCGCCAAGCAGCATGGGCTCTTTCAGGCCGGCTGGCAGGCGCTTTGGGTGGTCGACTTCCCCATGTTCGAGCATGACGAAGAGGACGATCGTTGGGTGGCGGTGCACCACCCCTTTACCGCCCCGAAGGACGGCCATGAAAACCTCATGAACACTGACCCTGGCCAGTGTGTGGCCAAGGCCTACGACATGGTTCTGAACGGATGGGAACTTGGCGGCGGGTCGGTTCGTATTCACCGCGAAGAGGTTCAGAGCAAGGTGTTCCGCGCCCTGAAGATCGGGCCCGAAGAAGCCGCCGCAAAATTTGGCTTTTTGCTCGACGCCCTTCAATATGGCGCACCTCCTCACGGTGGTATTGCCTTTGGTCTTGATCGAATCGTGACCCTGATGTCGGGTGCCGAAAGCATTCGCGATGTCATTGCATTTCCGAAGACGCAGCGTGCTCAGTGTCTTCTTACTCAAGCGCCCTCGGCGGTGGATGAGAAGCAGCTTCGAGAGCTCCATATTCGTCTGCGCGAAGCACCAAAAATCTCGGGATAGACGTGTTCGCTGGCCTGGCCCTCACGGTGATCGCGGTTGCGATTGGCGCAGCGGTGGGGCTGCTCGCCGGAGTCGACCTTGCCGTCATTCGGCTGGAATATCTTTTGGCCCCCTTATTGGTCGCCATAGGCACGGTTGTCCTCGTCAGACGATGGCTCGCTCGTCGAACCTCATCGGAGGCCGAGTGGCTCGGAGAATTTCAATTTGCCGCTGCCGTTTTGGTGGCCACCAGCGCGCTTGTACTCGCATCCGAAGCGGCCATCACCCTGGGACCACCGAGTGCCGCGGGCATTGCGGCTGCGATGGGTCTTGGCCTTATTTATGCGGGAAGCTGGCTTGGTCGAGTGCCTGTGATTGGCATGACGAAGTTCGCGGTACTCGCGATCTACGCCGCCTCAGCGGTGACCGCTGGTGCAACCATCGTCATGGCCCTTCCGCCTTCGGCCTTTTGGGTGGTCAGTGCGCTGATTCCCGCATGGCAGGCCAGAAAATATTCGAAACTTGATGAGCTTGATCCAGCGATGCGATTCACTCGCGTTGCGACGCAGATCTATATCGCGATCCTTGTCTGTGCTCTTGGCCTTCCTGTTTTGCTCTTGTTGCGTTAAGCGGTCAAGGCAGCCATGAGTGGAACAAAAATTCCCGAATCCGTACTGGTGCTCATTCATTCCCCTGATCTGCAGGTTCTCTTGCTCGAGCGGGCGGACCATCCCGGATTTTGGCAGTCGGTGACTGGAAGCCGAGACTCCCTCCAAGAGCCGCTCATCATCACGGCGGCACGCGAGCTCTTTGAGGAGACCGGCATCGTGGCGGGTCAAGTCGGTGCCGGGCCTTTATTGGATTGGAATTTTCACCAGGTCTATGAAATCTTTCCACATTGGCGCCATCGTTATCCCGAAGGTGTGACTCAGAACACCGAGCATGTGTTTAGTCTTTGCGTGCCCGAAAATATTCGTGTGACCCTCTCACCAAGGGAGCATCTGCAATATCGATGGGCGCCCTGGCAAGAGGCGGCCGAGGCCTGCTTTTCTTGGAGCAACACCACGGCCATTCGTGAGCTTCCGAATCGAGCCCGCTAGCTCATGACGGCGCGATCATCGATTGCGATTCTGCAGGGCGCCGACCAGTTTTTCCCTGCGCTGATCAAGGCTGTCAGCGGCGCACAACACACCATCTATCTTGAGTTTTATCTGGTGAACCAAGACCCGGACACCGAGCGGGTTCTCGATGCTCTGGTCCAGGCGCAGAGGCGTGGCGTGATGGTGCATCTCTTGCTTGACGGGTATGGAAGCCTTGAAGCTCGTCCGTGGATTACCCAGCGCCTTGAAGGCACCGGTGTCGCGATTGAGTTTTATCGCCCTGGGGTTCGCTGGCTGGCCCCGGAAACCTGGCGTCGGCTGCACCGCAAACTCGTTTTGATCGACCAGTCGATGGGGTTTGTTGGCGGTATCAATTTAATGGGTGATCGTTACGATCTTGGCGGCCGTGAACTGTCCGCTCCGCGGTTGGATTTCGCCGTGTCAGTCAACGCCCACCGTACGGTCGAATCCATTGCTCGCGTCATGCGTCGTTCATGGTGGCGCGTGAGCCTTTCCAATTTGTTGCGTACCGAACTTCTGCAGGGCAGCCTTCGACGTTACTTACGACGTGCCAAACGGCAAGAGAGTCTTGGCCGAGTCCGCGAAGTGGTTCGGCAGACCCGACGGCATCTGCGCTGGCGGGCGCCACCCATGAAACGCCATGCCTCGTCACGGGTTCGTCTGCTGCTGCGTGACAACTTCAGGTTTCGCCGATCGATTGAGCTCTGGTATCGATCACAGATTGATCTTGCCAGGCAAGAGATTCTGATTGCCAATGCTTACTTTGTTCCGACGCTTCGTTTTCGTGAAGCCCTGATTCGCGCAGCGCGCCGAGGGGTTCGAGTGCGGCTTTTAATTCAGGGCAACAGCGACCAGTGGTGGACCGACTGGGCTACACAAGCCCTGGTTGAGGAGCTCGCTCGCGAGGAGATTGAAATCTTCTTTTATCAGCCCAGCTTTCTTCATGCGAAGGTTGCGGTGATTGACGATAGTCTGACGGTAGGGTCGTCCAACATTGACCCTTTCTCGCTCATGTTTTCACTCGAAGCTAATCTTGTTGCGCAAGATAGCGCCGTAGCTGCTCAACTGCGGACCATGCTTGAAGCGGCGATCGCCGAATCAGTTCCTAAAAATGAAAAGCTGTACCGGCGTCGCGGCCCGATTCGTGCGCTTGGGCGTCGAATGGTGCTCACGGCTGCCCTCATGTTATTGCGCACCTTTTTAGCGTTTGGAAGGGTGCCGTACCGATGAACCCACCCCGCCATGCTTGCGGCTCACCATCCAAGACACCAACGCGGCGGCGTGTCTACGGCGTGGACTTCAGTTCCGCGCCAAGTCCTCGTAAACCGATCACGATTGCGGTGGGTGAACTTGAGGGTGACTGCTATCAGCTCGATCAGGTGGTCGACGTTCCGGGTTGGCCCATGTTCGAGAGCTTTCTTCAACATGAGGGCCCATGGCTGGCGGGCTTTGATCTCCCTTTCAGTCTTCCCAGGGAATTGATCGAGCATTATGGCTGGCCCAACCAATGGACGAGTTTCATCCAGTGGTACGAGCAACAGCCACGAGAAAATCTTCGTCAGGCATTCAAACAGTTCTGTCACGCGCGACCGGTAGGCCAGAAGTTTGTCTATCGGAAAACCGATCGGCCCGCCGGCTCAAGCCCTGCGATGCGCTGGACCAATCCGCCGGTGGCCTGGATGCTTCAGGCGGGCGCTCCAAGAATGCTTCGGGCAGGGCTTTGTATTCCGGGGCTGTATCCGGGTTCCGATGCGCCCCATCAACAGCGTGTTGCCCTAGAGGCTTACCCTGGATTCACCGCACGCCATATTTCAAGATCCTCTTACAAGAGTGACCAGGTTTCGAAACAAACCCCAGAGCGTCTCGCGGTTCGCGAACTCATTGTCGCGGCCCTTATGCATGGTGATGAATCACAGACCGGGCTGAAGGTTCAGCTGCAGCTCTCGAGTGCTTGGCGTAGCCAGTTAATTTCGGACGGTTCAGGTGATCTCTTGGATGCGGTGATCTGCGCTCTGCAGGCAGCCCATGCAAGTCGGCATCCGAACTATGGCCTTCCCCTGGATATGGATCCTCTCGAGGGTTGGATCGCCTCGGTTTAAGATCACGCATGCGTCACGCTTCCTCTCCAGAACGTCCAAGCCAAGACTTCCCAACACCACCGGGTGCGCCCAAAGGTGAGTGGCAGACCCTGAAAACCCTGCTGCCTTATCTCTGGCAATACAAGGGGCGTGTTGTTCTTGCCCTCAGCTGTCTGGTCTTGGCGAAAGTGGCCAATGTGGCCGTGCCAGTGGTGCTCAAAGATATTGTTGACGCCGTGAGCGCCCAGCCGTCTCTTGCGGTGGTGGCGGTGCCCGTTGGCTTGGTGTTGGCTTACGGAGCTCTTCGCGTGCTGACCAGCCTTTTTACGGAAATGCGCGAGGCGGTTTTTGCGCGTGTGACCCAGCAGGCGGTTCGGCGCATTGCCCTGCAGGTCTTTGAGCATCTGCATGCGCTGTCGCTTCGCTTCCACCTGGAGCGACAGACCGGCGGACTGACACGAGACATCGAACGTGGCACCCGAGGCGTCTCAAGCCTGGTGTCGTTCACCCTCTATTCCATTCTGCCCACAATTCTTGAAGTTGGCATGGTGCTGGCCTGGCTCATCATTCATTACGAAATCTGGTTTGCGGTGATCACCGTCACCGCGCTCACCTTGTATGTGGTCTACACCATTGTGGTGACGGAGTGGCGCACCCATTTCCGGCGCACCATGAATGACCTGGATTCCAAAGCCAACATCAAGGCGGTGGACTCCTTGCTCAATTACGAAACTGTGAAGTACTTTAACAACGAGCGTTACGAAGCCGAGCGTTACGACCGAAGCATGGAGCGTTGGCAAGAGGCTGCCATCAAGAATCAGACCTCGTTATCGGTGCTCAATGTTGGACAGTCACTGATCATCGCCACCGCGGTCACCCTCATGGTCTGGCGTGCGGCCGTGGGGGTGGTGGAGGGGCGGATGTCGCTGGGCGATCTGGTGCTGGTGAACGCCTTCATGATTCAGCTCTATATTCCGTTGAATTTTCTGGGCGTTCTTTACCGTGAAATCAAGCAAAGCCTGGCCGACATGGAGCGTATGTTTGGGTTGATGGCTGAGAATCGGGAAATCGCGGACGCGCCCGATGCCCGGTCTCTGGTGGTGACGCGTGGCGAAGTCGAGTTCGCTGGAGTTTCATTTGCCTATCACCCCGCGCGCCCCATTCTTCGTCACCTTTCGCTGCATCTGCCTGCGGGCAAGATCACGGCGATCGTGGGTTCTTCGGGGGCGGGCAAGTCCACCCTTTCCAGGCTTCTTTATCGCTTCTATGACATCGACGAAGGGGCGATTCGAATCGATGGTCAAGACATTCGAGAGGTTACCCAGTCGTCGCTGCGAGCAGTCATTGGCATTGTTCCGCAAGACACGGTCCTGTTTAATGACACCTTGGAATACAACATCCGTTACGGCCGGCCAGAGGCCTCGGACGACGAGGTGCGTGCTGTCGCCGAAGCTGCTCATCTGAAAGCACTGATTCAATCCCTGCCGGACGGATTGCAGACCCGGGTTGGCGAGCGGGGCTTAAAGCTCTCCGGTGGAGAAAAGCAAAGGGTGGCCATTGCAAGAGCACTCTTGAAGCGGCCGGCCTTGCTTATTTTTGACGAGGCCACATCGGCTCTGGATTCCGAATCAGAAAAGGCCATTCAGGCGGAGCTGATGGAGGTCTCCAAGGGCCGCACCACCATGGTGATTGCACACCGGCTATCCACCATTGTTGACGCCGACCAAATCATTGTTCTGGAGCATGGCCAAACCATTGAGCGCGGGCGGCATGCGGAACTGTTGGCTAAGGGCGGCCGCTATGCTGAACTATGGGAACTTCAGGCGCGAGAGGCCAAGATGGTGCAACCGACTTCCTCGTAAGTTGCACCCCAACAAGGCGGAGCCTGATCAGTGTTTACCCTTATTCACCGTGATGCATTTGACGCAGGCTCGGTCGATGCCCTATAACAGTCTCAGTTTCTTTCTTAATCTCATGTCTAAAGGTGACTTCATGAATAAGCGCATGGCCGCATTGGCCGTTGGAATTGCAGTAATCAGCATGTCAGGTACCGCAATGGCGGACACCCTTGCAAAAGTTAAGTCGTCAGGTGTCTTCACTGTCGGTCACCGCGACGCTTCGATTCCTTTCTCGTATTACGACGACAAGCAGCAGCCCATTGGCTATTCGATGGACCTCTGCATGAAGGTCGTCGATGCAGTTAAAAAAGAACTCAATATGCCCAAGCTTGAGGTAAAGTATCAGCTGGTCACCTCGGCCAACCGTATTCCTCTTCTGGCCAATGGCACGGTGGACATCGAGTGCGGCTCCACCACCAACAACGCCGAGCGTCAGCAGCAGGTTTCTTACCTGCCCACCACCTTCGTGACGGCCAATCGAATCGTTTACAAGAAGGGTTCGGGCATCAAGAAGCTGGCTGACCTCAAGGGCAAGACCCTGGTCTCCACCGCAGGCACCACCAACATCAAAGGCGTGACCCAGATCAATGCTGACAAAAACCTTGGCGTGAATATTGTGTCGGCCAATGGTCATGCGGAATCCTTCCTGATGGTCGAGACCGGCCGTGCAGCTGCCTTTGCCATGGACGACATCCTCTTGGCTGGCCTGGTGGCGTCATCGAAGTCTCCCGCTGATTTCGAAATCTCCGACGAAGCTCTTTCGGTCGAGCCCTACGGCATCATGGTTCGCAAAGACGACCCCAAGTTCAAGAAAGTGGCTGACGCCGCCATCGTTTCGTTGATGAAGTCGGGCGAGATCAACAAGATCTATCAGAAATGGTTCCAAAAACCCATTCCCCCCAAGAACATCAACCTGAACATCCCAATGAGCTCCAGCCTGAAAAAAGTGATTGCCAAGCCCACGGATTCTCCTGATCCCAAGGTTTACGAGTAATCTCGCATTGGTTGTTTGAAGGGAAGGGGAGCCTCGTGTTCCCCTTTTCTTTTATGGCTTTTCTTGGATAAGGCTTTCTGATTCATGAATTACAACTGGAACTGGAACATCTTCTTTCAGATGGAACCGGGCGCATCGGGCACCTATCTGAATTACCTCATCGGCGGTCTTGGCTGGACGCTGATCACCGCAGTGCTCGCCTGGAGCCTTGCGCTCACGCTTGGGGTGGTGGTGGGCGCGCTGCGCACAACGGACAACAAGCTGATTGAGCGCATCTGTTTTGGCTACACGGAACTCTTTCGCAACATCCCTTTGCTGGTGCAGATGTTCCTTTGGTACTTTGTGCTCCCAGAGCTTCTGCCCACCAACCTCGGGACGGCCATGAAACAGATGCCGCCGCCATGGGGCTCCATGGTGCCTGCCGTCATCTGCCTTGGCCTCTTCATGTCGGTCCGTGTGGCCGAACAGGTTCGTTCGGGTATCCAGTCACTGCCCAAGGGTCAGCGACAGGCCGGTCGAGCCATTGGCCTTTCGGAATTCCAAACCTATCGCCATGTCCTGCTGCCCATGGTGTTTCGCATCATCTTGCCGCCGCTCACCTCCGAGTTCCTCAACACCATCAAGAACACATCGCTCGCGTTGACGATTGGTTTGATGGAACTCACGGCAAGAGCCCGAGCGATGCAAGAGTTTAGCTTTCAGGTCTTTGAGGCCTTCGCTGCCGCGACACTCATTTACCTGATGGTGAATCTTCTGGTGGTGCTGGCCATGCGTCAGCTTGAGCGCAAGATTCGGGTGCCCGGCTACATCGGCTCGGCCAGCCAGACACCGATGGCGGGGCACTGATCATGAACTTTGATTTCGACGTCATTGAACGTTCATGGGTCTATCTCTTCCGAGACGGCATGACCTTCACGGTCACCCTCACACTGTTGGCCATGTTGGGCGGCATTGCATTGGGAACGCTGCTTGCGTTGATGCGACTTTCTTCGAATAAGCTGCTCTCAGGCTTTGCGGGCGCCTATGTCAACCTGATGCGCTCACTGCCCTTGGTGCTTGTGATCTTTTGGTTCTTCTTCCTGGTGCCCTACATCGGCGGATGGATCACGGGGTCGGGCCAGCCCATCAAGGTGGGCGCCTTTGCCAGTGCGTTGATCACTTTCACGATGTTCGAGGCAGCCTTCTTTTGCGAGATCATGCGTGCAGGCATTCAGTCCATTCCTAAGGGGCAGGTGTCGGCGGGCTATGCCATTGGCCTGAATTACCGCCAGACGATGTCGTTCATTGTCTTGCCGCAGGCCTTTCGAAATATGCTTCCGGTGTTGCTCACCCAGACCATCATTCTTTTTCAGGACACGTCGCTGGTCTACGTGATTTCCAGCACAGACTTTCTGGGCGCCGCCACCAAGGTGGCCAATCGTGACTTCCGTCTGGTCGAGATGTACACCTTCGCGGCCCTGGTTTACTTCGTGATCTGTTTCACCGCCTCTTGGTATGTCCGAAGGCTTCAGGCACGCATTGCAATCATTCGATAACCCAGTAACCGCTAACCCTTTTTTGTTTTAGCTCACAGGATCCACACGCGTCATGATTGAATTTAAAAACGTCAGTAAATGGTATGGCCAGTTTCAGGTCTTGACCGACTGCAGCACCAAAGTTTCCAAGGGTGAGGTGGTGGTGGTCTGCGGCCCGTCCGGGTCAGGAAAGTCAACGCTCATTAAGTGTGCCAATGGCCTGGAGCCTTTTCAAAAAGGCGAGCTCCTGGTGGACGGCATTTCGGTGGGCGACCCCAAGACCAACCTTCCGAAGCTGCGCTCCCGCATTGGCATGGTCTTTCAGCACTTCGAACTCTTCCCTCATCTGTCGGTGACCGAGAATCTGACCCTCGGGCAGATCAAGGTCTTGGGTCGAAGCGAGGAAGAGGGCCGTGCGAAGGCCATGGCCCTTTTGGACCGCGTCGGCCTGCATGACCATGCGGAAAAATATCCCGGACAACTTTCGGGCGGCCAGCAGCAACGGGTGGCCATTGCGCGAGCATTGGCCATGGACCCCATCGCCATGCTGTTTGATGAACCCACCTCGGCGCTCGACCCTGAGATGGTGACGGAAGTGCTTGATGTGATGGTGGCGCTGGCCAAAGAGGGCATGACGATGATGGTGGTCACCCATGAAATGGGTTTCGCCCGCAAGGTCTCGGACCGCGTGGTCTTCATGGATGCTGGCAAAATAGTGGAAGACTGTTCGAAAGATGAATTCTTTGGAGCCCCAAGAAGCCCACGTGCCCAAGAATTTCTCTCGAAAATTCTCAGCCATTAATTAACCCTTACTGCAGAAAGTTAATCATGTCGAAGATGCGAATCGCCGCCATTGCCGGCGATGGAATTGGTGTTGAGGTCATGCCCGAGGGGCTTCGTGTGCTGGATGAAGCGGCCCGAAAATTTGGAATTGATCTTGTGGTGGATCATTTCGATTTCGCCTCTTGTGACTACTACCAAAAGCATGGCGAGATGATGCCCGCCAACTGGAAGGAACTCATTGGTGGCCATGACGCCATCTTCTTTGGTGCGGTGGGCTGGCCTGCGACCGTGCCTGACCATGTCTCGCTCTGGGGTTCGCTTCTGAAGTTTCGCCGTGATTTCGATCAGTACGTGAACCTGCGTCCGGTTCGTCTCATGCCTGGTGTGAAGTGCCCCCTGGCGGGCCGTCAACCGGGCGACATCGATTTCTATGTGGTGCGCGAAAACACCGAAGGCGAGTATTCATCCGTGGGCGGCATCATGTACCCGGGCACCGACCGCGAGATTGCCATTCAAGAAACCGTGATGAGCCGGGTGGGCACCGACCGCATTCTGAAGTTCGCCTTTGAACTGGCCCAGAAGCGTCCGAAAAAACACCTGACCTCGGCCACAAAATCCAATGGCATCGCCATCACCATGCCCTGGTGGGACGGACGTGTCAGCGAGATGGCAAAGGCCTTCCCTGATGTTCGAGTCGACAAGTACCACATTGACATTCTCACGGCCAACTTTGTGCTTCACCCCGACTGGTTTGACGTGGTCGTGGCCAGCAATCTCTTTGGCGACATTCTTTCCGATCTTGGCCCCGCCTGTACGGGAACGATTGGCATTGCGCCTTCGGCCAACCTCAACCCCGACCGCACGGCGCCCTCGCTCTTTGAGCCTGTGCATGGATCGGCGCCCGATATCGCGGGCAAAGGCATTGCCAATCCCATCGCGCAGATCTGGTCGGCAGCCATGATGCTCGACTTTCTTGGTTACCCCAAAGCCCATGACCTGATTCTCCACGCGATTGAACAGGTGCTGGCGTCGGGGCCGAACACTCGAGATCTTGGCGGTAACGCGAACACGGTGGATGTGGGCCGGGCCATTGCCAACGTGGTGGCAACCACCAAGGTCTAACTTGAGCCTTTCCCTGCAGTCGCTTCTTCGAGAGAGTTTCTCGGCCGCGGTGGCCGCTGCAGACCCTTCAAGTATTGTTGCCCGTCACCTGCCAAACCCACCGCCATCGGGAAGAACACTGGTGGTGGGGGCGGGTAAAGCTGCAGCCAGCATGGCTGCGGCGGTGGAATCGACATGGCCTTTGGAGGCACCTCTCTCGGGGTTGGTCATCACCCGCTATGCCCACGGCCTTCCCCTGAAGCGAATCGAATGCATTGAAGCTGGCCATCCTGTTCCTGATCAGGCGGGCGAAGCTGCAGCCGAACGAATTTTTCATGAGGTGCAGAAACTCTCCCCCAATGATCAGCTGATTGTTCTGGTGTCGGGCGGGGGCTCAAGCCTTTTGGCTTTGCCAGTGGATGGTGTGTCGATGGCGGATCTGAAACAGCTGACCGCCGCCTTGTTGAAGTCCGGCGCGCCCATCACCGACATGAATATTGTCCGCAAGCATCTCTCGCGAATCCAAGGCGGCCATCTTGCGCTTGCCAGTCGTGCGCCAGTGTGCGCGCTGGTGATCTCGGACGTTGTGGGAGACGACCCTTCAGCGATTGCATCCGGCCCGTGTTCGGCAGATCCATCCACCTATGCTGATGCCCTGGCCGTATTGGCTCGGTGGCGGGTGACGCCACCCGAATCCATCGCCAGACATCTCAAGGCTGGAGAGGCGAGCCAGGTCGCGGAGACCCCCAAACCCGGCGACGCGCGTCTGTCGCATGTCAGCACCACCGTGATTGCCACCGCCAGGGAAAGCCTGCGGGCCGCCGCGGATTGTTTCTCCAAAGCTGGTGTTCGACCCATCTTGCTGGGTGACGCCGTCACCGGCGAGGCGCGGGACGTGGCCCAGGTTTATGCCTCGTGGGTTCGTGAACTCCTTCGTTTTCCCAGCCCCGATTTCTCTGCGCCTCTTGCGTTGATCTCCGGAGGCGAGTGCACGGTGACCGTTCGCGGCCAGGGACGAGGCGGGCGGTGTGTGGAATTTCTTTTGGCTTTGGCCATTGCCCTCGATGAATTGGGAATCGCCGATCGGGTGATGGCCATTGCGGCCGATACCGACGGCATTGATGGCGTCAGCCCTCATGCCGGCGCGCTGCTCACCCAAGACACGGTTGCTCGAGCCCGTCAAAAAGGGCTCGTCTTAAAAGAGCTTCTTGACGACAATAACGGATTGGGATTGTTCGAGCCTTTGGGTGATGTCATCACCACGGGGCCCACACGAACCAATGTCAATGACTACCGTGCGATTTTGGTGATGGGATAAATGAAACAACTTGTGATCACTCGACCCGATGACTGGCACCTGCACCTGCGAGACGGCAAGGCCATGGCCTCCATCCTGCCTTACACCGTCAGGCAGTTCGGCCGTGCCATCGTCATGCCCAATCTGAAGCCGCCGATCACCACCACAGCCCAGGCCGTTGATTATGCAAATCGCATTCGTGCGATGGTTCCATCGCAGATGATTGAAGAGGGTTACAGCTTTGATCCCCTGATGACGCTCTACCTCACCGACAATACGCCCGCAGAGGAAATCGTCCGTGCGGCATCAAGCCAAGAGGTTGTGGCAGCCAAGCTCTACCCCGCGGGCGCCACCACCAATTCCGACAGCGGCGTCACCTCCATCAAGAAATGCCACGCTGCTCTTGAGGCCATGCAGGAGCATAGTCTTGTGCTCTGCATTCATGGTGAGGTGACCGAGGCCCATGTGGACACCTTCGATCGAGAAAAAAGATTCATTGACGATGTCCTGATTCCTTTGCGCCAAGATTTTCCGGAACTGCGAATTGTCTTTGAGCACATCACGACCCAAGAGGCTGCTGACTATGTGCGTGAAAGCCAAGGCGATATTGCCGCCACCATCACGCCACAGCATCTTCTTTACAGCCGCAATGCTCTTTTTTCGGGTGGCCTTCGACCCCATTGGTACTGTCTTCCCATTCTCAAGCGAGAGACTCATCGACAGGCTCTTCTTCAAGCGGCGGTCAGCGGCAACCCGCGATTTTTTCTTGGAACCGACAGTGCACCTCACGAAAAAGGCGCCAAGGAATCGGCCTGCGGCTGCGCGGGCTGCTTTTCGGCGCCTTATGCATTAGAGCTTTATCTCCAAGCCTTTGAGTCCGTGAATGCACTGGATCAATTTGAAGCCTTTGCCAGCTTTTATGGCCCAGACTTCTATCGGCTCCCCCGCAACACCAGCAAGATCATGTTGTGGCGGTCGCCACAACTGATCGAAGACTCGCTCTCATTTGCGGATGGACAGATCGTTCCTCTGGCCGCAGGGGAGACCCTTGATTGGAGCTTTCAGGGTCTGGTTTGAGTGTCATGAGGCCCTGGCTTGACGCTTTTGATCCCGCCTGGATCCATGCGGTCAGCAGCCTTTCACACCCCAATCTGCTTTCTTTTTTAAATCAAGAGTCGGCGCGCCGGTCTCTTGTCACTGGCGGCGGGCAGCCGCTTCGATTCGTGGCGCAATCCGAATTACCCCCGCATGAAGCTTACGAGGCATGGATTGCCAAGACGGGCTGTGTCCCCACGCGAGACAATCGGCATGACCGGCTCAATGCCTTGATCTGGCTCACCTATCCACAATCAAAGGCTCGCCTCAACCAGTTTCAGGCGCAGGCCATTGCGCAAGCGGGCGTTGGCTCGTCGCGAGGCGCGCTTCGAGACGCCATGACGCTCTGTGATGAGAATCTCTTGCTGATACGCACTGAACCCATCCGAAGGGGTGGCGACTCATCGGTACCCATCGATTGTGAGGCGATGATTCGGCAGCATGACTGGTCCGCTCTGTTTCTAAGTCATCGTGGGCGATGGGGAAACGAATGGACGGTGTTTCCCTTTGGCCATGCGCTTTTAGAAAAGATGGATCAGCCTTACAAATCCATCACAGCCCATGTTCTGATCCTGGATGGGAGCCCAAAAACCGTGGATGAATCGCTTTTGGAATCTCTGCATGAGGCCATGACTCCGCGCGATCTTCTGGTGCTTCCCGTCATGGGTATTCCAGGCTGGGACCCGGCCTCAGAGGCGCCCGATTTTTATTCCGACACCTCGGTGTTTCGGCTTTCACGGCGTACGGACACACGCGGGCGCGTCTGAGCCACGAGTGACGTGAGCCGATCAAAATTCACGGGTTTGGTCAGGTGCTCATCGGCACCGGCGGCGAGCGACGCTGCAATATCGGCCTGAAAGCCATGGCCCGACAGCGTAACAATGAATGCCTTCCCGCCATCACCCGGCTGCGCCCGAATCGCCGAGATCACCTGATGCCCGCTCATGTCGGGCAGATCAATGTCCATGAAAATAAGATCAAAGCTGTCATGGCGAATTCGGTGGAGTGCAGCTTCGCCGGTGGCCGCCTCCGAGACCTGATGCTGATGCAGGGTCAGCCAACGAGCAAGCACCTCACGATTCATCGGAATGTCGTCCACCACAAGCACTCGAAGTCCGGCTGATGGATGCGGGCGTTCCCTAACCCCTGCCTTGATGCTCTCCCCATCAGCATGGTCGACGCAAAGCTGACTCACCCAGCCGTCCCTCTGGGCTCGATCGAAGACCAGATCCACGACCATGAGCGTTCCTTGTCCGGCGACTGAATTCACGCTGATTCGGCCTTGCATGGCTTCGGTGATCGCGCGTGTCACGGCCAGGCCAAGGCCAGTGCCTCCAAATTCTCTGGCAATCGCAGGGCTTGCCTGCTCAAACCTTCCAAAGATAATTTCTTGCTGGGTTTGGGTCAGACCGATGCCAGTGTCTTGCACGGAGAGTCGGATGGAGATTTTCTTCGGGTCATCCTGTGGTCCTGGTGTGAGGCTGATCGTCACACTGCCGCGTTCGGTGAACTTAATGGCGTTGGACAATAGATTTCGAAGAATCTGTCCAAACCGAAGCGCATCCCCCATGACCATCAGCGAGGGTTCAAGGCTGCTTTCCTGTTCGAAACGGACTCCCTTTGCCGCTGCGACGGGCTCGAAGATTCGTCGATTGAACTCCACCACCTCGGAAATTAAAAAGGGCTTGGATTCAAGCCGTAAGCGATTTTCTTGGGTTGCTGAAAGATCCAAGATGTCATCCACCAGACCCTGAACTTCTCGCGCACAGCCAATCAGCTGATCAAGATCTCTACGGTCATCGGGCTTGGTCATACGGCTTTTCATGAGCTCTCCAATGCCCAGCACACCATGCAAAGGGGTCCGAATCTCATGGCTCATATCCGCAAGGAATCGTGTTTTAGCATGCTCCATTTCGCGTTGAGCATCCAGAGTCTGAATCATTTGATTGGTGACCACGGCAAGGCTTTGGAATTCTCGGGGCATCGCACTCATGGTCAGCAGAGACCCACCGTGGCGGCCAACACGCTGAATCTCAGACATCAGTCGATTCACAGGCTCGAGTGTCAGCCGGATAAAAAGCCGCGTTCCGGCATAGAAAATGAATACAGCAGCGGCAATCAACATCCACAGAGCAACCATTAAAGGCTGAGCCTGTTGCTGCACATGACTCATTGGAAGCCGAACCAGGGTGGTCCATCCAAGCTGGTGATATTCGCCATAGCCAGGATTCTTGGTGTAGCCCACGAGGTAGTCGCGGCCGTCTTCCCAGGTCTCTCGAAGAAAACCGGATTGACCCAGCTCGGCGTGTTGAAAACTTCTCTGGCCACCAAGACCCCGGCTTTCCAGTCCCGGAGCAACTAGCCTTGGTTTGCCGTCTCGCCCAATGACCATGACCTCGGCTGCGCCGGATCCAAACAACGATGTGGAATACCGTCGGTACTGGTTCACCAGCCAGTCCCAGCTCAGGTGAGCACCAAGCACGCCAATGGCTTTGCCCTGAGCATTGGTCACCGGTGAAGTGAGATCAATGAAACGCCAAGGGTCGTGGGTGTGGCGTGCGGGCAGATGGGATTCAAGAAGTTTGGCTTCATGAACATCGAGCGTGCTTGGCTTCAAGGTTCCCTTTTGAAACCAGTCTCGCTGGGCTACGCTCTGACCGACAAGCATGCTGCCGGTGGAGGCCTTCACGCGCCCATCCATGCCAACAAAGCCAATCCATGTGTATTCCGGAACAGCTTCTTGAATCGCATTCAGCCAAAGGGTGAGCTGCGCAGGGGACTGATCGAGCCGAAGTTTTGGCAGGAGTGCAGCTCGTGACTGAAGATCGATCAGCTGACGGCCCACCGTCATGTCGATCATTTCTGCAAACACCTTGGCCTCGGCCTTTAACCGCTGACCTTCTTCCTGTGTTTTTTGCTGGATGATGGATTCGGACATGACCCATCCCATGATCACCAGAATCACCACCAACGGGACCATGGCCACCAAGATGAGCACCCGCTGGAAGGGCTGCCCATTCACCCAATGTTCTCTCGCCCATGACTGAGCGAAGGCAATCACCGCTCGAACCATTGCAAATAACTATAGATGCTAGAGGTATCAGTTTACCTCGTTCTGGCTGAGCTTCAAGCTATCATGTCGACAGCGAAGTGAGCTGGGCGGTCGCTGCCGTGAAAACGGGAGAGGAAGGTCCGGACTCCACAGGGCAGGGTGACGGCTAACGGCCGTACGCAGCAAGCACTCCTTGGGGTGCCCAAGGCGAGGAACAGGGCCACAGAGACGAGTAAACGCAGGCAACTGCGTGGAAGTGAAACGCGGTAACCTCCACCCGGAGCAACACCAAATAGGCATGCGCTTGGCTTCGGCCAAAACGAGTGGCCCGCTCGATGCATGCGGGTAGGTGGCTTGAGCCTGTCGGCAACGGCAGGCCTAGAGGGATGATCGCTATAGGCGTTCGCATGGCGGCGCCCGTAACAGAATCCGGCCTACAGGCTCACTTCGTTTTTTTATTCATTGTCGAAAGCAGACCGGTTCATGAATTCGCCCACACCATTCACACGACTCTGGCTGATCCGGCATGGTGAAACGGATTGGAATGCTGCCCAGCGCATTCAGGGGCGTACCGACATCCCATTGAATGCTGCGGGAGAGCGTCAGGCCGAATGCGTCGCTGAGTTTCTCTCTGCGCAGACCATCCATGCGGTTTACAGCAGCGATCTGTCCCGTGCCATTCAAACGGCCACGCCGCTCTCCAAGAAGCTTGGCCTTGAAGTGCGGCAGGTCTCAGCCTTCGCTGAACGTGACTTCGGAATTTTTCAAGGGCTGACTTCGGATGAGATTGCCAAGGCTCACCCAGCTGACTACGACCGATGGCAGTCAAGAGAGCCGTCGTTTGCTCCGGCCGGTGGTGAATCGTTGTTGCTTTTTCGAGCTCGGGTTGAGGCGGCGCTCGAAAGTCTTGTCCAACAACATTTGGGAGAATCCGTCGCCGTGGTCACCCACGGAGGCTTTCTGGATATGGTGTATCGACTCGGGGTTGGCGTGCCCATGCAGAAGGCGCGTGATTGGAAAATCCCGAATGCAGGCATTCAAGAGATGATCCTCACACCCGCCAAGATCGAAGTCGTACGCTGGGCCTTGGTGGCGCATTTGGACTCATTGGCTGTAAGGGATGAAGTCCGTGGCTTCTCGTAAAATCAGAGGCCATGAAAGTCTTTAATCTTCGGTGTCCGCACGGGCACCCATTCGAGGGCTGGTTCAAAAGCCACGCGGCTTTTGACGAACAGCGGCAGCAGGGGATCGTCGAATGCCCCATCTGCGGCAGCACCGACATCGAAAAAACGCTCTCCGCCCCCAGGCTGAACCTTTCGGTGGTATCGCCTTCGCCGGACCAGGCGCCGGCCTTGGCGGCCGCCCTTCAGCTGGTCCGTGAATTGCTGGCTTCGAGTGAAGATGTGGGCGATCGCTTCGCTCAAGAGGCCCGTGCAATGCATGCTCAAGAGGTGCCGACTCGATCCATTCACGGCAATACATCACTCGAGACGGCTCAGGAACTCATGGAGGAAGGTATCCCGGTTGTTGCGCTTCCCTTCCCTGGTTTGATCAAAAACCCGCTCCAGTAACCCCGGGTTTATCCCGTCATGCAGCCCAAGATCTAACAAACCACATTACAAGGTATTTTTATCTTGTTGATTTTCTTGAATATTTGCCTGAAAGTTTTTCCAGAAAAATGGCCTAAGTCTTTGTTTTAGAAAGAAAAATTCCCCATTCGGCTTGACCGACCGAATGCTTTTCCCTAAAGTGGGGAAAAGTGCAAAAAAGTGGTTTTTTGTGGGGGTTTGTTTTGGCGCCATTTGGTCAGTTTGCGGGCATTACCGCGCTCAGTCTCGATGTGAAGGGTCGTATGACGATCCCCACGCGTTATCGAGACGCCCTAATGACCCAGTCCAAGGGTTCACTCGCGCTTGTCGAGAGTGATGACGGCTGCCTGCTGTTGATGGCCCAGTCGCTTTGGGATGAACGCATCGCACGCTTTTCTGATGATGAGATCGACAGCGAGCGCCGCCGTTTCTGGCTGGGTTTAAGCGACACCCCCGAGATCGACAACCAAGGCCGTGTGCTGATTAATCCTGTCTTGCGTGATGGGGCCAAGATTCAGCGAGACGTGATCTTGCTCGGGGTGGGTCATCATTTCGAGATCTGGGATGCGGCCACTCTTGAAGCCCACAAACAATCGGTACGTCATCGCAAACGTGGTGGTGCGACACCGTGACGACTGCGTTCGTCCGTCCGACGTCCACCGCAAGTTTCTCAACCATGGAATCGTCTGCTCATCTTCCGGTGCTGCTTGATGAATCCATTGACGCGTTGTCCATCAATCCTTCGGGAACCTATGTGGATGCAACCTTTGGGCGCGGCGGGCACAGCCTTCGAATTCTTCAGGCGCTCGGCCCCGATGGCCGGCTCATCGCATTTGATCGAGACCCTCAAGCCATCGATGCCGCACGCTCATTCACCGACACACGGTTCGAAATCATTCATGCGCCGTTCAGTGCGATGAAAACCGAACTGAATGCCCGAGGCTGCCACGATGTCAATGGCATTTTGATGGATCTTGGTGTCTCGTCCCCGCAGCTGGACCAGGCCGATCGTGGGTTCAGCTTTCGATTCAACGGTCCTCTGGACATGCGCATGGACACGACCCGTGGCGAACCCCTCTCCATTTGGATCGCTCAGGCCACACTCGAAGAACTCAGAAAGGTGATTGCCGACTATGGTGAAGAACGGTTTGCTGTTCCGATTGCACACGCGATTGTTGCTCGCTGCGCCGAGGCGTCACGGGGTGAGGCTGAGCCACTCGACACCACCACTCGGCTTGCGGAGCTTGTCGCGCAGACGCTTCGGCGCTGCGGCGCCAGGCCAGAGCCAGGGCAACACCCTGCGACGCGAACCTTTCAGGCTTTACGGATTCACATCAATGGCGAGCTCGACGAACTCCACACCGTTCTTCAGGCTGCCGTCGATCTCTTGTGCACGGCTGGGCGCCTTGCGGTTATCAGCTTCCACTCGCTTGAAGACCGCGTCGTCAAGCAGTTCATTCGAGACGAGTCTGGTAAAAAGCCGCCCGACATCGATCGATCGTTAACCCGCAGTCAGCGGGCCATGCTCGACGGTCTCAGTCAGCACTCGGGGCATGTCGCTCGCACGATCAGCAAGCCACGGCTGCGCAGTGTTGCCCGAATTCGCGCATCGGCCGAAGAACTTCGTCGCAACCCACGGGCACGCTCAGCCACCCTGCGTGTGGCCGAGCGGCTTGCTCAAGTGCCAGAGGGAATCAAGGCATGACCCGCGGTCAGTGGATTCTTGTTGCCCTCATCACCTTGTCAGCCATGTCCTTGGTCAATGCACGATATCAAGAGCGGCGGTTATTCACTCATGTGGATCGTGTTGACCGCACGGGCCAGAAACTTGATGCAGACATTGAGAAACTTCAGGTGGCGCTCACGGCATTGCGCAACCCCGGCCGCATCAACCGCACCGCGCGACAGGATCTGAAGATGGTGCCGATTGATCCAACACAGACGCTTTTCTGGTTCGAGTCACAGAATCGAGGTAAGCCGCTGTGAATACACGCACGAACGCGCTCCCAGGCAAATGGCGCTCAAGCGCAGTGGGCCGCTCCGCACAGCCGGTGCTGACCTGGCGGGCGACGCAAGGTCGATCAAAATTCATTCTGATTTTGCTGATGCTTGGCTTTCTTGCGGTGTTGGTTCGAGCCTTCATGCTGCAGCTGGTGAACGCGGACCAATGGCAGAGTCGTGCCGAACGGCGCTTTGAGCGCGCCCATGAAATTCCTGCCTTGCGTGGCCGTGTGCTGGATCGTCATGGTGAGGTCATTGCATCAAGCATTGTGGAAGAGCGTCTTGGCATTGTGCCCACCCAGCTCAATCTCCAAAACCCCAAGGTTGATGAGCTGGTCAAAATTCTTGGTCTGACCCGTGCCGATTTTGATCGCCAGGTGAAAGGTGCAAAACGTTTCTTCTGGGTAAGTAAGAATTTGAATCTCGAGCAGGCGGACAGGGTTCGTGCCCTGAGACTCCCGGGGCTTGAGCTTGAAACCGACTATCGCCGGTTTTATCCGTTTGGCGAGGCCTTTGCGCATGTGGTGGGGTTCACGGACGCCGAAGAACGTGGCGCAGAAGGGCTGGAGCGCACTCACGACGCTGGCCTCAAAGGTGTGCCGGGTCAGACGCGTCTTGTGGTGGACCGACGCAACACCGCCGTTGGCGAGCGCCAGCTTTTGGCCGCGGCGCCTGGGAAAGACCTCCAGATCTCGCTGGATGCAAGCCTTCAGACCATTGCTCAGACGGCACTTAAAAATGCCATGGTGGAACACAAAGCCAAGGCTGCCTCGGCGGTGGTGGTGGATGTGCAAACGGGTGAGGTGCTTGCCTTGGCCAATGAGCCGTCCTTTGATCCGAACGATCGAAAGAGTTTGAATGCAAACTCGGTACGCAATCGTGCAGTGACGGATGCTTTTGAGCCCGGCTCGACGATGAAGGCTTTTTCCATTGCAGCGGCACTCGAGCTTGGCCGGGTGACCCCGGGGACCATGATCCAAACCAACCCTGGGAAAATCACGATTGGTAATCGAACGATTGGCGACACTCAGAAGCATGGGCTGCTGAGTGTCCAAGAAATTCTCGCCAAGTCGAGCAATGTTGGAACGGTGAAGATTGCACAGCAGCTGCAGTCATCGGAGCTCTATGATCTCTATGTGGCGGCGGGCTTTGGTCGTGTGCCGGATGTTGGCTTAAACGGGGCCACTTCCGGTCGTTTGCGGGCGGCAAAGAATTGGGTGCCCATTGAAAAAGCCACGATCTCCTATGGCCACGGTATTTCGGTGTCCCTTCTTCAGCTGGCACGGGCTTACACCATCTTTGCACGTGATGGTGACCTGGTGCCGTTATCGTTTGTGCCCCAGCCGGGGCCCGTGGCAGGTGTTCGAGTCATTTCACCGAACACCGCCAAGGTGATGCGAGACATGCTGGAGCAAGCCACCTCACCCACAGGCACAGCACCGAAGGCTCAGGTGATGGGTTTTCGAGTGGCCGGCAAAACCGGCACCGCTCATAAGCCCGAGGCGGGTGGCTATGCCAAGAACAAATACATCTCGTCATTTGTGGGTTTTGCGCCAGCCGATCGTCCTCGGTTTGTGATCGCCGTGATGGTCGATGAGCCAAGCGGCGGCAAACATTACGCTGGCGAGGTTGCCGCGCCTGTGTTTTCGCAGATTGCCAACGACGCTTTGCGCCGGCTTCAGATGTCACCCAATCCGTCATTACGAATCTTGCCGGCGGTGGCCCTCATTGCTGAGGGGAGTCAGTGACCATGACGGCAACGATGCCAAAATCACAGGCTGCAGCGACGATGCTTCATGCGCCTGCCTGGGGTGGAAAATTTCATCCGTTGAGCCTGCGCGAGTCAATGGCAGACGAGATTGCAAACCGCCTGCGCCAACACCTCGGGCCCAAGGCCAATCTCTCGTCGGACAGTCGCACCCTGGCCCCGGGTGACGGATTGATTGCGCGTGACGGTCAGCATTTTTCCCTTTCGCAGATTATTGGTTTGGCATTAACCCAGGGTGCCAAAGCCATTGTTATGGAATCTGCCGAAGATTCCGATGAGCTCCAGGTGTTGCCGCCAGAGAACATTTCGGCGGGCACCGATGTCTTGGTCTTGGGCGTACCGAAGCTCGCCTTTCGGGTCGGCATGATTGCCTCGGCGTTTTACAGCCGACCCAGCATGACACTCCCGGTGATTGCCGTGACCGGGACCAATGGAAAATCAACGGTGAGTGCCGCTCTGGGTTATGCCATCGCCCGGCTCGGTGAACCCAGTGCAGTCATTGGAACGCTTGGGCTTGGACGATTTCCAGCGAAGTGCGCCCATGGCTTTCAACCGTCATGGGACGCTCAGGCCACCGGGGGGCTCACCACGCCTGACAGTGTGACGCTGCACCGACTGCTGCATCAGCTGTCCTTGGAAGGTTGTCGTGCTGTGGTGCTCGAGGCGTCATCGATTGGCCTCATTCAAGGAAGGCTGCAGGGGCTTGCTGTGAAGACTGCTGCATTCACCAACCTCAGTCATGATCATCTGGATCTTCACGGCACCCTTGAGAACTACAGTCAGGCCAAGGCACTTCTTTTTGAAGCGCCCACGCTGGGCACCATGGTGGTCAACACCGACGATCCCCACGGACTCAGGATGTGGCAGGCTGCCGATCGGCATGTCAACCGGTGGGCGATTGGCGCGAATCCCCCAGACGACGCCCATGCATCACTTCGACCCGAGGCGGTTCGATTAAAAAACGAGGGCTTGTATTTCGATCTTCATGCTCTGGGCAAAGCCGTCGATCTCTTTGGCCCGATTCAGCTGCCGGTGGTGGGCCATCACAATATTCAAAACGCCTTGGTGGTGGCTTCTTGTCTGATGTCGATGAAGTTTGATCCCGCCTTGATCCGTGAACAGCTTGGTGAGTTTCAGCTTCCTCCTGGGCGCCTCGAGATGTTAAAGCCTGACCAAGCACCCTGGGCTGTGATTGATTACGCCCATACGCCGGATGCTCTTGCGCATGTCTTAAAGGCATTGCGTGAGTTGGCTTTGCAGCGACAGGGTCAGCTTATCTGTGTCTTTGGCTGCGGGGGTGATCGAGATCGGGCCAAGCGTCCACTCATGGGTCAGATTGCTGTACGTGAGGCTGACCAGGTGGTGATGACCTCGGACAACCCAAGACATGAAGACGCCGAACAGATCATGGATGAGATAGCCTCGGGCATTCCGGCGGCGCTTCAGTCGAAAGTCACTCGCGAGGCGGATCGCGCGCTGGCCATTGGTCGCGCATTTGATATGGCGCGACGAAGCGACATTGTCCTCGTGGCGGGTAAAGGTCACGAGCAGACCCAGCAGCTTGGCGACCAGTGCATTACCTTCTCTGACCGCGACCATGCCGCAGCTGCAATCGATCGGTGGGCGCACTCGCAGCATCATGTTCGGGGAGATACGGCCCATGCCTAGTCTTGCCGATCTTCTGCATGTTCTTCCAGATGCCCAGGTTCTCTGGCCAGCCTCATCGGCACAGGCTGCGTGTGATCCGGACGAAGTCGAGTTTTTTTCGGTGAGCACCGACACGCGCACCCTGAAGACAGAAAGTCTTTTTGTGGGCTTGGCGGGCCCCCGTTTTGATGGCGCCACTTTTGTTGCTCAAGCTCAAGATCGTGGTGCTGCGTTGGCCATGATCTCTCGGCCCTCCGACACGGTCTCGGCTGCATGGCGCACCTCGGCCCAGACCATCCCGGTGGTCTTTGTTGACAACAGCCTCAGCGCGCTTCAGCGTTGGGCCACCCACTGGCGGCAATGGTGGCGTGGCGAACTGATTGCGGTGGTGGGCAGCAATGGCAAGACCACGGTCAAGCAGATGGTGGCGGCAATTCTGACCGAGGCTGCTGGCCCCGATGCCTTTTGGGCCACACCAGGAAATCTGAATAACCACATTGGTGTTCCTTTGTCGGTGCTTGGGCTTTCGCGTCAGCACACCCATGCTGTGCTTGAACTTGGCATGAACCATCCCGGCGAGATTCCCATGCTCTCCGCCATCGCACAACCCACCATTGCACTGCTGAACAACGCCCAGCGTGAACATCAAGAGTTCATGAAGTCGGTGGCGGCGGTGGCTGAGGAAAACGGACATGTTTTTGAGTCGCTTGGCCCGCAGGGCACGGCCATCATTCCCTTTGATCCGGCCCACGAAGCCTTGTGGCTTGAACAGATTGCCGGACGGCGAGTCATTCGTTTTCGGCTGCTGGCAAGTCATGAGACTCAAGATCATCCCGCGTATTCGGGGCAATCCGCATGGGGTGGGGAAGAGGTGGTCGGTGCCTGGCGGCAGTCATTATCCGGACGCCCCATGTTATGGATTCAGCTTCCCAGTGGTGCCGAGTTCAGCATTGAGCCCATGGGGCTTGGTGACCATTTCGCCTCGAACTGTCTTGCTGCGGCAAGCTGCGCCTGTGCAGCCAACATCCCTGCACCGTCCATTGCCAAGGCTTTGAATGCATTCTCGCCGGTGAAAGGGCGGGGTGAGCGCTGTCTTCTGGATGGCGGTGGGCTCATGGTGGACGACACCTACAACGCCAATCCTGACTCAGTTCGTGCCGCCATTCTTGCCTTGACTCAGCTGCCAGGCCCACGAGGACTGGTGCTTGGCGATATGGGCGAGGTTGGCGATCAAGAACAAAGTTTTCATGACGAGATCCTTCGCTTTGCACAAAGCCAATCCTTCGATGGCATCTGGCTTCACGGGGACGCCATGCAACGAGCCGTTGAACGAACAGGTATTGGTCGACACCTTCCGACGATGGAACTCTTGGTGAACGACATTAGGTCTTGGGTGCAGTCTCGGCAACACGATCACCAGTCGCCGTCGATCTGGGTGAAGGGCTCGCGGTTTATGAAAATGGAACGGGTGATCACCGCCCTGGCGGCCACCACGGTGACGACCTCCCATACGAAGGAGTCGACATGCTGCTGATACTTGTTCAATGGCTTGACGACTACATCCGTGTCATTGGTGTTCTGAACTACATCACTCTTCGATCGGTGCTGGCCACACTCACCGCGCTGGGAATTGGTCTTTTTCTTGGGCCGATGGTCATCCGAAAACTGACGGCCATGAAGGTGGGTCAGGCGGTGCGCGATGACGGGCCTCAGACCCATCTGGTGAAAACTGGAACGCCAACCATGGGCGGCGCCTTGATTCTGTTGTCGATTGGAATCACCACGGTGCTCTGGGCCGACCTGAGCAATCGTTTTGTCTGGGCGGTGATTCTTGTCACCCTGGGGTTTGGCGCCGTGGGTTGGGTGGATGACTATCGAAAGGTGGTGTTTCAAGACCCGCGTGGACTGGCCAGCCGATGGAAGTATTTTTGGCAGTCCGTGATTGGCATCATCGCGGCCGTTTATCTCGCCTTTTCGGTACCTGCACAAAGCAATGAACAGGCTCTTCAGCTTTTCATGCAGTGGGTGAGCAATGGCTTTTCTCTGGACCTGCCAAGCACGGCCCAGCTCATTGTTCCTTTCTTTAAGCAGGTGGCTTATCCCTTGGGTGTTTTTGGTTTCATTTTGCTGAGCTACTTCGTCATCGTAGGCACCAGTAACGCGGTCAATCTGACCGACGGACTTGATGGGTTAGCCATCATGCCCACGGTATTGGTGGCCGGTGCTCTTGGTGTCTTTGCGTATGTGACGGGCAATGCCGTGTTCGCGAAGTACCTGCTCATCCCCTTCATTCCTGGCGCGGGCGAGCTCACCGTCTTTTGTGCAGCCTTGGTCGGAGCAGGCCTGGCCTTCTTGTGGTTTAACGCCTACCCAGCACAGGTGTTTA
Source organism: uncultured Bordetella sp. (assembly GCA_964460315.1). Taxonomy (GTDB): domain Bacteria; phylum Pseudomonadota; class Gammaproteobacteria; order Burkholderiales; family Burkholderiaceae_A; genus Lacustribacter. Next base: position 20,781 of record CAYWPQ010000004.1, on the reverse strand, counting down.
TGGGCGACGTGGGTGCTCTGGCCCTGGGTGGCGCCCTTGGCACCGTGGCGGTGGTGGTTCGACAAGAGATTGTCCTGTTCATCATGGGCGGTGTGTTTGTGGTGGAAACACTTTCCGTGATGCTGCAGGTGAGTTATTTCAAGTACACCAAGTGGCGGTTTGGTCAGGGCCGACGAATTCTCTTGATGGCGCCCTTGCATCACCACTTCGAAGTCAAAGGATGGAAAGAAACCCAGGTGGTGGTTCGGTTTTGGATCATCACCATGATGCTTGTTCTGGCTGGGCTGGCCACGCTCAAACTTCGATAAATATCACTCATTTCAAGACCCTGATTGATCACGATGCGCAACAGTAAAAAAACACTCACCCCCACCTTGGTGGCAACCAAGCCAGCCATTCCCATGGATATTGTCTGGCCTAAGCAAGAGGTGGTGGTGGTTGGCTTGGGTGAGTCGGGCTTGGCCTGCTGCCGCTGGCTTGCACGTCAAGGGGCCGCCATTCGTGTGGTTGACAGCCGCTCCGAGCCACCCATGTTGAAAGATGCGCAAGACCTTGCACAGCGCCACCCAAAGATCACCATCTCCACCTCGGTGACGGTACCGTTTTCGACAGCGCTTCTTGCATCGGCCACGCTACTCATCATCAGTCCGGGTCTCACACCTCATCCAGAGCGCGGCAGCTTGATTGCGGATCTTCTTGCCCATGCCAAGAATACTTCGGTGTCGGTGGTGAGCGAGCTCGATCTTTTTGAGTGGGCGATTCATCATGCGGCCCATGCCACGAGTGGGTTCATTCAGGGCGATGACCTTGAGCTGCCGCTTGAGCTGCCCAAGGTGTTGGCGATTACCGGCACCAACGGGAAGACCACGGCGACACAGATGACCACTGCGCTCTTGCGACGTGCAGGCATTGATGCTCAAGAGGCAGGCAATATCAGCCCATCGTTGCTTGATGCGGTGATGGAACGGGAAGATCAGAACCGTTTCCCCAGCGTTTGGGTTATTGAGCTTTCAAGTTTTCAGCTGGCGATGACACAGCACTTTCATCCGACGGCTGCCGCATGTCTGAACATTTCGGAAGACCATCTCGACTGGCATCTGGATATGGCCGATTATGTTTCGGCAAAAAGCCGGGTGTTTGGCATTGGCATTGACCCAGCAACTGCCGGTGTGCAGGCGGTGGTGAATCGTCAAGACACGATGGTGCTTGAGGCAGCTGCCCATCAGACCCTAGTCACGACATTTGGCGCTGATCTTCCCAAGGCACCCGGTGACTTTGGTCTCGTGAACGAAGGCATTCAATGGATGGCCTTTCGCGATCTCAACGACGACGAACGGGTGCATCGCCTCATGCCCGCCGATGCGCTACGAGTTCGCGGTCGGCACAACGCCATGAATGCCTTGGCGGCTTTGGCCTTGTGCCGCTCTGTCACCCCGTCGCTGGCGCCGCTGCTTCATGCGCTCAGAGAGTTTCAAGGGGGTGCACACCGAATGGAATGGGTGGCCAATGTGCGAGGCATTGATTTCATTGACGACAGCAAAGGGACGAACGTCGGCGCCACCATCGCCGCTCTTGAGGGCATGGGTCTGCCGGTGGTGTTGATTGCCGGCGGTGAGGGCAAGGGCCAGCAATTCCAGCCTCTGGCCCATGCGGTTGCAGCCCATGCAAGAGCCCTCGTCACCATCGGTGAAGCAGGTCCGCTGATTGCGCAGGCCTGCGAGCCTCTGGGCGTGCCTATCGCTCGCGCCGGCTCGCTGCAAGAGGCGGTTCAGAAGGCTTATGAATTCGCGCAGCCGGGTGCGTCGACCTCCTCGGCGGTGGTGCTGATGTCGCCAGCATGCGCAAGCTTTGACATGTTCGCGAACTACATCGCTCGGGCTCAAGCCTTTCGTGCGGCGGTTGCCGATCTTGCAGACATCCAAGGGGTGCCATGCTAGCTACGAAAACCTATCCCCCCGTGTCCATCGCGTTGGCCGACCGAGCTCTGGTGTCGGTCTTCATCGCACTTTTGCTCGTGGGGTTGGTGATGGTCTATTCCGCCAACATGCCTTTGCCAAGCAACAACACCGAATCCGTGTTTTGGCGAAGCATGCGGGGTCACCCGATTCATCTCGCGATCGGTCTCGTGGCCATGCTCGTCATGACACGCATCCCCACGGAAACCCTGCGGCTGCTTTCAACGCCCCTGTTCTTCTTAGGCATCGGCATGCTGGTGGTTGTCGCGGGCATGAAGCTTTTTCTTGGCGCAGCCGTGATTAAGGACGGCGCGGTGCGTGCGATTCCGCTTGGATTTTTCACCCTGCAGCCGGCCGAACTGATGAAGCTTTTTGCGCTTTTGTTTGCAGCGGCCTATGTCGTTCGCAGACAGGATCGGATGCACACCTTCGTGAAAGGCCTCTTACCGATTGGCGTTCTCATGTCGGTCGTGATGGGCCTGCTTTTGTATCAGCCTGATCTCGGTTCCACCATGGTCATCACCCTGATCACGGCTGCGATTTTGTTCCTGGGCGGCATGAGCCTTCGGGTTTTTATTCCGCTTCTGGCCGCCTTAATCGGGGTGTTTCTTGTCATGGTGTTCTTCACACCCTGGCGACTGATGCGCCTTGTGGCCTACCTGTCGCCCTGTGACCCAAGTCAGGTGCAGCAGGCGGGCTATCAGTTGTGCGGCGCGCTGATTGCGTTTGGCAATGGCGGCCTGTTGGGTTCAGGCATTGGTACGGGGATCGCCAAGATGGGGCACCTTCCGTTGCCGCATACCGATTTCATCTTCGCCATGATGGGTGAAGAGATTGGTTTTGTCGGTGTGACCCTGGTGATTCTGGGCTTTGCCTTCATCGTTCGGCGTGCGATTGAAGTCGGTCGAACCGCCATGTCGCAGGAACGCTTATTTGCAGGCCTGGTGGCCCAAGGTATTGGTGTCTGGATTGGTCTGCAGACGCTGATTCATGTCGGTGTGAATACGGGGCTTTTGCCAACCAAGGGGCTCACGCTTCCGTTCATTAGTCACGGCGGAAGTTCCATGCTGGCCGTTTGCATGGCCATGGGGCTTTTGATTCGGATTGATGCCGAAAACCGAGCCCATGTCCGCGGGAGCGCCGCATGACGATGCCACGCGCACTCATTGCAGCGGGGGGGACTGGCGGCCATGTTTTCCCTGGCCTTGCCGTCGCCCGGGAACTGCAGCGTGCAGGCTGGCAGGTTGACTGGGTTGGGACCGATCGTGGGCTTGAGGCTCGCGTCGTTCCAGAGGCAGGCATTGGGCTGCATCTTCTCAAGTTCAGCGGCCTGCGCGGCAAGGGCCTGATGGCCTGGATCACACTTCCGTTAAGGTTGATGCGTGCCGCACGTGATGCACGCGCCATCCTTCAACGAATCCATCCACAGGTGGTGGTGAGTTTTGGCGGCTACGTGACTTTTCCAGTCGGCCTGATGGCACGGTGGTGCAACATTCCACTCTGTATCCATGAGCAAAACGCAGTGATGGGTACGGCCAATCGGTGGCTGGCGAAGTTCGCCCAACAGGTGTTGCTCACCTTTCCGGGTACACGAATGGCGCCAGGTCGTGCACGCGTGGTGGGCAACCCCGTGCGCCAGGCCATTGAGTCCATGCCTTCACCGCAAGAGCGTCTTGATGGCCGCAATCACGAGCTTCGAATTCTGGTGATTGGTGGAAGCCTGGGTGCGTCCGCATTGAATCAGGCCTTGCCTGCGCTTTTTCATCAGGCCAAAGCGCGTGGTCTTACGTTCTCCATTCGTCATCAGACGGGCGCCAATGATCTTGACCGAGTAAGAACGCAATATCTTGAACTTGGCCTTTCGGCCGAATGCTCGGCGTTTATCGACGACATGCGCTCGGCTTACGAATGGTCAGACCTCATCATCTGCCGCGCGGGTGCATCCACGGTGACGGAGGTTGCTGCCGCTGGGTTGGCTGCCGTGTTTATTCCTTTGCCTTCGGCCATCGATGATCATCAAACGGCCAATGCCAGGCACCTCGCGGATCAGCAGGCAGCCTGGCTTATTCCTCAGTCGGCGCTTGCCGGTGATGCCTTGGTGAATCTTTTGTCAGGCCTTCGCCGAGAAGAACTTCAGCAGGTGGCCAAGCGCGCCAAGGCGCTATCGATTCCCAACGCAGCCCAGGCTGTTGCCAGTCAGGCCCTGACGCTTTCAGGCAGCGCCTTGACCCAGGCCGATGCCATCACCACGGAGCCTCGTCGATGAAACACAAAATTGAGATCATTCATTTTGTGGGCATCGGCGGCTCGGGTATGTCGGGTATTGCCGAGGTTTTATTGAATCTGGGCTATCAGGTGCAGGGCTCGGACATGGCCGCCAATGCCGCCACCCAGCGTCTGGCAGCTCAGGGCGCCAAGATCTTCATTGGCCATGCCCGCGAACATCTTGGGCAGGCGCATGCCGTGGTGATCTCGAGCGCAGTCAAGAGCGACAACCCCGAGGTGCTTGCCGCGCGCAGCCGGCGTATTCCGGTGGTTCCCAGGGCACTGATGCTCGGCGAATTAATGCGACTGAAGCAAGGTATCGCCATTGCGGGCACCCACGGTAAGACCACCACCACAAGCCTTGTTGCGAGCATTCTTGGGCAGGCTGGCCTGGACCCAACCTTTGTGATTGGCGGACGACTCAACAGTGCCGGGGCCAACGCCAGGCTGGGTCTTGGTGAATACATCGTGGCGGAGGCCGACGAATCCGATGGTTCGTTTCTGAATCTGCTTCCGATGATGGCGGTGATCACCAATATTGACGAAGACCACATGGAAACCTATGACCATGATTTCGCCAAGCTTAAACAGGCCTTCATCGCCTTTACCCAGAAGCTCCCTTTTTACGGCACTGCCGTGGTCTGCGTGGATGACCCCCATGTGCGCGAGATCATTCCTTTTGTATCGAAAGCGGTGGTGAGTTACGGCTTTTCGGAAGACGCCCAGGTGCGTGCGGTGGATGTGGTGGATCATGCAGGAAGCATGCGGTTCACCGTGATGCGAGAAGGCGAGAAGCCCCTTGCGGTGGAGCTGAGCCTGCCAGGTCGACACAATGTTCAAAATGCCTTGGCCGCGATTGCTGTAGCCACCGAGCTGGGTGTCGAAGACCGCGCCATCATGGATGCACTCAAGGAATTCAAAGGCGTGGGTCGTCGGTTCCAGCCTTGTGGCCATTTTGCTTCGGATCATGGCGGGCAGTTCATGCTGATCGATGATTACGGTCATCATCCAGCCGAAATTCGCGCCACCATTGCGGCCGCTCGTGGGGCCTTCCCAGGTAAGCGCATCACACTGGCTTTTCAGCCCCATCGTTTCAGTCGAACCCGAGACCTCTTCGAAGATTTTGTCAGTGTTTTGGGCGAGGCGGATCAGCTGCTTCTGGCCGAGGTCTATCCGGCAGGCGAAGCACCCATTGCAGCCGCCGACAGCAAAGCGCTCGCCCGTGCCATTCGCGTGGCCGGTCGGGTCGAGCCCGTCTATGTCGAATCCATCGCCGAAATGCCGCGTCAGATTCGAGCGGTGGCACGTGATGGTGACGTGGTGCTTTCTATGGGCGCTGGTTCGATTGGTGGCGTACCTGCCGCACTGAAGGCTGATGAATCATCGCAAACTGGGGGCGCGAATGGTTAACGTGATTGCATCCGTGAACCCCCAGGCGTTGGGCCGTGTGGCGGTGCTGATGGGCGGCGAATCTGCCGAGCGCGAGATCTCGCTTCGATCGGGTGCTGGAGTGCTGGATGCCCTAAAGCGTTCGGGCGTGAATGCCTTGGCCTTTGACCCCTCGGAACGACCGCTGGACGCTCTTGTGGCCGAAGGTGTGGACCGCGTCATGATTGCCCTGCACGGCCGCTATGGTGAAGACGGCACGGTTCAGGGGGCGCTGGAGCTTTTGAAAATTCCTTACACCGGAAGCGGTGTGATGGCCAGCAGTGTGGCCATGAACAAAGTCATGACCAAGCGCATCTGGTCCACGCTGAATCTGCCCACGCCGGCCTTCATGATGCTTCAGCCAGGGTTCGACCGGCATGAGGTGATTCGTCAGGTGGGACTGCCCATGGCTGTGAAGCCAGTGTCCGAGGGTTCATCTCTGGGGTTTACTAAGGTCACCAAGATCGATCAGCTTCAGGCGGCTTTTGATCTTGCCCATCGACTTGATCATCAGGTGATTGCTGAATCCTTTGTTTCGGGACGTGAATTCACCTGTGCGCTTTTGCAAGATGTTCAAGGCGAGGTGCAGGCGCTTCCCGTGATCGAAATCGAAGCCCCCGAAGGTCAGTACGACTATCAAAACAAATACTTCGGCAATGCCACGCGCTACGCCTGCCCTGCCGACATTCCGGCGGACATCGAAACCTTGATGCGCAGCCTCTCGGTGAAAGCCTTTGAAAGCCTGGAGTGCAGCGGATGGGCACGTGTGGATCTGATGTGGAATGAAAAAGATTCACCCACATTGCTGGAAATCAATACCTCTCCCGGCATGACGGATCATTCCCTGGTGCCCATGGCCGCCCGAGAGGCCGGGCTCTCGTACGAGCAGCTGGTGTTGCAGATTACCGCCTCGGCCTCGCTCAAGATCACTTCGGGTGGCGTGCGATGACCAGCCAACCGATTCGTCATCTCTGGCATTCCGCCGATCGGCTGAATCAGCTTGCCGCACTTCTCATCTGGTTATCAAGCCTGGCGTTGGTTTCGTTGCTCGCCGTCTGGATGGCCAATCGCCCGGCCTTTGCTGTGCAAAAGGTCTTGGTGGATGCGGTCGATCAAGATCTCAGCCATGTCTCCAAGGCGCAGGTTCAGGCAGCCATTTTTGAGCATCTCGAAGGGACGATGCTGACCGCTGATCTTCAGCCCATGCATCAGGCCTTACAGGCCATTCCCTGGGTGCGTGAAGTCTCGGTTCGTCGGATATGGCCGAATCGATTGTTGGTTCGAATTGAAGAGCAACGAGCCGTTGCCACCTGGTCGCCCGACCGACTCGTGAATCATCTTGGCGATGTCTTTGTGGCCTCGCCTGAGGACCATGACAGCCGTCTCTGTCGACTCGTGTCGATGAGAGGCCCTGCGGGTACTGAAACTTTTGTTTTGCGTCGAACCCGAGAGCTTCATGAATGGCTTGCACCTCTGCAGCGTGATCTCGTGTCCATCACGCTTTCTGACCAATACGCATGGAGTGTATTGATGCAAGGCGGCCTAAGCCTTGAACTTGGCCGGGACAGTCTTGCGGCTTCGCTTGAAGAGCGAGTGAAGATGTTTGTCAAAACCCAGCCCTGGCTGTCCGAACGAACCGGCCGGTTGATGAAGGCGGACCTTCGTTACGCCACGGGCTATTCCTTTATCGCTGAGCCCGCGCCGCTGGCATCGATGGCGCCAAGCTCGCCACCACTTTGTATTGGAGTTTCTCTATGACCCACTTTCTTTGCGATCACGCGGAGGAGCGTCAATGACGCGCGAACCTAAAAACTTAATTGTTGGTCTTGATATCGGCACATCGAAGATTGTTACGGTGGTGGCCGAGGTTCTTGAAGATGGCCGAATGGAGGTGATCGGTCTGGGGCAGGCCGATTGCGAGGGACTCAAAAAAGGCGTGGTGGTCAACATCGATACCACCGTCCAGTCGATTCAAAAGTCGCTGGAAGACGCCGAGCTAATGGCTGACTGCAAGATCGGCGCCGTCTGGACCGGAATTGCTGGAAGCCATATTCGCAGCTTTAACTCCACCGGCATGGTGGCCATTAAAGACAAAGAGGTCTCGCAGAGTGATGTGGAGCGGGTGATCGAAACGGCAACCGCGGTGAGCGTGCCTTCGGATCAGCAGGTGCTTCATGTGCTGCCTCAAGAATTCATGATTGATGGACAAGATGATGTTCGCGAACCTCTGGGCATGACCGGTGTTCGACTCGAGGTTCGAGTGCACATCGTGACGGGCTCGGTCAGTGCCGCACAGAACATTGTGAAATGCATTCGACGCTGTGGCCTTGAAGTCAATGAACTCATCTTGCAGCCTCTGGCATCGAGCCACGCCGTCTTGACCAAAGACGAGAAAGAATTGGGTGTGGCCCTTGTGGATATCGGCGGCGGCACCACCGACATTGCGATTTTCTCGGGGGGTGCCATTCGTCACACAGCGGTGATTCCCATTGCCGGCGATCAGATCACCAATGACATTGCCATGGCGCTGCGTACGCCCACCGAAGAGGCGGAAGCGATCAAGATCCGCCAGGGCGTGGCCAAGCAGGCACTGGCCGACCCTCAGGCAATTTTCGAAGTTCCAGGACTTGGCGACCGTGCACCGCGAACGCTTTCACGGCAGGCACTGGCCGCGGTGATTGAGCCCCGAGTGGAAGAGCTTTTTTCACTCGTGCATCAGGTGATTCGCGAGTCGGGCTACGAAGAGCTTTTGTCGTCGGGCATCGTGCTGACCGGCGGCAGCGCCATGCTTCCCGGCATGGTGGAGCTTGGTGAAGACGTATTTTTAAAGCAGGTGCGTGTGGGAACTCCCGGTTATCGGGGCAACCTCTCAGACGTCATCAGCAATCCGCGTTTCTCGACGGCCATGGGCCTTCTTGAAGAAGCGCGAACTCAATGGATCCGGGGCCGTAAGGATGTCCAAAGCAGTGGTTCGTTCAAGGACACCCTTTCGCGGATGAAGGCGTGGTTTGTAGGGAACTTTTAAATTCTGATCAGGAGAATCTTATGACTTTCGAAATGTTTGAGACCGAGACACAGGGCACCGTCATCAAGGTGGTGGGCGTGGGCGGTGCGGGCGGCAATGCGGTCAACCACATGGTGGACCGCGGCGTGCAGGGGGTGGAATTTCTCTGCATCAATACGGACGCTCAGGCGCTTGCAAAATCCAAGGCCGACAGCACCTTGCAGATTGGCGGCACCGGCCTTGGCGCTGGCGCAAAGCCCGAGGCTGGTCGCGCAGCCGCCGAGCTTGACCGGGCTCGAATCACGGACGCCTTGCGTGGCGCCCACATGGTGTTCATCACGGCAGGCATGGGCGGCGGCACGGGAACAGGCGCAGCACCCGTGGTGGCGGAGATCGCCAAGGAGCTTGGTGCGCTGACCGTGGCGGTGGTGACCAAACCTTTTAGTTTCGAGGGTTCACGACGCGAGAAAGCCGCTGACCATGGGCTGTCCGAGCTCGAAGCTCGTGTTGATTCACTGATTATTGTGTTGAATGAAAAGCTTGAAGAGGTGTTGGGCGAGGACATCACTCAGATCGAAGCCTTTGCTGCCGCTGACGGTGTGTTGAATAACGCTGTGGCTGGAATTGCGGAAATCATCAATATCGAAGGCCTGGTCAACGTTGACTTCGAAGACGTCAAGACCGTGATGGGTGAGCAGGGCAAGGCCATGATGGGTACCGCCATGGCCTCAGGCGATGACCGCGCACGTGTTGCTGCAGAAAATGCGGTTCAGAGTCCGCTGCTGGAAGGCGTCGATCTCTCGGGCGCTCGAGGTATTTTGGTCAACATCACTGCAGGGCGTGACCTGAAGCTTCGCGAGACCCGCGTGGCCATGGAAACCATTCGAGCCTTCGCCGCCGAAGACGCCACCATTATTCTGGGCACGGTCTACGATGAAAGTCTTGGCGACTCGCTACGGGTGACCGTGGTGGCCACAGGTCTCGGCCGTGACCGCAGCAAAGCGGCTGGCCCGACACTGGTTCATAACGCGATGACCGCGAACCCCATGTTTGGCCAAAAAACCGGTACCGACAACTTTGGCGGATTCCCCTATGACCAGGCCGCTGTCGGTGCCATGGGCGCGATGACGGGAACGCCGTCGTCGCCACTTGCGGCGCCTGTGCAGGATTACGGCAAATACGACCAGCCCGCCGTGTGGCGTGACCCACGCAGTCAGGCCGCAGCCCGTGTGGAGGCGCTCATCGAGAGTGGCGCCGATCGTCTTGATATTCCTGCCTTTTTGCGTAGACAGGCCGACTGATCACGGCCTGGTAGAAAAGTTTCCCACCCTATGGAAAGGCCCGATGCCCCCGGGCCTTTCTTTTTGGCATAGTCTTCCCCTTTGCCTAAAGGAGATTCAAATGCCAATTCAAATCGGCCAAGCCCTTCCCAACGCCACCCTCTATGAATTCTTTGATGAAGAAACGGGTGGCTGCGCCATTGGCCCCAACGCGTTTCAGGTTTCTGATCTGATCAAAGGCAAGAAGGTTGTCATTTTTGGCCTTCCCGGCGCCTACACACCCACCTGTTCAGCCAAACACGTTCCCGGTTTTGTGGAGCACTTTGACAAGCTCAAGGCCAAGGGTGTTGACGAGGTCTGGTGTGTCAGTGTGAATGACGCCTTTGTGATGGGTTCTTGGGGGCGCGAGCTCGGCGCCAAAGGCAAGGTTCGCATGATGGGCGACGGCAACGCTGAGTTTTCCAAGGCGGTTGACCTCACCCTTGACCTTGCCGCGCGCGGCATGGGCACACGCTCGAATCGTTACGCCATGGTGGTTGACAACGGTATTGTGAAAAGCCTGGCCGTCGAGGCCCCGGGCAAGTTCGAGGTGAGCAGCGCCGAGGCCGTGCTGGCTTCGTTGTAATTTCTCGCACGTTCGTTTGATTGATCTCTTGCCATGCTTCGGCAGCGAACACTCGGGCAGGCAGTAAGCGCCAAAGGCATTGGCCTGCACAGTGGGGTGCCGGTCAGCCTTTGTCTGCGCCCGGCCCCGGCTGATCACGGCATTGTCTTTCGTCGGGTCGATGTCACCCCGCCGCGTGAAATCCGCTCGCGCGCAGGCGCGGTGGGGGACACCCGCATGGCTTCCACCATCTCGGATGGTGAGCTCAAGGTGGCCACGGTGGAACATCTCATGTCGGCGCTATCGGGCTTGGGCATCGACAACGCTGTGATCGAGGTTGACGCCGCCGAGATCCCCATCATGGACGGCAGCGCGGCCACCTTTGTGTATCTGCTCCGTTCGGCGGGCGTGGAGGAGCAGGCGGCACCCAAGCGATTCATCGAGGTCATCGAGCCGGTGGAAGTTCGCGACGGTGAAAAGTGGGCAAGGCTAGATCCATTTTTCGGCTTTCGACTTGAGTTCACGATCGACTTCAATCACCCGGCTGTTGACACCACGGGCCAGCAGGTGCTGATTGATTTTGCAAACACCTCATTTGTCGATGATATTGCTCGATGCCGAACCTTTGGCTTTGTCAGCGATGTCGACATGCTCCGATCCAAGGGCCTTGCGCTTGGAGGAAGTCTGGACAATGCCATTGTGATGGACGAGGTTCGCGTGCTGAACACAGGCGCCCTGCGTCAGCCTGACGAATTCGCGATGCACAAAGCGCTGGACGCCATTGGCGATCTTTACCTTCTGGGCAATCCGCTGATGGCCAGTTACACAGCCTTTAAGTCAGGGCATGCGCTCAACAACCTGCTGCTGCGGGAATTGATTCAAACGCCAGATGCCTGGCGTGAAACCACCTTTGAAGACCTGCAACACGCCCCCGTTGCCTGGGCTCGCCAATGGAGCTGGGCTTAAGGTTTCCGCGCAATCCGCTGAAGCGCCTTTTTTAAAGGCCCCTCGGGGGTGTCATGGGCCATGGCTTGAAGGGCTTGCTTTGCGCTGGCCGGAATCGGGTCTCGATTCGGCACCACGGGCACCGGGGTGGGGATATCTTGGACCCGCTTGGGCGTCACCTTAATTTCGGAAATGCCCCACCCTTTGGCTTTTAGCTCTGGCAGCCAGTCCGCCAGCGCCATTCTTAACTTGGCCGCAGCCGCTGAAGTCGAGGTCACGACCGTCAGCTGGGAGCCTCGAACCCCTCTGGCGGGGTCGCCTCGGCGCACCTGAACCACCTGAGCCATCAGGCCTTCTGGAAGCCTTTCAGAAAGGGCCCGGGTGAGACCCTCGGTTTCATCCCAGGCGCGTTGAAGACTGGCCCAGTCGGAACTCTGGGTGAGTGCGGTGGCAAGCTCTTTGAAGGGAAGGTTAACCATAACCCCTCATGCTAAGATCATTTGGCTATGTTCGACCAATTCCTTAAGAAAATTTTCGGCAGCCGAAATGACCGGCTCGTCAAATCCTTCGGCCAGCGAGTGGCCGCCATCAATGCGCTAGAAGCCAGTGTTTCGGCGCTCTCGGACGATGCGCTTCGCGCCAAGACGCAGGAATTCAAAGACCGAATTGCTCAGGGCGCAAGCCTTGACAGCCTGCTGAACGAAGCGTTTGCCGTCTGCCGGGAAGCGGGCAAACGGGCTCTCGGCATGCGTCATTTCGATGTTCAGCTGATCGGCGGCATGGTGCTCAACAGCGGGAAGATTGCTGAAATGCGCACTGGCGAAGGCAAGACCCTTGTCGCCACCCTGCCCGCTTACCTCAATGCGCTAACGGGCCGCGGTGTTCATGTGGTCACCGTGAATGACTATCTGGCCGAACGAGACGCCAGCTGGATGGCCAAACTCTACGGCTTTCTTGGGCTGACCGTTGGAATTAACCTGGCGCGTTTGGATCATGCCGAAAAGCAGGCGGCTTACGCGGCGGACATCACCTATGGAACCAACAACGAATTCGGTTTCGATTACCTGCGCGACAACATGGTGGTGGACAAGCGCAACCGGGTTCAGCGTGGCCTGACCTACGCGATCATCGACGAGGTTGACTCCATCCTGATCGACGAGGCCCGAACACCGTTGATCATCTCCGGTCACGCCGACGACCAGACGGATATGTACCAGGTGTTAAACGGCCTGCCTGCGCAGCTTCAGCCACAGGCCACCGAAGAATCCCCGGGTGATTACTGGGTGGATGAGAAATCTCGCCAGGTGTTTATTTCCGAAGCGGGCTTTGAAAAATCGGAGCAGCTGCTTGCTTCGATGGGCTTTTTGCCAGAGGGTGCAAGCCTTTACGACCCATCCAACATCTCGCTTTTGCATCACCTGACCTCAGCACTTCGGGCCCACACCCTGTTCCATAAAGACCAGCATTACGTGGTTCAAGGCGGCAAGATTGTGATCGTCGATGAATTCACCGGCCGCTTAATGCCTGGCCGGCGTTGGTCAGAGGGCCTTCATCAGGCCATTGAGGCCAAGGAGTCGGTGCCCATTGAGGCTGAAAACCAGACACTGGCTTCCATCACCTTCCAGAATTATTTCCGCATGTACGAAAAGCTCTCGGGCATGACGGGAACAGCCGACACCGAGGCTTTCGAGTTTCAGCAGATCTACACCCTTGAAACCGTGGTGATTCCAACCCACCGCCCCATGGTTCGACTTGACCTTCAGGATCAGATCTTTAAGTCTGAAGACGAAAAGTTTGAAGCCATTTTGAATGACATCAAGGAGCGACACGAACGCGGTCAACCCATTCTTGTCGGCACCACTTCGATTGAAAGTTCTGAACTCTTGTCGGGCATGCTCAACAAGGAAAAGCTTGACCATCAGGTGTTGAACGCCAAGCAACACGAACGCGAAGCCCAGATTGTGGCGCAGGCTGGCCGCCCAGGAATGATCACGATTGCCACCAACATGGCGGGCCGAGGCACCGACATCGTGCTTGGCGGCAATGTGGAAAAACAGATTGACTTCTTAAATGCAGACGCGTCGCTCTCGGATGCTGACCGTCAAGCCCAGATCAACACGCTTCGTTCCGAATGGCAGGCTTTGCATGACTCGGTGATCGCGGCTGGCGGCCTACATATCATTGGAACAGAGCGTCACGAGTCACGCCGCATTGACAATCAGCTTCGTGGTCGTGCGGGCCGTCAGGGCGACCCAGGTTCATCACGTTTTTATCTGTCGATGGATGACCCCCTGCTGCGCATCTTTGCGGGCGACCGGATGAAGGCGATCATGAATCGTCTTGGCGTTCCGCGTGGCGAACCCATTGAGGCGGGTATGGTCTCCCGCTCGATTGAATCCGCACAGCGCAAGGTCGAGAACCGTAACTTTGATATGCGCAAGCAGCTTTTGGAATACGACGATGTCGCCAACGAGCAGCGCAAGATTATCTACAGCCAGCGCAATGAAATTCTGGAAAGCGAAGACCTTGAAGTGATGGTCGGTAATCTGCGTCAAGGCCTGATGACCGACATCGTGCTGGCGCATGTGCCTGCAGAAAGCGTTGAAGAGCAGTGGGATCTCCCTGGCCTTCAGGCCACGCTTGCCAACGACTGGAACGTGGCCATTGACTTGCAACACATGGCCGACACCCAAGACGATCTCGACGATGAGAAAATTCTTCAGGCGGTGGTTCAGGCAGCCAACAAAACCTATGCTGACAAAGCCTTGCCGGTTGGTCGTGAGCCCTTTAACCAGTTTGAGCGTTCCGTGCTGCTGCAAACGATTGACCATGCCTGGCGCGAGCATCTGGCTGCGTTGGATTACCTGCGCCAGGGTATCCATCTTCGTGGCTATGCACAGAAAAACCCCAAACAGGAATACAAGCGCGAAGCCTTTGAAATCTTTGAACAAACCATTGATCGAATTGCACGAGATGTCACCAAGGTGCTGATGAATGTTGAAGTTCAAAGTGCCGAGCAGGTGGCCCAGGCCATTCCTGAACCCAAGCTGTCGGATGTCAGCTACCAGCATGCTGATTTTGACCCCCAAGCCGCACTCAGCTTAGACGACCCTGAAGCGGCAGCGCTTGCCGCCCAGTCACCTGGGCAGGCTGCACCGGGCGGTTCAGCGGAATCGGCTGACGAAGCCATTGCCCAGGTTCGTCGAAGCGGCCCGAAGGTGGGCCGCAATGACCCATGCCCTTGTGGCTCGGGCAAAAAGTTTAAGGCTTGCCACGGCAAGATTGATTAAAACCAAAGCCCAGAGCGAAGGCCTGCCATGCCCGTGAATCTTCCGCTTCCGCGTGTTGAACATCTTCACCCGGTGGCGGGCGTTGAGCTTGGTGTGGCGTCTGCAGGAATTCGTAAAGGCGGCCGAAAAGACATTCTGCTGGTCAAACTTGCCCAGGGCTCGACCGTTTCAGGCGTGTTCACCAAGAATGCCTTTTGCGCAGCACCCGTTCAGGTCTGCAAAGAACACCTTGCCTTCAACCCCATTCGCGCCTGGGTGGTGAATACGGGTTGCGCCAACGCCGGCACTGGCGATCTTGGCCTTCAAAACGCGAAAGAAACCACCGCGCTTGCTGCCGGCCATCTTGGTGTGAAGGCCTCTGAGGTGTTGCCGTTTAGCACGGGAGTGATTCTTGAGCACCTCCCCATGGACAAGATTCGTGACGGCCTGATCAAAGCAACCGCCAATCTGGGTCATGCTGATTGGCTTGATGCCGCCGAGGCCATCATGACCACCGACACCCAGCCCAAGGCTGCATCGGTGAAGACAACGATTGCAGGCAAGACCATCACCATCACCGGCATCTCGAAGGGTGCGGGCATGATTCGCCCCAACATGGCCACCATGTTGGGTTATGTGGCAACCGACGCTGCAGTAAGCCAGCCCTTACTGGACCAACTTGTGCGTGACGCAGCCGACGAGTCATTTAATGCCATCACCATTGACGGTGACACATCCACGAACGACTCTTTCGTGGTGGCCGCTACTGGGTCAAGCGGCCTGCAGCTCAATTCCGTCACGGACCCGGGCTGGGCCGAATTTCGAAACGCCTTGATTGGTGTTTGTCGAACGCTTGCCCAGGCCATCGTTCGAGACGGTGAAGGCGCCACGAAGTTTATTTCGATCAAGGTCGACCATGCCCGCTCCAGAGAGGAAGCCAGACTTGTTGGCTATGCGGTGGCGCATTCCCCATTGGTCAAGACCGCCTTTTTTGCGAGCGACCCGAATCTGGGCCGAATCCTTGCTGCCATTGGTTACAGCGGTGTGCCCGACCTCGACGTCTCGATCATTCGCGTGCATCTTGACGATGTTCTGGTGGCTGAACACGGTGGGCGAGCCGCAAGTTACACCGAAGCGGATGGACAACGGGTGATGCAGCAGTCAGAAATTACCATCGCCATTGACCTGGCACGAGGGCGCGAGCAGGCAGTGGTCTATACCTGCGATCTCTCCCATGACTATGTCTCGATCAACGCGGACTATCGGTCTTAAAGCAACCATCATGGAACCCCAGCTCTCCGAGCTTTTAGCGAAGCTCAACGCCTACCTTCCTAAGACACCTGCTCAGCCAGACTTCGAGGCCTGTCATGCCTTTCGATGGGTTCGACGTCAGACGCTGCTTGGCCATATTTCTTACCTTGAGCCCGTGGGGCATTTCGCGGGCATTCGCTTTGCTGATCTTCAGCACATTGATCGTCAACGCAAGCTGATCGAGCAAAACACCCGACAGTTTCTTGCTCAAAAGCCGTCCAACAATGTTTTGATGACGGGCGCACGGGGCACAGGCAAGTCCTCCTTAGTGCGGGCCTGCCTGACCGAATTCGCAGCCGAAGGGCTGCGTCTGGTCGAGGTGGACAAGCAAGACCTGTTGGATCTCCCCCGAATTGTGGAGGTGCTGTCTGCGCAGCCGTATCGTTTCATTTTGTTCTGTGACGACCTTTCCTTTGAATCGGGTGATTCCGGCTACAAGGCTCTAAAGACGGTACTTGATGGTTCCGTGGCGGCGCAGTCTGACAACCTCTTGATCTATGCGACATCCAACCGTCGTCACCTCATGCCTGAAAAGATGAGTGACAACTTAGAGACCCGCTACGAGGCCAATGGTGAAATTCATCCGGGCGAAAGTGTTGAGGAAAAGGTGTCGCTCTCGGAACGCTTCGGTCTTTGGGTGTCGTTTTACAGCTTTAATCAGCAGGACTATCTGGACATCGTCAGCCACTGGCTTACTGAATTTGGTTGCAGCGCTGCGCTGATTCAAGAGGCACGACAGCCTGCCTTGCAATGGGCGCTCGAGCGTGGCTCTCGCTCCGGCCGAGTCGCCCTGCATTTTGCCCGCGACTGGGCGGGTAGACACTAGCCCACCCCTGGGGCGACTGATCATCTTTAATCAGCGATGAACCCAGAGCGCCCCTTGGTGGATGTGGCTGTTGGCATGCTCTGCCGCAGAGATGGCGCCGTTCTCATGGCATCTCGGCCGGCCGGCAAGCCTTACGCCGGCTATTGGGAATTTCCTGGCGGCAAGTTCGAGCATTCAGAAGATGTGGCAGCCGCGCTCACCCGCGAGCTTCAAGAAGAACTTGGCATTGCTGTCATCCAGACAGAACCCGCTTGGGAGATCGAACATGACTATCCCCATGCAAAGGTTCGACTGGTGTTTTGTTGGGTCACCGAATGGGAAGGCCAGATCAAGCCGCTTGAGCAACAGCAGACGCTGTGGGTGGTACCGGGCGGCGCTTGGCCTTACCCGGTCTTACCGGCAAGCATTGATTTTCTGCCCCAAATTCAACGTCAGGCCGCCCAGCGCGCAGGCAGTTAGAAATTGCAGAGCGTGAGCTGGAACGGAATTTCCGTTTCGATGGATTTGAGCTGCATCAGCGCATTGGGCTGACGAAAGCGCACCGAGACCACATATTTGTTGGCACTAATTTCGGCCACAACCTCGGGTGTTTTCGGCGCGCTGACGCGAATCATCTGAATGGTACGACCATCCATGGGAAGCTCGAAGTAGCCATTGTTCGCCACCTGGGCACTGGACCGAGTGCTCTGGCGAAGCAGGCGCAGCACGATGGCCGAGCCATTGAAGAGTGGGCGCAGTGTTGCAAGCCAGCTCATGAGCATGGCCTGCCTGCGTTCAACGGGGCGACCAAGCCAGAGATGCAGCAAAGGAAGATCAAATTCACAGATGCCACCCGGAATACCGAATCGACCTTTCACGGTTTGAAGCCATTCATGTTCGGGGACATGGGATCCCATGCGGGTATTGACGTCCGAGATGGATGTAAAGACCTGCTGAATTTCATTAAGAAGCGCGGTCAGCGCTTCGGTGGAGACCCCAGGCTTGCCTTCAAATTGGTTAAGCCGTGCGCGTTGACGTTCGAGTTCTTGCAGAAGTTCGGATTTAATATCGCCCCGGCTGCCCACGAGTTCACAGAGTTCAAAGAATGACCAGAGTGCTGCGGTGTGATCGTTGGTGGTTTGACCGGCTGCGTAAAGATGGCAGCGACGGAACAGGTTTTCGATTCGCAAAAGCGAGCGGATTCGCTCATTGCAAGGGAACTCGAACACCAACAGCTCGGCGGGCTGTTCGACATTGGGGGTTGTCGACGTCGTCATCACGTAATTATGAACGAATTAGCTCCCGGTGGAGCGTCCTGATGGCGTCTTGAAGATCGCTCAATGAGCCTTCGTTTCGAATGACATGATCGGCCCCGAGCCTTCGGGTGTCACGCGAGACCTGCTGACTCATGATGGCCAACACCTCGTCTCGCCGGAGTGAGCTTCGGGACATGACTCTCTGGATCTGGGTCTCTTCGGGGCAGTCCAGGGTAACGATCTTCCAGGGCTTGATTGCATGAGGGGCTTTTTCAAACCAGAGGGGGACAACATAGATCACGTAATTGGACTTCGCTTGGTCAAGAGCCTCGTGGGCTTTGGCCTGAATCATCGGGTGAAGAATGCCTTCTAGTCTGGCCTTGGCTGCAGCGTCTGAAAATACGCGTTGACGCATAAGGTCCCGGCGCAGCCCGTGGTCTGGGTCAATAAATTCGGTGCCAAAAGCCTGCTGAATGGCGGGAAGGGCGTCCCCCGATGGCCCGGTCAGAGCATGGGCAAGATCATCGGCGTCCAGGGTTTCAATGCCAAGGGCATGAAAACACCGTGCGGCCTCGGATTTTCCGCAGCCAATTCCACCCGTAAGAATGACGATGCGTTTAGACAATCTGAACCCAGGCCGCCAGGGCCCCGCAGGCCAGAGCAGGACCAAAGGCGAGTTCTTCCGACCGCCAAGTTTTTCGTTGAATCATGACCACCATCAGACCCACAAGACAGGCCACTGTCAAGGCAAGCGGCAGAAGCGGCCATCCCACCCAGGCACCGATTCCAGCCGTCATGGCAAAGTCCCCCCGCCCCATGGCGTTGACTTTGCGAAGCCTTTCATAGGCCTTGGTAAAACCCCAAAGTACGGCGTAACCGGCAAGGGCCCCGATGACGGAATTCATCAAGCCCCAGGGATTAAAAAGCCCGTGGAAGGCAAAGCCCGAGAGCACCAAGGCCAGCGTCAGGCTGTCGGGTAAAAGCCTGTGGGCATGATCGATTCTTGCCAGTGTCAGCAGCAGGGCGATCAACACCCCCGATGCAACGGCCACCGGAATAATGGATACCTGGTCATTGGGCTGAGGCCACACCCAGGCCAGGAACACCCCTGTGGCCAGGCTCAGAGCTGCCGTCACCCCCCACCAGGCAAGCGTCATCCGTGAAACGGTTTGAATTGCTTCTGGGTCAAGCCAGGGGCGCAGCCCCACCGAACCCAGTCGGATCGCAAGCGGAGTGGTGATTAGCGCAGCCAGAAGTGTTGCCGTGATTGCAGGAATCAGCGTGGAGAACATTCGCAACAGGGTAATGAAGTTGATTTCAGAACAATAAACAGTAACTAGATTAAAGAGTTCTCGTCATCTGCATCTTCAGTGACCAACGGACGATTCAGCCGAACGCGGCGGATGAGACGGCCCTGCGTCTGCAGAATTTCCATGGGAACGCCAGCAATCTTTACGGAAACAAGTGCGTCAGGCAGATCTTCAAGGGTTTCAAGCAAAAGGCCGTTCAGAGTTCTTGGGCCCTCCACGGGAAGATCAAGCCCAAGGTGTCGGTTGATCTCCCGAATGGGCGAGGTGCCGTCCACAATGACCGTTCCGTCAGCGCCCCAGTGCATGCCCAAGGGCTGAGCCCCCGGTGCATCAGTGGTGAACTTACCCACCAGCTCTTCCACAATGTCTTCCAGAGTGATCAGGCCTTCGATCTCGCCGTATTCATCGACCACCAAACCAATTCGTTGTTTGTTTTCTTGGAAGTATTGCATCTGCGTGAAAAGTGGGGTGCCGCTTGGGACGAAATAGGGTTCCGTCAGGATTTCCCGAAGCGCCTCCGTGGACACTTCTTCGCGCGAGACAAGCGAAAGCGCCTTGCGCACGTGAAGAATGCCCACCAGGTTATGAATATCGCCTTCGTAAACGGGCAGTTTGTTGTGAAAGCAGGTTGACAGCTGATCAATCAGCGTCTGTGCGTCCGATTCCAGATCAAGCGCTTCAATGCGGCTTCGCGGAATCATCACGTCGTCCACCGTCAGATCTTCAATATCAAAAAGATTCAGCATGATGCTACGGTGCTTGGCCGGAATGAGGCGGGTGGATTCAAGAATGGCGGTGCGAAGTTCCTGCGGCGACATGGCCTGGTTGGCAGGGGCGTCGGTTAGTTTTTTCAGCCGAAGGGTGCGAAGCAGGCCCGCCACCACGGTGTTGACCACCACCACCAAGGGGTAGGCCACTTTCACCAGCGGCGCAAGCACCAGGCTTGCCGCCATGGCAATGGGCTCAGGGCGGCTTGCCCCAACAATCTTCGGCGTGATTTCGGCAAAGATGATGATGGCAAAAGCCACCACGGTAGTGGCCGCCGCCAACACGGTGTCGTTATTGCCAAACGACTGAATGGCCATCGCAGTGACCAGAGCCGTCAGGGCGGAATTGACCAGGTTATTGCCCAATAAAATGGTGGCCAGCAGACGGTCCGTCTGGTTCAGCAGGCTCAGAACCCTTTTGGCGCCGGATTTTCCCTGGCCGGCCAGGTGACGAATTCGGTAGCGGTTCACCGCCATCATGCTGGTTTCAGAAATCGAAAAGAACCCGGAAAGCAGCAGCAGAACCACAACGGCGGTAAGGTGAGACCAAAGCGGCAGAGCGTTCAAGTGCGTATGGGGCGG
>CAYWPQ010000003.1:9374-99314 GCA_964460315.1 uncultured Bordetella sp. | reverse complement strand
AGCGTTGTTACTTGATCTTCGTTTCTTTGTACATCACATGCTTGCGAGCCTTGGGATCGAATTTCTTGATCTCCATTTTCTCGGGCATGGTTTTCTTGTTCTTGGTCGTGGTGTAGAAATGACCCGTGCCTGCGCTGGATTCCAGCTTGATTTTCTCGCGGCCGCCTTTTGCCATGATCGTTCCTTAGTGTTCTTTAATTGATTCGAAGTAGATGCTTTTGCCTAGCTGCTTGTTTGAGCGCGCTTCTTAAAGCGCGTTCTGAGCGCGAAGATCAGCCAGCACGGCGTCAATGCCGTTTTTCGTGATCGTGCGAACCGCGGCGGGCGTGACACGCAGGCGAACCCAACGGTTTTCGCTCTCAACCCAGAAACGCTTGTACTGCACGTTGGGCAGAAAACGACGCTTGGTCTTGTTGTTGGCGTGGGAAACATTGTTCCCAACCATGGGGCCCTTGCCCGTAACTTGGCATACACGTGCCATGATGATTTCCTTGTTAATTCAGATCGATGATTCGCTGCCGCACGGCTCACCCGGATTCGGCAAAGACCGCAATTCTATGAGAAAACAAGCACTTAGGTCAAACCGAACCTGCACTAATGGTGCGACCTCCCGCCACAATCAGATGGTCCAAAAGCTCGATGTCCAGCAGGGCCAGGCTTCGCCGCAGCTGGCTGGTTAAAAGCTGATCAGCCAGGCTGGCCTCGGCCACGCCCGACGGGTGGTTGTGGGCCGCAATAATGGCCGAAGCATTGAGCTGAAGGCTCCGCCTCGCGATCTCTCTGGGGTAGACGCTGGTCTGGGTGACTGTCCCTTGAAACATCGATTCATAGCGGATGAGGCGGTGTCTGGAGTCCAGAAACATCACCGCAAAGACCTCGAATGGCAGGCCGCCAAGGCGTTCAACCAGGAAGCCAGAGACGTTCTCGCCCTTGCTTATTAGTGGACGCTCACTTAATACCTCTCGGCTGGCTCTCCGGGAGACCTCCCTCACGGCTTGGAAAAGGGCGAGCCTGGCCTGACCAATGCCTGCTGCGCCTCGTAATTGTTCCGACGGCGCGGAAAACAGGGCAGACAAGCCCCCAAACTCCTGAAGCAGCTCCTCGGCAAGCTGCAACACGGGCCTGCCGGGCAGCCCAGTCCCAAGCAATACGGCAAGAAGTTCGGGGTCGTCCAGACTTTCGACCCCTCTGGCAAGAAGCTTTTCTCGGGGTTGGCGGTCGTTTCGGCGGGCTAATGGGTTCAAAGACATGGGCTTACGCCTAAAATCGATCACTTTCCTGTCTTTTTTGCAGAGTGCCTATTCGCCATGACGACTAACCCAAGCCGCCTAGACCCATCAGATGTTGCCCCGGGGATGGAGCGGGAAGCCTCCATCGGCATTCGCGAGGGTTCCCATGTGACCCTACATTTCCGGCTGGCGTTGGCGGATGGCCAGATTATTTTTGACACCTTTTCGGATCATCCGGCCACCATCCAAGTGGGTCAGGGGCAGATCGCGCCGGCGCTCGAGCGTTGCCTGATGGCCCTGCAAGAGGGCGATGAGCGAAGCTACAGCCTTGAGCCGGATGACGGTTTTGGCCCCCGCAACCCGGAATTGATTCAACGGGTGAGCCGCTCGCTTCTCGACCAGTATTCCGACGGTTCGGAACCGATTGAACCTGGTGATGTCGTGGAGTTTCCAACGCCCGACGGACTGGGTGGCCGCGTGGCTGGTGTGTTTAAGGGCTGGGAGGGCGATGCCGCCTTGTTTGATTTCAACCATCCGCTTGCGGGTCAGGCAATGACCTTCGATGTGAAAATTATTGGTCTTTTGTAGGGGGGCGACGCCATGAAACAACTCGATAACCTGCAGGAGATTGTTCTCGCGGAGCCGCGCGGTTTTTGTGCGGGCGTGGAACGTGCGATTGAGATTGTTGAAAAGGCGCTCGAGAAATTCGGTGCACCCATTTACGTGCGTCATGAGATTGTTCATAACGATCATGTGGTGGCAGACCTTCGACAAAAGGGCGCCGTTTTCGTTGAAGACCTGGATGAGGTTCCCGTGGGATCAAGAGTCATCATGAGTGCGCATGGTGTTGCGCTCTCTGTCAGAACCCATGCCGCGAACCGAGAGTTGGAGGTTTTTGACGCCACCTGTCCTCTTGTCACTAAGGTGCACGTGGAAGTTAAAAAGTTGCGAGCCGAGGGCTATGACATCGTCATGATTGGTCACTCAGGCCATCCGGAAGTGGAAGGCACCATGGGCCAGAGCGACGGCGGCATGTACCTGGTGGAAGACCTTGATGACGTTGCAAAGCTTGTCGTGCAAAACCCAGATCGTCTTGCCTATGTCAGTCAGACCACGCTCTCGGTGGACGACACTCAGGTCATCGTTGCCGCATTACAGAAACGTTTTCCAAATATTCTTCCACCGAAAAAGAGTGACATTTGTTACGCCACCCAGAATCGTCAAGATGCGGTCAAGGACATGACCAAGGTGGTGGACGTGGTGCTGGTGGTGGGCAGCCCAACGAGCTCAAACAGTAATCGCCTGCGGGAGGTTGCAGAACGCTTCGGTGTTCCCGCCTATCTCGTTGGCAGTGCGGCCGAGTTAAAGCCCGAGTGGCTTGGATCGGCGGCGCGGGTCGGAATCACGGCGGGTGCGTCGGCCCCTGAGGCCTTGGTGCAGGGGCTTATCGACGCCATCAAGCAGCTTGGGGCTTCCACTGTACGCAAGCTGCCCGGCGTGGAAGAGCACGTGCGTTTTCCAATGCCCAAGGGGCTCTCCTAACCGAACTTAGAAGGTCTTGGTTGGGGGGATGCGCTAGAATCGCGTTCGCGTGCCGATGTAGCTCAGATGGTAGAGCAGCTCATTCGTAATGAGAAGGTCGAGGGTTCGATTCCTTTCATCGGCACCATCTCACAATTACCAGCTGCCGACATTGGGCATCGACACCCAGGGTTCAGCGGGCTCAAGCGGGCCGCCCTCTTGAAGCAATTCAATCGAAATTCCGTCAGGTGAGCGAACAAAGGCCATGTAGCCGTCTCTTGGCGGACGATGGATGGTGACGCCAGCATCCATGAGTTTCTGACACTGCGCATAGATATTTTTCACCTGGTAGGCAAGGTGCCCAAAGTTTCTTCCCCCGGTGTAGACCTCTGGATCCCAGTTGTGGGTGAGCTCCACCTGGGCGTCTTCATCCCCGGGCGCGGACAGGTACACCAGGGTGAATCGCCCGGCGGGGACATCCTTGCGCCGGACCTCCTGAAGCCCCAAAGCGTCTCGATAAAACGCCAAAGACTTCTCAAGATCAGTGACCCGGACCATGGTGTGTAGGTATTTCATGAACCTTATCTCCTAAAATGTTGTCTGCATCTTGAATTCAACTGATTTCTGAATCACAGCGCTTTCAAAATGTCTTTTAACCACTCGGGACTCCTATGACCTATCTCATTCTTGGACTTATCATTTTCATCGCTACTCACTCGCTTCGAATTGTGGCAGATGACTGGCGCGGCCAGATGGTCAATCGCCTCGGAGCGCTCCCATGGAAAGCGTTGGTGTCAGTGCTCTCATTGGTGGGCCTGATTTTGATCGTGCAAGGCTACAGCGCATTGCGTCAGGCGCCGGTCTTGCTTTGGCAGCTCCCATTCTGGATGTCTCACCTGGTTTCTTTGCTCATGTTGTTCAGTTTTGTCTTGCTGATTGCCGCCTATGTTCCAGGTAACCACCTCAAAGCGGCCATGGGTCACCCCATGGTGATTGCGGTCAAGGTCTGGGCGTTTTCCCACCTCTTGGTGAATGGCACTCTGGCTGACCTCATTTTGTTTGGCACTTTGCTTGTGTGGGCGGTGCTCAGTTTTCGTGCGGCTCGACAGCGTGATCGTCGCGATGGAGTGACTCGTGCTGCGGGGCGTTGGCTGCCAACCGCCATCACTCTTGTGGTGGGCGCCGGCGCCTGGGCTTGGTTTGTGTTCCACGGCCATGTCTGGCTGATTGGTGTGAAGCCCATCGTGATGGGTGGCTGAAACGAACTTTAAAGAATAAGGACGAATCATGACGTCGAATCCCGCATCAAAAACAATCATTGCTACCGAACATGCCCCCAAGGCGATCGGCACCTACTCTCAAGCGGTCCGAGTGGGCCAGACGGTCTGGCTGTCGGGGCAGATCCCGCTGGATCCCTCCACCATGCAGATGGTGGGTGATGACTCTGCCGAAGGGGTGGCCTTGCAGATTCACCAGGTGTTTAAAAATCTTGCGGCTGTTGCGAAGGCCTCGGGCGGATCATTGGCCGACATCGTCAAGCTGAATTTATTCCTGACTGATCTTTCTCACTTTGCCAAGGTCAATGAAATTATGGCGATCTACTTCACTGAACCTTACCCAGCACGAGCGGCCGTGGGCGTGGCCAGCCTGCCCCGTGCGGCAGCTTTCGAGGCCGAGGCGGTGATGGTGATCCCCGGCTAGTTCCTCTCGCAGCAACGCCGACCCACTCATGCCCAAGAGCTCGGCACCAACGGTTTCCTCTTTCCCCGAGAGCCTGCACAAGCTTGGGCTTTCCCGATGGGTTGATCTTGTTTTGCACTTTCCATCCCGCTATGACAATGAGTCTCAGCTTTGGACTCTTGATCAGGTGGTTCCTGGCCAATTTGCTCAGGTGCAGGTGGTCGTGATCTCCAGCCGAATCCAGTTTCGCCCAAGACGGATGCTGGTGGTCGAGGTTGAAGACAGCACGGGCCGCGCTTTGCTTCGCTTTTTGCACTTTAAGGACGCCCAGAAAAACGCGTTTCCCTCGGGGCAAAAGCTCCGGGTCTTGGGCGATGCCCGACGATCCTTGGCTGGCGTTGAATTTATTCATCCACGAATTCGTGCTGGATGGATGGATCCCTCCACCCTTGAGGCCAAACCGCTGGTGCCGGTGTATCCCACCACCGCGGGCGTGTCGCAGATCAATCTGCGTCGATGGGTTCATCAGGCACTGCTGCACGCGCTTCCCCGTGAATGGCTTTCCGCATCCATGCTTGAGTCCAATGGGCTGATGCCTCTGCCCGATGCCATTCGCTTGATTCACGAGCCTCCTGCCAATGCGCAGGACACTGGGCTGATGAGTGAACTCAGCCAGCGAGAGGGTGCCGCATGGAATCGCATTCGTTTTGATGAACTCCTGGCACAGCAGGTGGTGTTGCGCCGTGCACGATTACTCAAAATGTCAGAGCAGGCACCCGCTTTGATCGGCATTGATCTGCTCGCTCAACTCAGAACGCGGCTGCCTTTTGAATTAACTCAGGCTCAGCAGCGTGTCTGGCAGGAAGTCTCGTCGGATCTCGCGCGCACCACACCCATGCAGCGTCTTTTGCAGGGTGATGTGGGAAGCGGGAAAACAGTGATCGCGGTGATGGCCGCTGCGCAGGCGGTGTCGTCTGGGTATCAGGTGGCGGTGATGGCCCCCACCGAAATTCTGGCTGAACAGCTTGCCCAAAAGTTTTCCGAATGGTTGGCGCCACTGGGTATCTCGATGGGGTTTCTTAAGGGCGGCCTGCCCGCAAAACTTCGTCGGGAATTGCTGGCTGGTTTTGCGGACGGAAGCCTTTCGGTGGCCGTTGGAACCCATGCGTTGATTCAAAAGGGCGTGGCCTTTGCCAAACTTGGCCTGGTGGTGGTGGATGAGCAACATCGTTTTGGTGTGGGTCAGCGGCTTGCCTTGCGTGAGGGAGGGAAAGACAGGGAGGCCTTGCGGCCGCATCTCTTGGGCATGTCGGCCACGCCCATTCCCCGAAGCCTTGCCATGACGTACCTTGCCGATCTTGATGTCTCAGTCATTGACGAGCGGCCACCCAACCGCCAGCCGATTCTGACCAAGCTGATGTCATCCACTCGTCGTGATGAGCTGTTGCAGCGTCTTTCTCAGTTCATTGCCGAGGGCCATCAGGCTTATTGGGTCTGCCCTTTGATTGAAGGCGATGACGAATCCACGATTCAGGCGATTGACACCACGGCGCAATGGTTAGCTCCCGTATTTGGCGAACAGCTTCAGATTTTGCATGGCCGAATGACTGCAGAAGAAAAAAAAGAAGCCATGACAGGTTTTCGTGATGGCCATAAGCGGCTTTTGCTGGCGACCACCGTGATTGAAGTGGGCGTGGATGTGCCCCAGGCAACCCTGATGGTGATTGAACACGCCGAGCGATTTGGCTTGGCTCAGCTTCACCAGCTTCGCGGTCGAGTGGGGCGAGGTGCGGGGCAGAGCACCTGTATCTTGTTGTTTGATGAGCCACTTTCTGATCTTGCTCGGGAGCGGCTGAAAACCCTCTATGAGACCGACGACGGTTTTGAGGTGGCTCGTCGTGACCTGGCCATACGCGGCCCTGGTGAATTTCTTGGCCTTCGACAGTCTGGGGTGCCCGCCCTTCAATACAGCGATCTGCAAAAAGATGCTCTGTGGGTCGAGAAGGCTGTGGCATTTGGTGCAAAATTAGCCCAGGGCCTTGGCGCGCCAGACGATCTTCAGGCGCTGGGTGTGAAGCCCGAAGACATTGACCAGCTCATGGAACGTTGGGCGTATGGCAAAGAAACTTTATTAGCGAGCGGATAAGCGAGTGACATTAACGGAACTTCGGTACATCGTGGCAGTGGCTCGAGAAAAGCATTTCGGCCGTGCGGCGGACGCCTGTTTTGTCAGCCAGCCCACGCTCTCGGTGAGTGTGAAAAAGCTTGAGGCCGAGCTGGGTGTGCAGCTCTTCGAGCGGGGCGGCAACGAGGTTAGTCTCACGCCCATTGGTGAAGACATTGTGCAGCAGGCTCAGCGTGTGCTCGACGAGGCCAGTCAGATCAAAGAGATCGCCGATCAAGGGCGTGACCCGTTGCGTGGGCCATTGCGAGTGGGGGTGATCTACACCATCGGCCCTTATCTTCTTCCGCGAATCATGAAGTCGATGATTGAACATCATGGCCAGATGCCGCTGATTCTTCAAGAGAACTTCACGGTGCGGCTGCTTGAGATGATGCGCACCGGTGAACTGGATGTGGCCATCTTGGCTGAGCCCTTTGACGATACCGGGCTGAACACCCAACCCCTCTATGATGAAGATTTTCTTGTTGCTGTCCCCAAGAAACACCCCTGGGCGAAGCGCGCGTCGCTGGCCTCTGCGGAACTCAAAGACGAGACCATGTTGCTTTTGGGAATTGGACACTGTTTTCGAGACCAGGTGCTCGAGGTCTGCCCGGAATCGGCCAGGTTTTCGGCGAACTCCGCGGGAATTCAAAAGACCTTTGAAGGAAGCTCGCTTGAAACCATCCGTCACATGGTGGCCGAAGGTCTTGGCATCACTGTGCTGCCGCGGACTTCGGTGAATTCCGAAGATGATCCTTTTTTGAAGTTCATTCCTTTTCGTGAGCCCATTCCGAACCGTCGCGTGGTGTTGGCCTGGCGAAAGTCATTCACTCGTGATGTGGCTATCCATGCGCTTCGAGATGCCATTCTTTCGGCGGATCTTCCCGGGTGCAAGAAGCGATGACCATTCATTACCCCAGTCTGGAAGAGTCCGTTGGCAATACGCCACTGATTCGTCTTCTTCGGGTGCCTGGGTCGGCCAATGACGCCCGCGGCAATATTCTTTTGGGCAAGCTTGAAGGGAATAATCCTGCAGGCTCTGTGAAGGACAGGCCCGCAGTCTCCATGATCGCTCGTGCAGAGGCCCGCGGCGAGATCAAGCCCGGCGACACCCTGATTGAAGCCACCAGTGGAAACACTGGCATTGCCCTGGCGATGGCCGCCGCCATGCGGGGCTACCGTATGGTGTTGATCATGCCGGACAACCTCTCGCTTGAACGCCGGCAGACGATGAAGGCATTCGGCGCTGAACTCATTCTTGTCACCCAGAAAGAGGGTATGGAGGGCGCGCGAGACCTTGCCGATCAGATGGAACGAGAGGGCAGGGGCAAGGTGTTGAATCAGTTCGCCAACGATGACAACTGGCTTGCCCATTACGAGACCACCGGCCCCGAGATCTGGCGCGACACCCAAGGCACGATCACCCACTTTATTTCAGCGATGGGCACCACGGGAACCATCACCGGCGTGTCTCGCTACCTGAAGGAACGTCACCCTGCGGTTCAAATCATTGGGGCTCAGCCAACGGATGGATCGTCCATCCCGGGAATTCGCAAGTGGTCGCCGGACTACATCCCACCCATTCGCCAAAAAGCCATGATTGATCGTATCGAAGAGGTGACCCAGGCGGATGCCGAGGCGATGACTCGGCGCCTGGCTCGTGAGGAAGGGCTCTTCTGTGGCGTATCGGCTGCCGGAGCCGCAGTGATTGCCTTGCGCATTGCTGAAGAAGTGTCCAACGCCACCATCGTCTTCATCGTCTGTGATCGGGGCGATCGTTATTTATCGACGGGCGTTTTTCCAGGGTAGCTGGCGCCTCCGACACGAATCGAACGTGTGACCCTCCCCTTAGGAGGGGGATGCTCTATCCACTGAGCTACGGAGGCAACGCCCTGTATCGTAAACTAACTGCATGACGGCTTTTTTTACGCATCCAATTTTTTTCAAGCATGAAATGGGGCCTCATCATCCGGAGTCGCCTGCACGGCTTTGGGCGATCCACGACCATCTCACCCGCAAGGGTATTCTTCCTTTATTGGATCTTCGCGAACCTGAGCCTGTCTCCGACCATGCTCTGCTGCGTGTTCACGGACAGGCGCATCTTGATCGTCTGATTGAATTCTCACCTCGTGGCAAGCCTTATCAGGCGATTGATCCGGACACCGCGATGAATGCCCACACCCTGGCCGCAGGTTATCTTGCGGCCGGCGCCGTGGTTCAGGCGGTGGACGCGGTGCTTTCTGGCGCGTCTCGAAATGCATTTTGTGCGGTTCGCCCCCCCGGGCATCATGCCGAACGCAATGAGGTCATGGGCTTTTGTTTTTTCAACAACATTGCGGTGGCGGCGGCGCATGCACTTGAGACTCATGGGCTTGAGCGTGTGGCCATCATCGATTTTGATGTTCATCATGGCAATGGCACCGAAGCCATCTTCGCGGGGGACGAGCGGATACTGATGGTGTCCACCTTCGAGCAATCGATCTACCCTTTCACGGGTGACATTCCCCTTGGTGCCAACATGGTGAATGTACCCTTGGACGCCTATTCCGACGGCACGGCCATGCGTGAGGCTGTCGA
Organism: uncultured Bordetella sp.; assembly: GCA_964460315.1. GTDB lineage: Bacteria > Pseudomonadota > Gammaproteobacteria > Burkholderiales > Burkholderiaceae_A > Lacustribacter. Next base: position 90,143 of record CAYWPQ010000003.1, on the reverse strand, counting down.
GCAGCATTGGGTTCCTGCCATTGAACGATTTCAACCGCAGCTCATTTTGGTCTCCGCGGGTTTTGATGCCCATCGTGAGGACGACATGAGTCATCTGCTTTGGACCGACCAAGACTATGCCTGGATCTCGCAACGCATTGTGAAACTAGCCCATCAGGTCTGCGGCGGGCGAATCGTTTCATCGCTTGAAGGTGGCTATGCGGTGGATGCCCTGGCACGAAGTGTTGGGCTGCATATTGACGCCTTGCTCGGTGATTGATCCCGCTTCTTTTCGTCTAAACGTTGCGCCCATGATGGATTGGACGGATCGGCACTGCCGATTTTTCCACCGTCTGATTGCACCAAGCGCGCGGCTTTACACCGAAATGATCACCACAGGCGCCATCCTCCACGGCGACCTTCATCGCCTATTGGATTTTTCAGAGGAAGAGCACCCTGTCGCACTGCAGCTTGGTGGAAGTGAGCCCGCCGATCTTGCCAAGGCGGCTCGTGTTGGTGAATCGTGGGGCTATGACGAAATCAATCTGAACTGTGGCTGTCCGAGCGAACGCGTTCAGCGAGGCGCCTTTGGGGCCTGTCTCATGAACGAGCCGGATCTCGTGGCGGACGCGGTGCAGGCCATGCAGGACGCCGTCTCGATCCCGGTGACGGTGAAACACCGCATTGGTGTGGATGATCAAAACGAATACAGCTTCGTTCGTGATTTTGTCGGGCGCTTGGCGCTGGCGGGGTGTCGGGTGTTTATCGTTCACGCCCGAGGTGCGATTTTGAAGGGGCTAAGTCCCAAAGAGAACCGCGAGATTCCACCACTTCGCATGGATGTGGTGCACCAGCTGAAGAAGGATTTCCCCAGTTTAGTGATCATTGCCAACGGTGGAATCACTCAGGCGAACCAGGCTCTGCAGCTGATGTCAGCGCTGGACGGCGTCATGCTTGGCCGAGCCGCTTATCACGATCCATGGGTCTTGCACGAGATTGAAGCATTTGGCGCCATGCCGTCCAGGGACGATCATGAGGGACCAGTGTCATCCTTAAGCCGTGAGTCCATTCTTCCCAGGCTGCAGCAATACTTCGAGCAGCAGCTTGCGAAAGGGGTTCCCGGCAAGCACATGACTCGACACTGGCACGGGCTTTTTCATGGCCAGCCTGGAGCCCGGATCTGGCGCAGACGAATCTGTGAAGGCTTGCTCGGGCCGCTTGAACTATACGAGGAGCTTCAGTCTTCGATCAGTCAAGCAAGTCAGAGACCTGAGTGAATTGCATGAGGTGATCACGTGAGGTGATCACCCCGATCGAGCGACGAAGACGGCAGCCGATTCTTTTTGCGCGCGCCCATCAAAATCACCAAGGCAAGCCCCGTTGAAAGCGCAAGGCTATTCCACGCGAGGACCCTCTCGACCGCACTTAAACCAATAATTCTTACCAGTGCCTCACCCACATAAAACCAGACCATCAAGGACATCCATTGAAAGGTGAATAGTCGTCCCTGGTAGAGACCCTTGAGAGCAATCACGAGAGGCAGCACCTTCAAAGCCAGCCAAGACCCACCCGGCCGGATGGGGTCGAGCACCAGTTCCCAGGCCAGACCCAAGACAATCAAGGCCATGGCCAAGGCCACCGAGAGCATGGGCCATGGTTTGGCAATTCGTACGGTGGACCGCGGCGAGATTGGCGTTGGAATTTCGGTATTCATGATCCGACTTTCAATTGGGCCGCCACCTGGGCCACTCGTTGACCCAGTGCCCGGGCAAGCCGCAGTTCTTCATCGGTCACGGGTTTGCTGCCGTCGCCTCCCGCAAGGTGGGAGGCACCGTAGGGCGTCCCCCCCGATTGGGTTGTGAGAAGGTCTGTTTCGGAATAGGGCAGACCCACAATCAACATCCCGTGATGCAAAAGAGGCAGCATCATGGTGAGTAGAGTGGTTTCCTGGCCCCCGTGCATGCTTCCCGTGCTGGTGAACACACCGGCTGGTTTGCCAATCATCGAGCCGGAAAGCCATTCGCCAACCAGTTGGTCAATGAAGTATTTCATGGGGGCTGCCATGTTGCCGAAGCGGGTGGGTGAGCCCATCACGAGACCGGCACACTCACGAAGATCTTTGGGCTCGGCGTAGGGCGGACCCTCTGAAGGAATGGCCGGCTCGGTGGCCTCGCTGTTGGCCGAAACCGCAGGCACCGTTCGAAGTCTGGCCTCGCAACCTGGCACCTGGTGAATACCATCGCAGACGGCATCAGCCAGTTTTCGGGTAGCGCCGTGACGGCTGTAATAGAGAACAAGAATCTCCACATCAATCTCCGATTCAGAAGTTCGAAACCGTATCATAGGCAAATGTCATCGCAACTCAAGCAGCCGATCAAGCCGCAGCTCTCGCTTTTAGCCACCACCATGATGCGTCGCTCGCAAGAGCTTCGTCTTGGCCAGAGCACGGCAAGCCTCAGCTTCATCTCTCTTCTGGCGATGGTCCCCCTGCTCACGGTGGTGTTTGCAACCCTTGCAACGTTTCCGGTTTTTATCAAGTTCAACGAGGCAATTCAGCTCATGCTGGTGCAAAACCTTCTTCCCGAAGGTTTTGCCTTGACCATTGCGCGTTACCTGAACCAATTCACGACCAAGGCGCAGACCTTGTCGCTTTTTGGAATCGGTTTTCTCGTGATCACCGCCACCATGATGATGCTCACGCTTGATAAAACCATGAACCTCATCTGGCGGGTGAAAACACCACGCCCCTTTTTGCATCGGCTTTCGGTCTATTGGGTTGTGTTGTTGCTTGGCCCCATCTTCGTGGGCGCGGGCACGGCCCTGGTGATTCTTCTTGCCGGTGGCAAGCGCGCCATGATGTCGGGGCTTTTTGGGCTTGGCTGGTGGGACCTGGTCAACCTGGGGCTCACCTTTTCGGCCTTCCTGCTTTGTTACCGCTGGGTGCCGAATGTGACCGTTCGATGGCGGGATGCGGCCTTGGGTGCGGCCGCTGGTGCGGGCTTGTCCGAATTGGCAAGGGGGCTTTTCATCGGTTACGTTTCTGCCGTTCCAACCTATCAGCAAATCTATGGATCCCTCGCGGCGATTCCGGCCATGCTGGTCTGGACCTACATCAGCTGGTGGGCTTTTTTGGCAGGGGCTCTTCTGGCGTCCTGTCTGCCGGAAATCGGTCGGGCGAGTGCTAGGATTTCAACATCGGCGCATCACAACAATGATTCCAAGGAGACCGCCCATGAAAGTTAGTCGAATTCTTGAGCTCAAAGGCACGACCCTGTTCACCATGTCACCCAGCGAGTCGCTTGCAGCAGCGGTCGTGGTCATGGCGGAAAACGACATTGGATCGATTGTGGTGATGTCTCAGGGAAAGCTTGTGGGTATGCTCACTTTCCGAGAGGTGATCCGAATTCTCGCCAAGCGTCAGTCTGAGAATCGTTCCGGCCCGACACCCCCGGTGTCATCATTCCAAATCTCTGAGGTCATGAATCCAAATCCATCGATCGCCCATCCGGACATGGCGGTGGATGAGCTGCGAAAGCTGATGGTGGAGTCCCACGAGCGTTATCTTCCAGTGATGGATGGCGAGATGCTGCTGGGTGTGGTCTCATTCCATGATGTTGCTCGGGCAGTATTGGACATGCAGTCTTTTGAGAACCAGATGCTGAAGGCCTACATTCGTGACTGGCCCGAACAAAACGGTGATGCCCGCTAAGATGCGCATCCTGGTCTCGAACGATGATGGCTACTTTTCTCCTGGGATTGCCGCGCTGGCCCAGGCCATGCGGGAATTTGGAGAGGTCACGGTGGTGGCCCCCGAAGCCGATCGCAGCGGGGCGTCAAATTCCCTAACCCTGGATCGACCCTTGTATGTTCGGCAGTCATCGAATGGTTTTTATTACGTCAATGGCACGCCAACCGATTGCGTGCATGTGGCTGTGACGGGTTTTCTGCCCAAGCGACCTGATCTGGTTGTGTCCGGAATCAATAACGCCTCGAATCTTGCCGAGGACACTCTGTATTCAGGCACGGTGGCTGCGGCCATGGAAGGTTATCTTTTGGGTATTCCTTCGATTGCTTTTTCACTCGCAAGCCGAAGTTTCGAGCATCTTGAGACTGCCGTGGCCATTGCTCGACAGGTGGTGGACCATCAGATTAAAAATCCATTTTCTGCGTCTCGATTGCTGAATGTGAACATTCCCAGTGTGCCGCTTGAGGCCATTCAGGGTTTTGAGCTCACGCGTTTGGGTCGTCGGCATGTGGCTCAGCCGGTTGAGGTTGCGCTCTCGCCCCGCGGTGAAACGGTTTATTGGGTGGGTCCTCCGGGAGGGCAGAGAGAGGCTGGGCCAGGCACTGATTTTCACGCCATCAGTGCCTCACGCGTATCCATCACCCCCTTGCATGTGGATCTTGCTGATCGGGATGGGTTCTCTGAAGTCGGGCAATGGCTAGCAAAGATTTAAAGTCCAAGAACCAAGGCGCCCAGGCGCGAGAGCCTTCGACCCTGAAGGGCCCTGCAAAACCGAGCCAGCCAGGCCTTCGTTTGGGGACCAAAACCACCGAGATGAAATCGCCAACATTGACGCCGCGCTGGGGGGCCAATGTGCAGCCGAAGCCTGTCGTGAAGACCGAGCCGTTTGTCGTGCGCCCGGTCGTTCGAGCTGGGGAAACAATCAACACCGGGCTTTCGAGTGAGCGAACTCGGGCTCGCATGGTGGATCGTCTGATGCAGCAGGGCATTCGAGACCCGATCGTGCTTGAGGCCATGCGTCAGGTGCCGAGGCATCAGTTTGTGGATGAGGCATTGGCCAGTCGTGCCTACGAGGACACGGCCTTGCCCATTGGGCATCAGCAGACCATTTCTCAGCCCTATGTGGTGGCCCGATCCATTGAGATCGCACTTGGTTTTTTCGCAGCGGATACGCCTCGTCCGCGTCGAGCCCTCGAAGTAGGCGCCGGCTGCGGCTATCAGGCGGCGGTGATGTCCTATTGCTTTCATCGAGTGGTTTCAGTGGAGCGAATTAAAAATCTTGCTGATCTCGCCAAACTGAACCTTAAGCCGCTTCGTCGATCCAATTTGAAAGTCTTGTTCGGTGATGGTCTTGTGGTGGCCGCTGCGGAAGGGCCTTTTGATGCCATCTTGTTCTCTGCCGGCATGGCGGATCTGCCCCAGGAAATGCTCAGTCTTTTGGCGGTGGACGGTGTGTTGGTGGCGCCGGTGGGGGAACCTGAACAGCATCTGGTTGCCGTTCAAAAGACCGATCAACATCAATTAAAAACCCAGACTTTTGATATGGTTCGATATGTTCCTGTCCTCCGAGGCACCGAATAAAAGTTCAGGGGGTTTTTGTGCATGCAGACCGTGATGCCTAGTCAAAGAAAACTTATTTCATCAAGTTCATGGGCTATCGTTGCCTGCATCGTGCTGTCCTTGGGTCTTGCAGCCTGCGGCTCGTCAAAGTTTCCCGCACCCGTTGAAAGCCGCACAGTGTCGAAATGGGGGACCAATCCTTCGAAAGGCGCCGTCGGTCGACAGGCTGCCGCGAATCTTCCCCCGGCACCCGATGGCTTTTATCGAATCCGTCGTGGCGACACGCTGATTGGTATCTCGCTTGACCATGGCGTCGCCTGGCGAGACCTTGCGTCATGGAACAACATCGACAATCCGAATCTCATTGAGGTCGACCAGCTTCTTCGTGTTCGTCCGCCAAAGCAAGCGCTTGCGGCCAAGACCACGGTGTCGCCCATCTCACCCTCGCCGGCGACCTCACCAGTGGCACCTCCTAGCGCAACGCCGGAAATATCGGCAACGCCCGCTTCGGTACCGCAGCCAGCTCAGTCCGCGGCATCGTCGGCCTCCGCCGCCAGCAGTGGGTTTTTATCTTGGCCAAGCCAAGGGCCGGTCATCACCCCGTTTGCAGAGCCTGGGTCAAAGGGCATTGCTCTCTCGGGGCGTGAAGGAGACCCTGTCATGGCCGCAGGAGATGGCCGAGTGGTGTACAGCGGCAGCGGCCTTCGCGGCTACGGCAACCTGGTGATCGTGAAGCATGACGGAGATTTCCTAACGGCCTATGCCCACAACAAATCCATCCTCGTGAAAGAAGGTCAGACCGTGAAGCGAGGCCAACAGATTGCCGAACTTGGCAAGACGGACTCGGACATTCCCAAGCTTCATTTCGAGGTCCGTCAGGCCGGCAAGCCTGTGGACCCTTTAAAGTTTCTTGCCCAACGCTAGTTCGTTGCCCCTCCAAGATGATTTCCAGATGACTCCAATTCTTTGTTTTGATCTCGAGACCATTCCGGATGCCGCGGGTCTTCGTCAGCTGGAGATGTTTGATTCATCCTTGTCGGATGCGGAGGGTGTGGCCGCGGCTCAGGCGGCGCGCATGGAAACTCACGGCAACGACTTCTTTCCGCAATACCTTCAACGGGTGTGGGTGGTGGGCTGCGCTTTCCGAGACGACGACGGCTTTCGTGTGAAGTGTCTTGGCGACAGCCATGGCGCCTCTGACGAAGAAGAGGCCGCACGCCTAAGAGCGTTTTTCAAAACGATTGAGCGACACACGCCACAGCTCATCACCTGGAATGGTTCCGGATTTGATCTGCCGGTCTTGCATCACCGCGCGCTGATTCGTGGTGTCCCAGCACCCCGATACTGGGATCAGGGCGAAGACGATCGAGATTTCAAATACAACAACTACCTCTCGCGCTATCACTCCAGGCACACGGACCTGATGGACGTGGTGGCGGGCTATCAGAACCGGGCCTTTGCGCCACTGGATGGCCTTGCTCGACTCTGTGGCTTTGCAGGCAAGCTTGGGGAAGATGGAAGTAAGGTCTGGCAGTCTTACCTTGACGATCGGGGTGAGTCGGTTCGTGCGTACTGCGAAACGGATGTCGTGAACACCTACCTCTTGTGGTGTCGATTCCGCATGATTCGCGGCGAATGGTCACAGACGCAGTATCAGTCTGAGCTTGCGGTGGTGCGCGACGCCCTTCAGGCCATGGTGGGCGATGCAGGCAGCCCGCTGCGGGGCGAGCACTGGAGGCGTTACCTGGACGCCGCTCCTGCGTTAACGCCCGCAGCATGACCTTCATTTCTCGTTTGGTGGTCGAGTCGGTCGACCTTGAAGCGCAGGGGCTTGCCCGCCATGAGGGCAAGGTGGTCTTCATTGAAAACGCGCTTCTTGGCGAGGTCGTCGATGTGGCCATTACCCGTAACAAACCAAGCTACTCCAAGGGGCAGGCCGTGGCCTGGCATCGCCAGAGCGCCCAGCGCTGCCCACCGCGTTGCCGGCATTACGGTGTCTGCGGCGGCTGCGCCATGCAGCATGTCGAACCTTCATCCCAACTGGCGATTAAGCAACGTGTCTTGGAAGACCACTTCTGGCATCTGGCCAAGCTGAAGCCCCAGCAGATGCTTGCGCCGCTCGATGGATCCCCTTGGGGTTATCGAACCAAAGCACGCTTGACGGCAAGGTATGTCGCGAAAAAAGGCGGCATGCTTTTGGGCTTTCATGAGCGCAAGAGCAGTTTTGTTGCGGTCATGGATTCCTGCGAGATTCTCCCTCCACGAGTGTCCGAGATGTTGCCTGCATTGCGCGACTGCATCGGCGCGCTCTCCATCGCTCAGCGGCTTCCTCAGGCGGAACTCGCAGTGGGCGAGGTCATTCCTGGCCACGGTGGTCTTCAAGAGGCAAGGGAGCATCCTGTCATTGCCTGGGTCTTAAGAATTCTTGAGCCATTGAGCGGCCAAGACGAAGAGATGCTTCGTCAGTTCGCCGACACTTGGAAAATTCAATTCTGGCTTCAGCCCGCCGGTCCCACCACCGCCAAGCTTTTTTATCCACTCGATGCGCCAGAGCTTGCCTATCACCTTCCGGAGTTCAGTCTTCGGATGCCTTTTTCACCTGTCGATTTCACCCAGGTGAATCCAGGTATCAATCAGGTGATGGTGAAGCGGGCCATTGATCTTTTGGACCCTCAGCCCACCGACCGTGTGGCCGATTTCTTTTGTGGCCTGGGGAACTTCACCTTGGCCCTGGCCCGAAAGGCTGGCAAGGTGGTTGGCTTAGAGGGCTCTAAAACGCTGACCGATCGTGCCCAACGGAATGCCGAGTTGCATGGACTGAATGACCAGGTCGAGTTCGGCTGTTTGAACCTTTTTGAGGTGACAAGCCAATGGCTTGCCGATCTTGGACACTTCGATCGAGTGCTTGTGGACCCACCCCGAGAGGGTGCCCAGGCCCTGTGTCAGGCGATGGTGCAGATGCATCAGGCGGGCGGTGACCTTGCTCGACAGCTGCCAAGTCGATTGGTCTATGTCTCGTGCAATCCTGCAACCCTTGCGCGCGATGCAGGCCTATTGGTTCACCAGGGGGGATGGAGGCTATCCAAAGCTGGCGTGATCAATATGTTTCCTCAGACGGCCCATGTGGAGTCGATTGCCGTCTTTGATCGCGTGGAAGCCGCTGAACAGGGAAGCGAGCAAATACGCGAGGCATAAAAAAGCCGACCTGACGGTGAATCAGGCCGGCCGATTGAAACCGCTTGTTAAAAGTCACGCACCCTCAAGACGGACTGTCCTTGACGGAAATTAAGGCGCGTTACTCTCGGTTGCCGCCAAACAGCGACATCAGCAGCACAAGCAGGTTACTGAAGATGTTGTAGATGCTGAGGTAAACCGCAAGCGTTGCCGAGATGTAGTTGGTCTCACCGCCCGTCATGATGCGGTTCAGGTCATAGAGCAAGAAGGCCGAGAAGATTCCAACGGCCAAGGCGGAGAGGGTCAGCATCAGGGCAGGCATCTGCAGCCAGATGTTCGCAATGGACGCCACGATGAGCATGATCACGCCAATCATCAGGAACTTGCCCATGTTCGACAGGTCGCGCTTCGTGGTGCTGGCGACCGTGGCCATGGCGAAGAAGACCGCACCGGTGCCTGCAGCAGCCACGCCAATCAGCTGAGGCCCGTTCGACAAGCCCACCGCGATCCCGATCAGGCGTGACAGCATCAGCCCCATGAAAAAGGTAAAGCCCAGCAAAAGGTAGACGCCGGTCACGCTGTGCTTGGTGCGCTCGATGGCGTAGAAAAAACCAAAGGCGATGCCCAAGAAGAGCAGAACGCCAATGAAGGGGCTGGCGGCAAACCAGGAGAACCCAAGCTGCATACCCACCCAGGCGCCGAGCACCGTGGGGATCATGGAGGCCGACAGCAGCCAATAGGTGTTCCGAAGAACCCGATTGCGGGCCAGGGAGGCCTCGCCGCGGGGCAGCGAGGCACTGTTATTGAGGCTAGGAATCATGTGTTTTGCTCCTTCATGATTTCTGACGAGATCCCGGGGCGATATGCCTTGCGGGCGGACGTCAGCACGTATAATCGCAGGTTTACTTGACAAATCAAGTCGGGAAAGGTTCCCGGCTGCCAGTCGCCTTACTCTAAGGTTGATCGGTGTCAGGTTAGATAAAACCCTTTGACCAACTCGGAATTTACCAACATGGCTATTGAACGTACCCTCTCGATCATCAAACCCGACGCCGTTGCGAAAAACGTGATCGGGGAAATCTACTCGCGTTTTGAAAAGGCTGGCCTGAAAGTGGTTGCTGCGCGAATGAAGCACCTTTCTCGGGGTGAAGCCGAAGCGTTTTATGCCGTGCACCGTGAGCGCCCCTTCTTTAAAGATCTTGTTGACTTCATGATCTCTGGCCCGGTGATGATCCAGGCCCTGGAGGGCGAGGGCGCGATTGCGAAAAATCGTGACCTCATGGGCGCCACGGACCCCAAGAAAGCCGCCCCCGGAACCATTCGCGCTGATTTTGCCGACAGCATCGACGCCAATGCGGTACACGGCTCGGACGCGCCTGAAACCGCCGCCCAGGAAATCGCCTTCTTTTTCCCTGGCATGTCGATCTACAGCCGGTAACCGCAAGTGAATCTGATCGGCCTATCTCCGCAGGCCCTAACCGACTGGTGTGTTGCCAGGGGAGAAAAGCCGTTTCGCGCCCGTCAGCTGTTGAAATGGATCCATCAGCGCGGCGCGAGCCATTTCGCCGACATGACCGACCTCGCGAAAGAATTTCGCGCCGGCCTTGAGGCGGATGCAGAGATCACGCCCCCCACGGTCATTCAGGACCACCAGTCCGATGACGGCACGCGCAAGTGGCTTTCGGATGTGGGTCAGGGCAACGCCATTGAAACCGTATTCATCCCTGAAACGGATCGCGGTACGTTATGCATCTCGTCGCAAGCGGGCTGCACGGTGGCGTGTCCCTTTTGCTCCACCGGTCGTCAAGGATTCAATCGCAACCTCACCACCCACGAGATCATTGGCCAGCTCTGGTGGGCCCGTCATGGACTGGGTCTGCCTGTGACCAATGTGGTGATGATGGGCATGGGCGAACCTCTGCTCAATTACGACGCGGTGGTACCGGCCTTGCAGCTGATGCTCAGCGACGACGCCTATGGGCTGTCACGGCGAAAGGTGACGGTGTCCACGTCGGGTGTGGTGCCCATGATTGACCGGCTTGCCCAGGATTGTCCGGTCTCGTTGGCGGTGTCATTGCATGCGCCCACCGATGCGCTGCGTGATGTTCTCGTGCCTTTGAATAAAAAGTATCCCTTGCGCGATCTGATGTCCTCGCTTCGGCGTTATCTTGAACCTGCGCCGCGCGATTTCATCACCTTTGAATATGTGATGCTCGAGGGGGTGAACGACTCGATGGATCACGCCAAAGCATTGGTCAAACTGGTTCGTCACGAAGAGATTCCTTGTAAGTTCAATCTCATTCCGTTCAACTCATTTCCGAATTCAGGGTATCGAAAGCCAAGCTGGCCAACGACCCGAGCCTTCGCTGATTTCCTAACCCAGGAAGGTTTTGTCACCACGATTCGTCGCACCCGTGGCGACGACATTGATGCAGCCTGTGGCCAGCTTGCTGGTGACATTCAAGATCGCACTCGAATCTCTGCGAGGTTTCAATGAGCTCAAACAGCCCCTCATCGCCGCGACCATGCGCTGACCTGCCGTTCGCATCGGGCCCGTTGCCCCGAAGAAAGTCCCATGGTGTAGAGATTCGCTGGGGTGACCATGCGGTCACCATTGGTGGGGGTGCTCCCATCGTGGTGCAGTCCATGACCAACACCGACACCGCCGATGCGATTGGCACCGCGATTCAGGTTCAGGGTCTTGCCCAGGCAGGCTCCGAGATTGTTCGCATCACGGTGAATTCACCTGAGGCCGCCAAAGAGGTTGCCTCCATTCGTGAACAGCTTGACCGAATGAACTGCAACGTGCCTCTCGTGGGCGACTTCCATTTCAACGGACACAAGCTTTTGGCGGACTACCCCGAGTGCGCACAGGCGCTCTCAAAATATCGAATCAATCCGGGCAATGTTGGCAAGGGCGCCAAACGTGACAATCAGTTCGGCGCCATGATTGAGGCCGCCTGCCGCAACAATAAGCCCGTTCGAATTGGCGTGAACTGGGGCAGTCTTGACCAGGAATTGCTGGCGCGCCTGATGGACGACAACAGCCAACGCAGTCAGCCATGGGACGCCCAGGCCGTCATGCGGGAAGCCCTCGTCACCTCGGCCATTGAAAGTGCACAGCAGGCCATGACATGGGGGCTGCCTGCCAATCGCATCACGCTCTCGGCAAAGGTCAGCAATGTCCAAGACCTGATCTCGGTTTACCGTGAACTCGCGCGTCGATGTGACTTCGCCCTTCATCTGGGACTGACCGAAGCCGGCATGGGCAGCAAGGGCATCGTTGCCTCCACCGCAGCCATGGCAGTTTTGTTGCAAGAGGGTATTGGCGACACCATTCGTGTTTCGCTGACGCCCGAGCCCAATGGTGATCGTCGACAAGAGGTCATCGTTGCGCAAGAAATGCTTCAGTCGATGGGTATGCGCGCCTTTGCACCGATGGTGGTGGCCTGCCCAGGCTGCGGCCGAACCACCTCCACGTTTTTTCAGGAACTAGCGGCCAAGATTCAGGGCTATCTCCGTGACCAGATGCAAGACTGGAAGGCTCAATACCCCGGCGTGGAGAACATGACGGTGGCGGTGATGGGCTGCGTGGTGAACGGCCCTGGCGAAAGCAAGCATGCGGACATTGGCATCAGCCTTCCCGGAACGGGCGAGACCCCCGTGGCCCCTGTGTTCGTCGATGGTGAACGCAGCGTGACACTAAAGGGCGATCGTATTGCCGAGGAATTTCAAGCCTTGGTGGCGGATTACGTGGCCAAACGTTTCGGCGGCAAGGCATGACACGTATGGAAAAACTGACAGGTGTGAAGGGCATGAATGACCTTCTGCCGGACCAGTCGCCTCTCTGGAACTGGGTTGAGTCCAAGGTGGCGGGGGTCTTTCGTCAGTATGGCTATCGCGAAATTCGAACACCGATCCTCGAGCCCACAGCCCTGTTTGTTCGGGGTATTGGCGAGGTCACCGATATTGTTGAAAAAGAGATGTACACCTTCACCGACGCCTTAAACGGTGAACAGCTCACCCTGCGCCCTGAAAACACGGCGGCCGTGGTGCGCTCGGCCATTGAGCACAACATGCTCTATGACGGCCCCAAGCGTCTTTGGTATTTCGGGCCGATGTTCCGACATGAACGCCCTCAACGGGGGCGCTATCGTCAGTTTCATCAGTTCGGTATCGAGGCCCTTGGCCTGCCGGGCCCGGACATTGATGCCGAGCAGCTTCTAATGATTCACCGGTTGTGGGAATCTCTGGGCCTGATCGGAGACCTCGCACCTCGCCTTGAGCTGAATTCCCTTGGACAGCCCGAAGAGCGCAAGGCCCATCGACAGGCGCTGATTGCCTATTTCGAACACCACCTTGATGCGCTTGATACGGATGCCAAGCGCAGACTGCACTCGAACCCACTTCGCATCCTCGATTCGAAAAACCCGGCAATGGCTCCGATTGTTGCCGGAGCGCCATTGCTGCGGGATTTTCTTGGTGAGGCATCGCTTGCCCATTTCAATTCGGTCTGCAGAGTTCTTGATCAGCACGGAATTGCCTATCGGCTTAACCCGCGCCTGGTGCGCGGTCTTGATTACTACAACCTGACGGTCTTCGAATGGGTGACCGACAAGCTTGGCGCCCAAGGCACGGTTTGCGGCGGCGGTCGATACGACACCCTAATGGAACAAATGGGCGGCAAGCCCGCACCAGCCTGCGGATTCGCCATGGGGGTTGAGCGTCTAATCGAACTCCTCAAAGAGGTGGCCGCACCGCAACTTCCAAGCCTGCTTGATGTCTATCTGGTGCACTGGGGGGAACACTCGACGGCCGACGCCCTGCAGCTGAGTGAACGCCTCAGAACGCACGGCCTGTCAGTGCAGATGCACTGCGGCGAGGCCGGCCTGAAGTCTCAGATGAAGAAAGCCGATCAAAGCGGTGCGGCATTGGCCTTGCTGATGGGCGATGATGAACGCGCCGCAGGTCGGGTGTCGATCAAACCGCTTCGTGGTCAGCCGGGCTTTTTGGGGCAGGAGCAGGTGCCTATCGACACCGCAGCGGATGTCGTGGCTTCGTATTTAATTCAACAACTCTAAACTGAAGAAGTGATATGCGCGAGGATCTAGAGCAACAAGAACAGTTTGACGCCATCAAGGGTTTCTGGAACGACAACAAGCGGTGGATCGTTCCTGTTTTGTCCATCATTGCGGTGTCAGCCATTTCTTTTAATGGATGGCTTTGGTGGCAAGACCGTCAGGCTGCAAAAGCCACGGATGCACTGGCTGCGATGGAGCAGGCTTTGGTTGAACAAAGTGTTGACAAGGCCAGAGTCGCCTTCAAGGTGCTTGCCGAAGACTATTCGGGGACGACGCAGGCAGCTCTTGGTGGACTGCAGATGGCTCGAGTCTTTGTGTCCGAAGGTTCTCTGCCCGAAGCCCGTGCTGCGCTTGAGGTGGTGAGTAAAAGTCCTGTGGACGAATTTGCTTGGATTGCGAAGATCCGACTCGCGGGCGTGCTGCTTGATGAAAACAATGCCAAGGCCGCTGTGGAGGTTCTTGCGGGGGAGCCTCCCAAAGAATTCACTGGACTGGTCAACGACCGTCGTGGCGATGTCTACGCCGCGCTTGGCCAACGAGAAGACGCCCGTAAAGCCTGGCGGGCGGCACTCGACGCCACGGGCCCTGAGGCGGCTTCCCGAGAACTCATCGCCCGCAAACTAGCCACTGTTGATTCCTTTGGGAGCAAACCATGACCATGAATCGCCTCTTCATTCCCTTGGCGCTCATTGCAGCAGCGGCACTTGCCGGCTGCGGCTCCAATAAGCTCAAGCCTGCGGGCCTCGTTGACTTCAAGCCTTCGCTGTCCGCCAAGGTTGCATGGACAGCGAAAGTGGGTGACACCCCTGAATTCAAGGTGGGCGTCGGACAGTTTTCACCGGGTGTCAGTGGCGACGCTGTGATTGCCGCCTCGGAGGAGGGTGAGGTCTCAAGAATCAATCTGCAATCGGGCAAGGTGGAATGGCGCGTTGACCTCGATACAAAAATCATCGCCGGTGTGGCGGTGGGCAACGGAAGCTCCAGCGGTTTTTCGGCGGTGGTGACGGAGCGCAATCAGATTGTGGTGCTTGATGCGACGGGCAAAGTCAGCCGAGAAATTAATCTGGGTGGCGTGGTTCTTGAGATTCCGGTGATTGCTGGCGACATCGCGGTGGCGCGTTTGACGGACAACCGAGTTGCAGGATGGGATATCACCACGGGTGAGCGACGCTGGGTGTTTCAGCGCACCCTGCCCCCTCTGGTTTTGCATGGGCAGTCAGGGTTACGCGGCGCGGCCTATGCCCCTGAGGAATCAAGCAGCTCCAGTCTGGGCGCCAATGACGTTGTGGTGAATCTTCCCGGCGGAAGACTTGTCTGGGTGAATGCCCTGACGGGTGCCGTGCGATGGGAAGCTCAGGTGGTGACCCCCGCCGGCAGCAATGAGGTTGAGCGTTTGGTGGACCTCCTTGGTGCACCGGTGGTCCAAGGCGCGCATGTCTGCGTGAGCGCTTACCAGTCCGCGGTTGCTTGTTTTGGTGTCGAGGACGGCAAGCGTCAGTGGATCAAAAACCTTCCGTCAAGCACCACCGTGGGCGCTGATGCACGCTTTGTTTTTGTGGCGGATCAACAGTCGCGACTTCATGCCCTGGTCCGATCCACGGGAGAAACCAGTTGGACCAGCGAGGCCTTGCGCCTGCGTGGCCTGAATCAGCCCATCTCGGTCGGGCGTGCCCTTTGGGTGTCGGATCAATTCGGTTTTTTGCATGCCTTGGATCGTGAGAATGGACAGACCTTGGCGCGGGTGAAGCTTGATGGAGGCGCCGTGAGTGGCGCGATGCGGGCGACCTCGGCCGGGCTCTTGGTTCAGACTCAGGGCGGACGGCTGATGCTGATCCGCACGGAAGGTTGATGCATTGAATGCAAAACCCGTTGTGGCGCTGGTCGGGCGTCCGAATGTTGGCAAATCAACGCTCTTTAATCGCCTGACTCGTTCCCGCGATGCGCTGGTTGCCGATCTTCCCGGGCTCACCCGAGACCGACATTACGGCGAGGGTCGGCTGGGTACTCGGCCTTACCTGGTGGTGGACACTGGCGGATTTGAGCCCATTGTGAAAGAGGGCATTACCTTTCAGATGGCCAAGCAGACACGTCAGGCCATTGCAGAATCGGATGCGGTGGTGTTTGTGCTTGACGGGCGAAGCGGTCTTGCGCCTCAAGACATGCAGATCGCTGATCTACTCCGAAAGTCCGGTCGTCCGGTGACGCTTGCCGTCAACAAGCTCGAGGGGCTTACCGGTGAGGGACGAACGGCAGAGTTCTATGAGCTTGGCCTCGGAGAGCCCATGGCCATATCGTCAGCCCATGGCGACGGCGTGGGAACCATGATGGACCACCTCCTGGGTCAACTGCCCTTGGTCGCAAGTGAAGAAGACGAGGCCACCGAAATCGCCGAACGCGGCCTTCGTGTTGCGATTGTCGGGCGTCCGAATGCGGGCAAGTCGACGCTCATCAACACCCTTGTCGGTGAAGAACGAGTCATTGCCTTTGATATGCCCGGCACCACCCGGGATGCCATTGCCATCCCCTTTGAACGAGAGGGCCGCAAGTACCAGCTGATCGATACGGCAGGCCTGCGCAAGCGTGGCAAGGTGTTTGAGGCGGTTGAAAAATTTTCCGTCATCAAGACGCTGCAGGCGATTGAATCCTGTCATGTGGCGATTCTGATGCTCGATGCGCAGCAAGATGTCTCCGAACAGGATGCCCATATCGCAGGCTTTATTGCGGAGGCGGGCAGGGCCTTGGTGGTTGCGGTCAATAAGTGGGATGGGCTTGATGTGGTGGCCCGCGACGAGGTGAAACGTGTCATGGCTCGCAAGCTCCAGTTTCTGCACTGGGCCCGGTTTCATTTTATTTCCGCATTAAAAGGCAATGGAATCGACACCCTGATGCGTTCGGTGGACGCCGCCTATGCGGCCGCCACGCTCAAGCTCTCGACGCCCAAGATCACTCGGGCCCTTCGTGAGGCCGTGGAGCATCAGCAGCCCCCCCGCCATGGCCGGTTTCGACCCAAGCTTCGGTACGCCCACCAGGGCGGCCAAAATCCACCGATCATCATCGTTCACGGCAATGCGCTTGAACACATTTCAGACGTCTACAAGCGGTTTCTGGAATCTCGTTTTCGCAAGGTTTTCAAGCTTGAGGGAACCCCCCTTCGGATTGAGTGGAAAACCTCCACGAATCCCTACAAGCCAGAGGCGTGATTCATCCCGCTGAAATGGTTATAGTTATTGCTCGATAAGGGAGTTTTCTATGTCACAGGCAAAAGGGCAGGCGTTACAAGACCCATTTCTGAACGTGTTACGCAAAGAGCACGTGCCGGTATCGGTTTATCTGGTCAATGGCATCAAGCTGCAGGGCCATGTTGAATCGTTCGATCAGTACGTGTTGCTGCTTCGAAACACGGTGACGCAAATGGTCTACAAGCACGCGATCTCCACCATCGTGCCAGCGAGGGCTGTGAGTTTCTCAGCCGACACCGACGCTGACTAACCCGCTGAGCGATCTCGGTTCCGTATCGACGTCACTTGATGTCGATTTTTCGAAGCGGCCCAAAACGGTCTTGGTGGCGCTCACCCTGGGCCAGGGCCCAAGGCCGGATGTTGACGAGCTCCAGGCTTTAGCAGAATCGGCGGGTGCCGAGATCGTTTCCGTTGTCTCCGGTCGACGGGATCGGCCCGACCCCGCCTTGTTTCTCGGCTCCGGAAAGTGTGACGAGCTCTTGACCATTTGTCAGGAGCATGCCGCCGAGCTTGTGGTGTTTGACCATGCGTTATCACCCGCCCAGCAGCGCAATCTCACCAAACAGCTCAAGCGGCGGGTCATCGATCGGGTTGCGCTGATTTTGGATATCTTCGCGCTTCGCGCACGAAGTCATGAGGGCAAACTCCAGGTGGAACTCGCCCAGCTGGATTACCTCTCCGCAAGACTCGTGCGAGGCTGGACCCACCTTGAGCGGCAAAAAGGGGGGATTGGTCTTCGAGGCCCCGGTGAAACCCAGCTCGAAACCGACCGCCGTCTGATTGGTCAGCGGGTCAAACAGCTGAAGTCCAAGCTCGACCTGGTGGAAAGACAAAGAAAGAATCGCCAGCGCCATCGGCAGCGCCAGGGGGCTTTTTCAGTCTCGCTGGTGGGCTACACCAATGCGGGCAAGTCGACCCTCTTTAATGCACTAACCCACGCCAAGGTCTATGCCGCCGACCAGCTCTTTGCCACTCTCGACACCACAAGCCGACGGGTATTTCTTGCCCCTGGGGAATTCATGGTGCTGTCCGACACCGTGGGCTTTATTCGGGAGCTCCCCCACAGCCTGATTGAGGCCTTCAAGTCGACCCTTCATGAGGCGGCCGATGCGGATCTTCTGCTCCACGTCATCGACGCCTCCGACCCCGATCGTGACCTTCAGCGAGAGGCTGTGGACAAGGTTCTGGAAGACATTGGTGCGGCGGAAGTTCCCAGAATTGAGGTCTTTAATAAAATCGATCTCATGGGGCTTTCCCCGCGGGCGGAGCCAGACCCCTATGGTAGGATTCATCGAGTTTGGCTGAGTGCCGCTGACGCGCAGGGTGTTGACCTTTTGCGTGAGGCCGTGCGATCCCATATGCCTGCCTTCCCAAGCCCTGACTCGGCCGATGGAATGCAGACCGATAATTTGAATACGATGCAACCTTCGGTTCAATCCCTTCTCTAAATACCCATGATTCGACGATTTAATTGGTTTGGACTTCGCCGGCTTTTCGCCCTAGGCGACCCCCGTTGGGGCCAGTCATCTGGTTCGGGTGACAAGCCCGCATCCGGTGACCCATCGGCCTCAGGTGACCAGTCGTCGCAAGGTGACCAGAACTCCCCCAACCCCTCGGACGCTCCGCGGCCCGACAATCAGCAGGCTGATCGTCCGGGCCAGGGGCGCGGTAACCGCCCCCAGAATGAACCCCCCGACCTTGATGAGGTCTGGAAGGATTTCAATCGTCGTCTGAGCGGTCTTTTTGGCAATAAGAATCAGAATCGCGGCGGCGGAAATTCGGGCGGTGGTTTCGGCGGTGGTCGACGCCCAGGCTCATCGGGTTCCGGCGGATTCAAACCTCCTTCAGTCAAAACCGGCCCAACGGTGGTCGCGGTGGGTGTCGGCGGCTTATTGCTTTGGCTCGCCACCGGGTTTCACATTGTTCAAGAGGGTCAGAGTTCGATTGTTTTGCGGTTCGGCGAATATCGAACCACAGCACCCGCGGGTTTTCAGTGGCGTCTGCCGTATCCCTTTGAGAGCCACGAAATCGTGGATCTTGCCCAGATTCGTCAGGTCACGGTGGGCGTCAGAGGCGCCGGAATGACCTCCCGTGGGCGTGACTCTCTCATGCTTACCAAAGACGAAAACATGGTGGATCTGCAATTCGCTGTGCAATATCGGGTCGGAGAGGCGAAGGACTATCTGTTCAACAACGTAGCGACGGACGACATCGTGGCCCAAGCTGCGGAAACGGCCATGCGTGAAATCGTGGGCCGTAGCCTAAGCGACACCGTCTTGTATGAAAACAAAGAGGGCATTGCTCGCGAGGCTCTTGCCCAGACTCAGGCGATTGCGGATCGTTACGGATCAGGTCTCACCATTATTGACGTCACGATTCAAAACGTTCAGCCCCCTGAGGAAGTCCAGGCAGCGTTCAGTGACGCCATCAAAGCCGGTCAAGACGCTGAGCGTTTGAAAAACGAAGGTCAGGCCTATGCCAACGACGTAATTCCTCGCGCCCGTGGTTCGGCCGAGCGCCTCATTCAGGAAGCAGAAGCCTACAAAGAACGAATCATTGCCACCGCCCAAGGTGACTCCGACCGCTTCCGCAAGATCGTCACGGAATATGTCAAAGCACCTGCAGTCACGCGCGAGCGCATGTACCTTGAAACGATGCAGCAGGTCTTCACCAACGTGAGCAAGGTGATGGTGGATTCCAAATCCAACAGCAATCTGCTTTATCTGCCGCTCGATCGCCTGATTCAGCAGACGGGTGCCCCACCGGTCGCGCCGGGCATGGGTCAGCCGGGCGCCGCGCCTGCAGCGGGTTCCCCGCCAACGCCGGGTGCGGTCACCAGCGTGCCTGAGGCAGCGCCAACCGCACCTTCAGCTCCCCCGACTTCACCCAGCCTTCGCGATCGTTTGAGAGAGGCTCGCTAAGATGAATAAACTTTTCTCGGCAATTGTGACGTTAGGCATTGCGGCCCTGCTCGCGAGTTCATGCATTTACGTGGTGGATCAACGCCAATACGGCATCGTCTTTGCGCTTGGTGAAATCAAAGAGGTCGTGTCCAAACCGGGGCTTTACTTTAAGCTTCCCCCGCCATTCCAAAACGTGGTCTACGTTGAAAAGCGAATTCTCACCATTGACACGCCGGAGATCGACCGCTTCATCACCAGCGAAAAACAAAACGTGCTGGTGGACACTTATGTGAAGTGGCGCGTGGTGGACCCAAGAGAATATTGGGTCTCCGTGGCTGGCCGTCCTGCCGGTGCCGCAGACCGCATCTCAAGAAGCCTGCGCGATGCGCTCAACAATGAAATTGCGAAGCGCACGGTCAATGAAGTGATTTCAGCCTCCCGTGAACAGATCATGACCGGCATTCGCGATCGCGTGAACAACGACGCGAAGCGTCTTGGCGTGGAGGTGGTCGACGTTCGCATCAAGCGTGTGGACCTTGCCGATGAAATTCGTGACTCCGTATTTCGTCGAATGGAATCCGAACGTCAGGCGATCGCCAACGAGCGCCGGTCCTCCGGCGCGGCCGAATCCGAGAAGATTCGTGCCAATGCCGACCGTCAGCGTGAGGTGCTTCTGGCTCAGGCCTATCGTCGAGCCCAGAGCATCATGGGTGACGGTGACGCACGATCCACGGCGCTCTATGCCGCATCGTTTGGCAAGAACCCTGAATTCGCCTCCTTTTACCGCAGCCTTCAGGCTTACCGCGAAGGGTTCAAGAGCAAATCCGACGTCATCGTGGCTGACCCCCAGTCGGACTTCTTCCGTTATTTCCGTTCGTCTGGCGTAAGAAGCTTAAGCGGCGGTGAGTCGTCGAAGTAAGGACGCCCCGGATGCCCGCCTGGCTCTTACCGGATCAGATCTCTGATGTTCTTCCTGCTGAGGCGACTCGTCTTGAGTCGCTTCGTCGCCGGCTTCTTGATCTCTATGCATCGTATGGCTACGACCTGATCCAGCCGCCGATGATTGAGCATGTTGAGTCACTCATGATTCATCAGGCTCGCGATCTGGACCTCCGAACCTTCAAGCTAGTAGACCAGGCCAGTGGCCGTTTGCTGGGTCTTCGTGCGGACATCACACCTCAGGCTGCGCGCGTTGACGCCCATCAAATTCAGAATCAGGGCGTCACCAGGCTCTGCTATGCAGGTTCAGTGCTTCATGCCCAGCCGGCAGGTCTCTTGTCCTCGCGTGAGCCCGTTCAGGTGGGCTGCGAGCTGTTCGGGCACGAGGGTCTTGAGGCGGATCTAGAGGTGCAGGAACTCGCTCTGGCCTCGCTTGATGCGGCGGGCCTTGCCAAGGTTCGGCTCGATCTTTCTCATCGCGGAATCTTTCTTGCCCTGCGAGACGCCGACCCTCTCTTGGCGGCACTCGAGATCGAGACCCTCGCGGCTTTGCAGTCGAAGGACCGACCGCGTCTTGAAGCCTTGGCCAAGGGTTTTCGTGCCGACACGGCTGGCGCCTTGATGGCCCTGCTCGATCTCTATGGCCCGGCCAGTGGCCCAGGCAATGTCATTGAACGTGCCCGTGCAAGCCTTCCCAGGAGGGCAGCCATCGACGCAGCTTTGGATCGACTCCAGGCGGTGGCGCAGTCAGCCCTATTCCACGAGCACCCTCAGTGTGTTTTGACCATCGACCTTGCCGATCTTCGAGGTTATCGGTACCACAACGGTATTCTGTTCTCGATCTATTGCGACGGGCTTCCGAATGCCGTCGTTCGTGGTGGCCGATATGACGGTGTGGGCGAGGTGTTCGGGCGTGCTCGACCAGCCACCGGCTTTAGCCTTGAATTACGGGAACTTCTCGCGATTACGGAGTGTTCTCCGAAGGATTCATCCCCCCTCATTGCGGCCCCATGGCTTGACGACTCAAGCCTGAGAGCGGCCATTTCAGAGCTTCGCGCCCTTGGGCGTCGGGTCATTCGAATTCCTGATGCAGAATTAGGGGTTTGGAAGGGCCAAAAGCTCGTTATTGAATCGGGCCGCTGGCAGGTTCGCTAATTAGGAATAAAAGACTATGGTGGTTGATAACAAGGCCCAAACGGGTAGGAATGTGGTCGTCATTGGGACGCAATGGGGTGACGAAGGCAAGGGCAAGGTGGTCGATTGGCTGACCGAACAAGTCAGCGGCGTCGTTCGTTTCCAGGGCGGCCACAACGCTGGACACACGCTGGTTGTCAACGGCAAAAAGACCATCCTGCGACTCATTCCGTCGGGCATTCTTCACCCCAAGGTCACCTGCTATGTTGGCAACGGCGTCGTGCTGTCGCCCACCGCACTCCTGACTGAAATTGATGAGCTTCAGGCCAACGGCATCGATGTCGAGTCACGCCTAAAAATCAGCCTGGCCTGCCCTTTGATTCTTCCCTATCACGTGGCCCTTGATCAGGCCCGAGAAGCAGCCAAGGGCGATGCCAAAATTGGCACCACAGGGCGAGGCATTGGCCCGGCCTACGAAGACAAGGTGGCGCGTCGCGCCATCCGGCTTCTGGATCTTACTCAGCCCGACACCCTTCGCGGCAAGCTTTCGGAAACCATGAGCCTGCACAACTTTGTGCTTGAACATCATCTGAAAGCCAAGCCGGTCGATGTGGATCAGGTGTTTAACGAACTCATGGCGATGGCACCCAGGCTCCTGAAAATGGGTGCCGATGTGCCGCAGATGCTTTATGAGGCAGGCTGTCGCAATGAAAATCTATTGTTTGAAGGTGCTCAGGGTTCGCTGCTGGACATTGACCATGGCACCTACCCCTTTGTTACCAGCAGCAACTGCGTGGCGGGTGCCGCCGGTGCTGGTGCTGGCGTAGGACCCTCAAAACTTCATTACGTTCTTGGAATTACCAAGGCCTACGCCACCCGGGTGGGCAGCGGCCCATTTCCCACAGAGCAGATCAACGAAGTGGGTCAGACGCTTGCGAAGCGCGGCAATGAATTTGGCTCAGTCACCGGAAGGCCGCGTCGCTGTGGCTGGTTTGATGCGGCGGCCCTGCGCCGTTCCATGCAGATCAACGGTGTGACGGGTCTTTGCATCACGAAGCTGGATGTACTTGATGGATTCTCGGAGATCCAGCTCTGTGTGGGGTATGACACGCCCAAGGGCCGCCTGGATGTTCTGCCTTTTGGTTCGGATGCGGTGGCTCAGTGCACGCCGGTCTACGAGACCATGCCTGGCTGGGAGGGAACAACCCAAGGGGTTCGTCAGTGGGCGGATCTGCCCGCCGCAGCACAGCGATACCTTTCGCGACTTTCAGAGGTGGTTGGTGCGCCCATCGCCATGGTGTCAACGGGGGCTGACCGAGACGACACCATTCTTTTGGACCATCCGTTTCAGTGAACACAGCGCGTCGTTGCCGGATCACCGCGAACGGCGCGAAGCGTTTCGAGAGGGGTAATCGTCAAGATGGTGCCCAGAAGAGGACTCGAACCTCCACAGTGTTGCCACCGCTAGGACCTGAACCTAGTGCGTCTACCAATTCCGCCATCTGGGCATCTGATGGACAAATGAGTCGCGTACTTTAGCCGGAAACCCACAATTGTCAAAACGTACCCCCCCAACCCCCACCGCCGCAAGCTTCTCTGGACGCCTGATCGGCCACCGTGACGGCTTCGGTTTTATCCGACCCGACGCGGGTGGCGACGACGTGTTTGTTCCCGCCAAAGAGATGGTGAAGGCCATGCACGCCGACCGAGTCAGCGCACGTGTGGTGGGCACCGACCGACGGGGCCGCCCCGAGGCGGTCATCCTCGAGGTGCTTGAGCATGCCAACCGCAGGCTTGTGGGCCGGCTCGTCAACGAGCGCGGCATTCTGCTGGTGGTGCCTGAAGACCAGCGCATCAAACACGATGTGATTGTGGCGGTCCAAGACACGATGGGCGCCGAGCCCGGCCAGGTGGTCTCGATCGAAATCATTGACCCGCCCACTCGATACACCCCACCCGTGGGCCGTGTGGTCGAGGTGCTTGGCGGCGTCGATGACCCTGGCATGGAAGTCGAAATTGCCGTACGCAAGTTTGATGTCCCACATCTCTTTTCCGATGAGGCCGAAAAACTTGCCGAAAAACTTCCTTCCGAGGTTCGCCCCCGAGATTTAAAAAACCGAATTGACTTGCGCGATGTCGCCTTCATGACCATCGACGGTGAAGATGCTCGCGATTTCGATGACGCGGTCTATGCGGAACCCATGGAGGGCGGCGGCTGGCGCCTTCTGGTGGCGATTGCCGATGTCTGCCACTATGTGTCTAGCGGCGATGCGCTTGATCGCGATGCCTTTGCTCGAAGCACCTCGGTCTATTTTCCACGCCGCGTCTTACCGATGCTTCCGGAGAAGCTTTCCAACGGCCTCTGTTCTTTGAATCCGCATGTCGATCGTCTCGCTCTGGTTTGCGACATGGTGATCACCACGGCGGGCGAGGTGAAGGCGTATCAGTTCTACGAGGCCGTGATTCAGTCGATGCAGCGCCTGACCTACACCCGGGCTTGGTCTGCCATGTGTGATCCGCTCTCGGATGACGCGGTCAAACTGGGTCCTCTGGTCGAGACCCTCGGACATCTGGAAGAGGTGTTTCGAACGCTGCTGGCGGCGCGCGAGGCCCGAGGGGCGATCGACTTTGATTCGATTGAAACTTATATGCAGTTCGACGACCACGGCCGCATCGAACGAATTCTTCCGCGAGTTCGAAATGATGCGCATCGTCTTATCGAGGAATGCATGCTTGCGGCCAACACCTGCGCCGCGGATATTTTTAAGCGCGCCAAGCGTCATGGTCTTTATCGTGTCCACGAGGGACCGACGCCGGAGCGGCTCAAAACTCTTCGCGAATTTCTCAAGGTTCAGGGCCTGAAACTGGAAGGGGGGGAGGAGCCAACCCCTGGAGATTACGCACGGCTAGCCAAGGAAATTCGTGCCCGCCCAGATTCCCGCCTGATTCAGTCGTTGCTGCTTCGAAGCATGCAACAGGCGATCTACACGCCCGACAACTCGGGGCACTTTGGCCTGTCGTACGAAGCCTACGCCCATTTCACATCGCCGATTCGTCGATACCCGGATCTTTTGGTGCACCGAGTGATCAAGTCCATCATTCGTCATGAACCCCATTACGTCCCGCCGTATGGCGATATGGGACATGACGACGATGTCACCCGATGGCGCAACATTGGCGACCACTGTTCCGCATCGGAGCGGCGTGCCGATGAAGCAAGCCGAGATGTCGAGGCCTGGCTCAAGTGCCAATACATGAAGTCACGAATTGGTGAACAGCTTCGTGGCACGGTGACGGGTGTGGCGCCATTTGGCCTCTTTGTCACCCTGGATGCCCTGTATGTCGAAGGCCTGATTCACGTCTCGGAACTTGGCGCGGAATACTTTCAACACAACGATGTCCTGCATGAGCTTCGGGGCGAACGCACCGGGCTTCGCTTCCGGCTCTATGACAGCCTGGTCATTCAGGTGGCTCGCGTTGACCTTGATGCTCGTCGAATTGAGTTTCAGCTGGTTCCCAGCATGATGCGGGCCACGCGGGCCTCCAAAAAAGTGGACCGCGAACCCCAGTTTTTCGAAGACACCCAAGACGAGGTCTCTGAACTGGATATGCCGAAGTGGCTGGCCGAGGCCCTGGCGGCTCAGCCTGCGTCGAAGGCTGCCTCATCACGCCGGGGCTCCGCTGCTCGAAAGGCGAACCCCAAAGGTGCGACACCAGCCAAGAGTCCATCGAAATCGAAGGCTGCACCCACGGCCAAGCCCGCCTCAGGTAAGTCATCGAAGGCTGCGCGTCAGCCTGCCAAACAGGCCGGCAAGTCGCGCAAGACCCGTCAGTCGGTCAAAGCCAAAGGCAGCCGGCGCTAATCCATCAGCGAGTGAACGAACAAGATCATGCCCCAAGACCCCAGTGAGATTTGTCTGCTTGGTTTTCATGCGGTGCGTGCGCGTCTGCGCGCCGCCCCCGAGACCATTTCCCGAATTGTCTTTGACGGCCAGCGTCGCGACACGCGGCTCAATGGGCTGTTGAAGCAGGCGGAACAGGCTTCTGTGAAAGCGCTGTCCGAGTCGACTCAGACCCTGGATCGGCTCTCAAAAAATCAGCGCCATCAAGGTGTCTTGGCCATTGCCACGCGTCGCCCTCAGCCGGACAGCCTCTCCGATCTGCTTGAGCAGATGGAGTCTCTCAAGCGCGCTGACCAATGGCTTGTGGTTCTCGATGGGGTGACGGATCCTCATAACCTTGGCGCCATCTTGCGCAGTGCGGATGCCGCAGGAGCGGCCGCCGTGATTGCGCCTCGTGACAAATCCGCACCCCTGAATGAGGTCGCGGCACGGGTCTCTGCGGGCGCGTCGGACCATCTACCTTATCTGCAGGTGACCAATCTTGCCCGCGCGATTGAGGAACTTCAGCAGGCGGATTACATGGTGATTGGCCTGGCAGGCGAGGCCGAGCAGTCGCTCTACGCCACGGACCTTACCGGCAGGGTGGCTCTGGTGCTGGGTGCCGAAGGCGAGGGGATGCGAAGGCTCACCCGTGAACGCTGTGATC
This sequence comes from uncultured Bordetella sp., assembly GCA_964460315.1. Taxonomy (GTDB): domain Bacteria; phylum Pseudomonadota; class Gammaproteobacteria; order Burkholderiales; family Burkholderiaceae_A; genus Lacustribacter. The sequence goes on along the minus strand of CAYWPQ010000003.1, from coordinate 63,841 downwards.
TGCTGGTAAGGCTTCCGATGCAGGGCTCGGTGGAAAGCCTCAATGTCTCCGTGGCCTGTGGTGTCGTTTGTTACGAAGCCTTGCGTCAGCGACAGTTAAAGAAATAGTTCTTCGAGAGACGATTGCCTAACGGCTTTTTCGCATGCGTTCGCGATACATCCAGGGAGGCTCGGGTGCCAGGGCTGGGTTCGAGGATGCTGCGCGCAGGCCAACCCATAATCCCTTGAAGTCCCGGCGAGCATTGGCTTCGGCCTGATCGTACTGACGCTGCATGCTCGCAGGCAAGTCGTCTTGGTAGCGACGAAAAAACCATGCGTAGCCGCTGGCAATCTGCATGAGCCCAAGGTCTTGCCCCTGAATGGAGACATTGGCCACCCAACGATCGAACCGATCCTTTTTGATCGCTTCAAGCTCAATCGTCCCCGACTGAAGCATGGCCTCAAGCGATCGTCTCGATTGCTGCCCGTAAGGCTGTTCCCGCTCGGGCGCGTCGATACCGGCAATCCGAACCCGAACCTTCTCTCCGCCTTTTGCGGTGAGGTTGAAAGAATCGCCGTCGTGAACCTCACTGATGCGGTAGGGTCCCGGCGGAGGGCTTGCGGTGGATTCGTTCAGACATCCCGTCAGCAGAGCTGCAGCGGCGGTGACCGCGAGCGCAACTCGAATCAGTGCGGACTGACGGGCAGCCCAAACAATGCATCGCATCGACAGCCGCAGGTCAGCCGCCATTTTCGGCGTCAAGGGGCTTGGCCAGCGAATCGGCAAGTGTCAGTACCGCTGCCGCATACATGAAGCTGCGGTTGTATTGGGTGATGACAAAGAAATTCTGCGCGGCAAACCAATAGCTCACGGTGTCGTCCGATTCTGGAAGATCGATCAGACTTGCTGCCATGGCAGGCTTAAGTCGCTCCGGGACGGCTTGTCGAATTCCAGCCGACTCGATTTCTGCAACGGTATGGATGGGGGTGAGTTTTGGCGCTACAAAATGTGCGGGGTTGGTGCCTTCGGTGGCCAGTGCATGCACATGGCTTGGCGCACCTCGAACCCAGCCATGCATTTTTAAAAAATTACCAATCGACGCAATGGCGTCGTGCGGATTGCCCAGAAGGTCGGGTTCATTCTTGGAGTGATAACCGATCGCGAACCGTCGCCACGACGAGGGCATGAACTGGGGAAAGCCGAGCGCACCCGCGAATGATCCCCTGGTGTCGGTCAGGCTGAGCCGGTCATTTTTCGCCAGCCACAAGAGCGACTCAAGCTCTTGACGAAAAAAGTCACCCCGCCGCGGAGAGTCAAACGCGAGGGTGGCCAGCGTTTCAAATGCCGGAAAGTTTCCCGTAATTTTCCCGAACTTGGTTTCCACACCCAAGATCGCCGCAATCACTTCGGGCGGAACACCGGACTGCTTGGAGACATTCCGGAAAACCTTGGCATGTTCTTCCATGAAAGCTTTCCCTAATTCCACGCGGCTTTGATCAGCATGCTGAGACTGATAGCGAGCCCATGAGCGCTTTCGTGCAGGCTCATCAGGCGACGGTGGGGGTGGATTCATCAGGGAAAGCGCACGGGGCTGACTTTTGATTTGCGCGAAATGGGTTTCAAGCCATTCCCGGGGCCAGCCGTGACGGTCGGTCATCTCCGAAATGAAGGACTGCACGTCACTTCGACCAAGCCATCCGAAACGCAGTCGTTCGGCCAGGCGTTGGGTGAATTCCGCGGTGGTCGCACCCCCCGCCTGCGCCCGAGCAGACAGGGCAGGTGCCAGTAACGTCAGCAGCGCACCGGAGAGCCATCCTGTGAATTGTCGACGTTGGCGTTTCATGGGTGGGGGCATCTGCCTTTCTCGGGGTTGGTGTGGGCCGAACACATTAGAATAGTGGCTTATTTCACTGTTCAGCGAACGCCCATTGTTATGAAAATTCTTGTCCCTGTGAAGCGCGTTGTGGATTACAACGTGAAGGTGCGTGTCAAACCGGATCAGTCCGATGTTGATATTGCCAATGTCAAGATGTCGATGAATCCGTTCGACGAGATTGCCATCGAAGAAGCCACCCGCATGAAAGAAGCTGGGCTCGCGACGGAGATCATCGCCGTCAGCTGTGGTGTGACTCAGGCTCAGGATGTCCTTCGCACGGCCATGGCCATCGGTGCCGACCGAGGCATTCACGTCCAGACGGACCAGGTGCTCGAGCCGCTCGCTGTCGCCAAGCTGCTGAAGGCAATTGCTGAAAAAGAGGCGGTTCAGCTGGTCATCATGGGCAAGCAAGCCATTGATGATGATGCCAATCAGACCGGTCAGATGCTGGCCGCGCTTTGGGATGTTCCGCAGGCGACTTTTGCCTCCAAGGTGCAAGTGGATGGTGGTCAGGTGCACGTCACCCGCGAAATTGACGGCGGGCTTGAAACCCTAAGCATGTCGATGCCTGCGGTCATCACCACGGATCTGCGCTTGAACGAACCGCGCTATGTCACCCTGCCCAACATCATGAAGGCCAAGAAAAAGCCCATCGAAACCTCGAGTCCAGCCGATTGGGGCGTCGATACGGCCAGCCGACTGAAGCTCCTCAAAGCGGAAGACCCGCCAACTCGCAAGGCCGGAATCAAAGTTCCCGATGTCGCCACACTGGTCGACAAACTCCGCAACGAAGCCAAGGTGGTTTAAGGTCATGACGATGAAAATTCTTGTGATTGCCGAACACGGAAACGATCAGCTCCGTCCCGTGACCTCGAACGCCGTCGCTGCGGCTTCTCGCCTGGTCGAAGTTGCTGGTGGCGGTGAGATTCATGTCTTGGTGGCTGGTCATGGCGCCCAGGGTGCCGCGACCGCGGCCGCATCCATCGCGGGTGTTGCCAGGGTCTTGCTGGCCGACGCACCGCACCTTGCTGATCAGGTGGCCGAGCCTGTTGCGGCGCAGGTGCTCTCTGTCGTGCATGGATTTCATGCGCTTGTCTTTCCTGCAACAGCTTTTGGAAAAAATGTCGCGCCACGGGTGGCGGCGAAGATGGACATCGCACAGGTGTCCGACGTTATCGAGATTCTCTCGGCCGACACCTTTAAGCGTCCCATCTACGCCGGCAATGTCATTGCCACGGTGCAGTCCTCCGACGCGGTGAAGCTGATGACCGTGCGCGGCACGGCGTTTGAGGCTGCCGCAAGCCAGCCAGCAGTGACGGTCGAGCCCGTCGCGGTCGCCCCGGCACCCGCGAAGTCCGCTGCCTTCGTCTCCCGTGAGATTGCCGTGTTGGCCCGCCCCGAATTGACCGCGGCCAAAGTGGTTGTTTCCGGTGGGCGTGCCATGGGTTCGAAGGAAAACTTCGCCCTTCTGGAAAAACTGGCAGACCAATTGGGTGCGGCCATGGGGGCGAGTCGGGCCGCTGTGGATGCTGGCTATGCCCCCAACGACTGGCAGGTGGGGCAGACGGGGAAGGTGGTCGCCCCTCAGCTTTACATCGCCGTTGGCATTTCAGGGGCGATTCAGCACCTTGCCGGCATGAAAGATTCCAAGGTCATTGTGGCAATTAACCAAGACCCCGAGGCCCCAATCTTCCAGGTTGCCGATTACGGCCTCGTCGGCGACCTATTTCAGATTGTCCCCGAATTAACCCAGGCCTTGGCTTGAAAAGGCTCTGGTGCTAAAATCGAGGGCTTTTCCTGACCAGCCCAAGCTTGGGTTTTGGGCGGGGTTCGATTTCAAGACCTTGAAAGAGATTTCAAGACCAAGGTATTTCACTAAAGGATTGTTGCAATGGTCATTATTCGTCTAGCTCGCGGCGGCGCCCACAAGCGCCCTTACTTTCATATGGTGGCCACGGATTCCCGCAGCCGTCGTGACGGTAACTTCATCGAGCGTGTGGGGTTTTTTAATCCCGTGGCCTCGGGCAAAGAAGAAAAGCTTCGCGTCGCCATGGACCGCATCGAATACTGGCGCAGCCACGGCGCTCAAATGAGCCCACGTGTGCAGCGGCTTGTTAAAGAATTTGCTGCCCAGAAACCCGCCGCCTAAAACGGGACTGCCGCTCGCTTCCGATCCGCCGCCCAACGATTGGGTGGCGCTTGCTGAAGTCGGCGCACCCATTGGTCTGAAAGGGGCCGTCAGGCTCCACACCCTCAAGTCCGTCACGGGTCTTCCCATCGACGACACCCTGCTGGCGGAATCGAAAGAGTGCTGGCTTAAGCTTCGTCATTCCGCACCATCACAGGCCTCAGCACTCACGTCGCTTTGGCTTCGCTGCAACATCCTCGAGTGCTCGCCGCAAACCAGGGGCGTCAAACTCATGCTTGAAGAAATTACTGACCGCGATCAGGCCGAGCTTCTCCGTGGGGCATCTGTCGGTCTTTCGCGATCAAGCTTTCCGGAGCTCAGTGACAACGAATCGTATTGGGCCGACCTGATCGGATGCAGGGTGGTGAATCGTCAAGGCGAAGACCTTGGCCTGGTTCAGTCGCTGCAAACCAATGGCGAACATGACTGGCTCGTGGTGGATCGAGGTTGGATTCCTTTCGTAGGGCAATACATCGATGAGGTGGACGAATCGGCCCGGTTGATTCGCGTGGATTGGCTTCGTGATTGGTTTGAATGATGCAGACCATTCAGCAGCCGACTCGCTTTGATATCGTCACGCTCTTTCCCGAGATGTTCCAGGCCCTGACGGACCACGGCATCACAGGAAGGGCGCTGAATCGGGGCCTTGCCAAGGTGGTCACCCATCAGCTGCGCGACCACACCCAAGATGCCCATAAGACCGTTGACGATCGGCCCTACGGCGGCGGCCCTGGAATGGTCATGATGCCGGGCCCCCTGACCGATGCGGTGCGTTCGGTGAAGTTGGCTCAGGCTCAGGCCGGATACTCGCCAGGCCCCGTCGTTTTATTGAGCCCCTCAGGTCGGCGTGTGGACCAGGCCCTGATTGATCAAATTCTTCAAACATCCTGCTGGACCCTGATTTGTGGCCGCTACGAGGGGGTTGACCAGCGGTTTATTGACCAGCAGGTCGACGCGCTCTGGAGCCTGGGTGATTTTGTCCTCTCGGGCGGCGAAATCCCCGCCATGGCCGTCCTTGATGCAGCCATTCGTAAAATCCCTGGCGCTCTGGGCGACTCGGAGTCGGCGGTGCAGGAGTCTTTTGCCGAGTCAGGGCTGCTGGACTGGCCCCATTACACCCGACCGGAGGTCTTCGAGGGGCAGGCTGTGCCCGACGTGCTTTTATCCGGACATCATGAGAGAATCTCGGGCTGGCGTCGCTCTGCGGCGCTGAAGGCGACCGAAGCGCTTCGCCCGGATTTACTTCCGAAGCAAAAGCCCTAGGTCTTTTTATTGCGTAACCCCATCCTCTGAGCTAGCCCAGAGGCGCGTTGAAAAACCTTGAAGCCACCTCATCAAAGAGCCTTGCTCCTTGAAGGTATCAAGGTTTAGCGCCTCGGCTGAGGTCATGATGGCTTTGGAGAAACCATGGATATCATCCGCCAAATTGAGCAAGAAGAAATTGCTCGCCTTGATAAAAAAATCCCCGAATTCGCCCCGGGCGACACAGTGGTTGTCAGTGTCAATGTGGTGGAAGGAACACGCAAGCGCGTGCAGGCTTACGAAGGTGTCGTGATTGCCAAACGCAACCGCGGCCTGAACTCCTCGTTCATCGTACGAAAAATCTCGTCTGGTGAAGGCGTTGAGCGGACATTCCAGCTCTACTCGCCCTTGATCGCCAGTATCGAGGTGAAGCGTCGCGGTGATGTGCGTCGCGCCAAGCTTTATTATCTCCGTGATCGTTCCGGTAAATCGGCGCGTATTCGCGAAAAGCTCCCTGCTCGCAAGACAGCATCGTCGGCCGCGGCCCCCGAGGCACCCTCCGAGTCCGCTTAAGTCATCAAGGACGAATCGCCTCTCTGGCCACAGCGGGATTCGAAACCAAAGCATGACATCGCTTTCTGGTTTTGATCCGCGGGCCTCACTGATCGAGACTTCCGCCCAAGAGCCTGCTCTGCCTGAGCAGGCTCTTTTGTTATCCACTCTTGATCAGGTTTTCTCGCTCGCTCGCGAAACACCGGGTTTTCCCCTTTGGACGCCCGAGCTTTTGCGAGACCGACGTCGCCCGACTGAGCAGGAGCAGCGCAAAGCCACCACTCGGGCCTCGGTGCTGATCGGGTTGGTGGGTTCCCACGAGGCCTCGGTCATTCTTACCCTGCGAACTCAACAACTTAAAAGCCATGCCGGACAAATCAGTTTCCCCGGCGGGCGGGTTGACCCAACAGATCTGAATCCAGAGCAGACGGCGCTTCGTGAGGCCCACGAGGAAATTGGGCTTGCGCCCGATGCTGTGGCGGTGCTTGGGTGTCTTCCGGAATACGCCACGGCCACCGGATACTGCGTGACTCCGGTGATTGGAAGAATTCTTACTCCGGTGAACTACGTCTTGGAAACAAGAGAAGTGGATCAGGTCTTTCAGGTGCCGCTTCGCTTTCTGATGAATCCAACGAATCATCAGGTTCGGACGGTTCCCGCCGAGCGCAGCCCCACCGGGGAGCGCTTTCAGTTTTATGCCATGCCCTACCACTCGCCTGAGCTGCAGCAGGAATTGTTCATCTGGGGAGCCACTGCGGCGATTCTGAGAAATCTCTACCACTTCCTGAATGCGGCCTGGCGTCAGAGCCCGCCCGAATTGCAACTTCGAGTCAAGGCGTTAGACTAACGACCATGACCTTATTCAGTTTTATTTTCGCCATGCTTTTGGAGCAGTACCGGCCCGTACGCGATGACTCACGTCTGGGCTCATGGGTGGCGAACCTTCTTTTACGTATTGAGCGTGCCACCAACACGGGGGAACTTGCTTCAGCGCGTTGGACCTGGTTTGCCGTGGTGATCGGCGGCACGGCCCTGACCTGGGTCGTGGTCTCGCTGCTCACCCGTGCCCACGTGCTTCTGGGGTTTTTGGCCACCGTGGGCGTGCTCTATCTCACCGTGGGCTTTCGGCAGTTCAGCAATCGATTCACAGAAATTCAACTTGCTCTGGCGAACAATGATCTGCCTGCTGCTCGGGACGCGCTTGCGCGATGGGCCGCGCACTCCGGCGGCGATCTGATGACCAAGATCGCCAGCGAATCGGGCGATGTCTCGGCGGTGTCTCGAGAAGCCATTCGGCTGGCTTTGGTGGGTGCCCAGCGTCATGTGTTTGGCGTGATCTTCTGGTTTGTGATTCTTCCCGGGCCTGCCGGTGCAGTGTTCTACCGTCTGAGTGTCGAGGCGCGTCGAGTCTGGGCGGACTCCAGGCAGGAAATACCAAGTTCACCTTCTTCCCCGGTGGCGCCGTTGTCTCCCTTTGGTGAGTTCGCCGTTCGCGCTTTTGCATGGGTCGACTGGTTCCCCGCACGCGTCACCGCCATCGTCTACGCCATTGTCGGAAACTTTGAAGATGCCATTCTGATGTGGCGACTCAAGTCAGGTTTTGCGCCGCATGCCAACGACACCGAGCGCGTGATTCTTTCGGCGGGTGCGGGCGCCATGGGCGTGAGACTCAGCGTGCCGGACGGCTATTCCACCTCCATTCAGGTGGACGAACCCTCCGAGACCGAAGCCCTGGGCGGACCCTGGCCATCCATGTCTCAAGACATGCCTGACCTTCGTGAAGCTAATGAGAGCGCCATGCGTTCCGCTGTGGGCCTGGTGTGGCGCGCGGTGATTCTCTGGGTGGTCATGATGCTGCTTGTGTCGATCGGTAACTGGTTCGGTTAGAAGCCCGTACTCTCGATCGACTCTAAAAGACTCTGCCAGAGCGCGAGTCGACGCTCCGAAATCTTCCCCAGCGCCACACCCTCGTGCACCTTGCAACCGGGTTCGTTGAGATGTCGGCAGTTGGCGAATCGACAACGCCCAAGGCTTGCTTGCGTCTCTGCGAATTCTGGAAAGCCCAGAGCCAGTTGGGTGTCCGAAAGATGATGAAGACCAAAGAGCTGAAAGCCCGGGGTATCAATGAGCCAGCTCTGAGCGTCCAAGGCCACCATTTGTCCAGCCGTCGTCGTGTGTTTGCCGGTCTGTAGGGCCTCGGAGATCTCTCGGGTCTGGGCGTTAAAGCCCGGGATCAGCGCATTGAGTAGGCTGCTCTTTCCCATGCCGGACTGCCCCATCACCACGGTGGTTTTTTGATGCAGATGATGGCGGAGTTCTTGTAGGCCATCGGCTGTCGTTGCGTCAGGGCTCGCAACATTCCCCACAGCTTGATGTTGGGTGTTCGTCATGATCACGGACCAGCCGAGCGACTGCAGTGCCGCATCAAAGATGCGAAGGTTTTGGCGGGCCTGCGCCGTCGGTTCGGTCAGGTCGGATTTATTCAGCACCAGAAGGCCCGGTATCTGTTCGGCCGTGGCGGCGCAGATCATGCGTGCCAGCAGTTCGTCTGAAAAGGGCGGCGAGCCCGAGATCACCACCATCGCAAGATCAACATTGGCAGCCAACGATTTGGTTCGGTGGGCTTCACTGCGCATGAGGCAGTTGGCTCTTGGAAGAATTTCAAGAATGACGCCGGGGCGGGTGCGAAGGTCAACCAGTACCCGATCATTGGCGGTGGGCTGAAGCTCTCGACCTTTATAAAGACAGAGGTGCTCATCGCCGTTGGGGTCGGCAACCCATGCCTGCCGTCCACGATGGCTGAGCAGGCGTCCTTGAACATGAGGTGACATGATGGAAATCATAGCCTGTGAGATGATTCGAGGCTATGTCGAATGTGAATGAAATGAATCTGATCTGGGTCGATATGGAGATGAGCGGGCTCAATCCTGAGACCGAGCGCATCCTGGAAATTGCCATGATCATCACCAACGCCGAGCTCGAAACCCTTGCGGTGGCTCCCGTGTTGGTGATCCACCAGCCCGACAGCCTGCTCGATGCAATGGATTCCTGGAACAAGGGAACCCACGGAAAGTCGGGCCTCATTGAAAAAGTTCGCGCATCGACAGTCAACGAAGATCAGGCGAGTGAGATCTTGTTGGATTTTCTGAAAGGGTATTGCCCCGCAGGAAAGGTGCCTATGTGCGGCAACACCGTCCACCAAGATCGACGCTTCATGCAGCGTTACATGCCCGCGCTCGAAGCTTTTTTCCATTACCGAAACATCGATGTCAGCACCATCAAGGAATTGTGTCGCCGATGGAATCCTTCGGTGATGAAAGGCTTTCAGAAGCGAGGCGCCCACACCGCCCTTGCGGACATCGAGGAATCAATCGACGAGCTTCGTTTTTACCGCGCCCATTGGATTGGTCAGGCAACGTCGCAGCAGTAAGCCCAGCCCAAGACTGGCCAGCGCCAACCCCATCAGATTGCCCCACCAAAAACCTTGAGCCGCCGCAGGCCCGGGCTCAAACCATTGCGTGGCCATCAGCCAACCTCCGCCAACCCCCATGCCCCACAGGCTGACACCATAGACCAGCATGGGCCGCAGCGTGATGCGCCAGGCGCGCAACGAGGAATAGAGCACGCACTGAAGTGCATCCAGCAGGTGGCAGATTGCCGCAAGAGTGATCAGTGTTTTGGCGGCGGCCTGAACTTCTGGATTTTCTGCGTAAAGTCGTGCAAGCAGATCGTTGAAGCTGAGAAGAATGGCCACAAGACACACAGCAATTCCCATGACCAGTCGAAGCCCAGCGACAACCCATGCGCGTGCCTTATCCTCGTTTCCGGCGCCCAAGGCCTGGGCAGCGAGGATGCTGGTGGCGCCACCCAGCGCAAGGGGCACCATGAAGACTAAAGTGGCGAGGTTGGCTGCCACCTGATGACTTGCGCTGGCGATGGTTCCGAATCGGCCGATCAGTAGCGCCATGAGCGTAAACGAGGTCACCTCGATCAAGTAGCCCACACCAATCGGCCCGCCAATCCGAAAAAGTTCCAGAACCTTCCGGTGGTTTGGGCTGCTGAGTCGAACCTTGAACGCACGGTAACGGTGATCCCCAGCCATCACCGCGAGCCCTATCGCCAAGGACAGCCAGGCAAGAATGGCGGTCGAGAGCGCACACCCAACGGCGCCTAAGGGAGGTATCCAGCCATCGACACCATCCATCAACACCCAGTTCAGGGGCCACTTTAACGCCAGCGCACCGAGGTTGATCACCATGGTCACCACAGGGCGAGAGGTGGCGCTGTTCAATGTCTGAAAGACACTAAACAGCAGCGTCGCAGGAATGGCAGTGGCGATGATGATGAGATAGCTCTGAAGCGGGTCTTGGACGTCGCCGCTTGGCTGAATGAGGGCAAACCAAGGGTCGGTCCAGAGCAGCAAGGGAATGCCAAGCGCTGAAAGAATCAGCGCCACCCAGATGGCCTGCCCAACGTCGTCGCCAATTTCTGCAAGCCTTCCTGCGCCGAAGTGTCCTGCCGCAATGGGTGCAAGCCCCATCAAGACGCCACGCAGTGCAACGAAAATACTGATGTAAATGCTTGCGCCAAGACCGATGATGGCGAGATCGAGTGCGGACCTCTGTCCTGCCATGATGGTGTCAATCACACCGTTGCCCAAAACGGCAATCTGCCCCACCAGCATCGGCCAGCCCAGGGCGAGGACATCACGAGCCCGCGTCACGGGGTGATGCGCTCGAGCAGCAGAAAACGCTCACCCGTTTTGCGGTCCTCTGAGGGGGAGCTTCGCCAGACCGTGCGCCAGCCCGAGAGGTCAAGCTTGGGACCCGCCACGGCAAGTTTCCAGAGGCAATTTTGATCGGTCGACACGGGAAGCTGGGTGATGGCATAGGCCATGGCATTGAGTGCTCGGCTTTGCTCGCTTGGGTTGATGCAGGCCTGCGAGGCCAATGACGGCTGTCGCTTTTGCTGTCTCTCATGGATCGCGTATCGGGATGCAGAGGAGATGACGAGATCTTCAAAAGAGATTCCCAATCGAGTTGGCGCGGCCTTGACCCAGGCCAGCTCCAACGAACTGGCGAGCGCTTTTTGTCCGAGCATTCGATCGATGGCCGGAAGCCATAGGGTCATGAGCAAGACCCACAACAGGGTGAGCCCGCCCGCACTGAGAACCACGGGACGCCAAAGCCTTGGGTTTCCTCGACGCACTCGCCACGCGACAAGCACCACCCAGGCGAGGGAGGCCAGCAGCCCCATGAAGACCTCATAAAGACTGACACTGGACTGCAAACCTGGGGCGAGCATCGAAATTCGACTGGCAAGTGTTTCAGGGAAACCAAAGTTGAGTGCTGACCAATACAGCCAGATGAAAACACCGAGAGCAGTGAATACCGTGACGGCAAACCAGTCGACCAGATTGATGAGTGCGCGTGGCAAGGAGAGCAAACCAAAAGCGGCTAACACAGCCAGTGGGGCCATTGGCAAAAGCTGATGAAGCTTGGATGAAGTCGGGCCGAAGAAACCCATCACGACGAGAACCGAGAAGCTGGTGATTGGAACAATCCAATGCGGCGCTCGAATAAAACTTGCTTTACGGCTTCGCCAGATGCCGTAAAGCGCGATGGGCCAAAGTGGCCACCATTTCCAAAGCACTTCTTTGAGCCAGCGAATCCAGTCGTTCCATGAGGCATTACCGCTCAGCACTTCGCCAAGCCACCAGCCTGAAAGCTGATGACGAATGATCTCGAAGGGTGCGAGAGGAGTGCCGATCATGACGAAGGCCGCGAGGAGCCAAAGCCCAATCACGATGAGGAAATAAGACGTCCACTTAAGGAAAAACTCTCTGGCCACCAGGCGGTAGTTGGGCGCGATTCGAAACACCATGAAAAGAATCAGGCACCAGCAGATCGCAAGCCAGGCATGCCAGGCGATGAGGGCAGCAAGACTTAGCCAGGCGATCTGTCGACCGGCTCGTTTGGGTGTCTCTGGCGCAGTCGCCAAGGCCCAAAGGAAAAGACTCTGAAGCAAAAAACCCAGGGCCTGAGGCCCTGATTGATGCCACGGAACCACGACACCCAGGGTGGCCAACGAGAGCAGCAGTGCGCAGTCGCCAAGGGTCTTGCCGAAGTCCACTGAAAGAGGCCCCACGCCAAGAGGATCCAAAGGTTTGGCCTCTCGCCGACGTGCCAAACGGTCCGTCGCCTTCCAGATGGCATAAAACCCAAGTGCCAATGCCGCCGCCGTGGGCACCCTTGCCAGGTCATCCATCAGTCCCGGGGTCAGGGGAAAGCCCGCGAGCCCGGCGAGTTGGCCCAATGGCCAGACCACCAGCGCTTGGAGCGCTGCCCACACGACCGACAGTTCGGGCCAGACGACACTGCCGATCGAATTAAAAAAGAGGAAGTGCAGCTGCCCGGCAATGAGATCTTCATAGGCCGAGCGCATCAGAGCGATGGCGATAAGGTCGTCACCTCGCCATGCCTCACGGGTGAAGAGGCCGTGCCCGATATAAAGAACCAAAAGCCCTGCAATGGCCCAACGCGGAAGCCTGCTGGCCGCACTGGCTGCGAGCCCGGGAAGAGGGGCTGCCGAGCCGGCTCGAGAAAAAGAAAAGGCAGCCTGAGAGCTGCCTTTGCTGGGCGTTGCCATGGCTTTGAGGGTTTCTTTAGGCCTTGGCGGTGCTCTTTCCGGTCTTCGCACCGAATTTCTGGCGGAACTTTTCGACACGACCCGCGGTGTCGACCAGTTTTTGCTTGCCCGTGAAAAAGGGATGCGACTCTGAACTGGTATCAAGCTTATAGAGCGGATACTCTTTGCCGTCCGTCCATTTCACGGTTTCTTTGGTCTGAACCGTGGAGCGGGTGATGAATTTGAAGTCGTTCGACAAGTCGAGGAACACGACTTCGCGGTAGTTGGGGTGAATGCCTTCTTTCATGGGTCTTTTCCTTATGAGCCGGTCGCCGGCGCCGCTGAATGTGCAGTGCTACGTGCCTAAACCTTTGAATTATAACAAAAAACTACCGCTTCATCATGTCGAAGAATTCGGCGTTGTTCTTGGTCTGCTTCATTTTGTCGAGCAGGAATTCCATGGCCTGAAGTTCGTCCATATCGTGGAGCAGCTTGCGCAGAATCCAGATCTTTTGAAGAACATCGGGCTTGATCAGGAGCTCCTCGCGACGGGTGCCTGACGGGTTGATGTTGATGGCGGGGTAGACCCGTTTTTCGGCCAGACGACGAGCAAGGTGCACCTCCATGTTGCCGGTTCCTTTGAACTCCTCGTAAATCACTTCATCCATGCGGCTGCCGGTGTCGGTGAGTGCGGTGGCGATAATCGTGAGCGATCCACCTTCTTCAATATTTCTTGCGGCACCGAAAAAGCGTTTGGGACGGTGCAGCGCGTTGGCATCCACACCCCCGGTGAGCACCTTGCCCGAGGTTGGGACTACAGTGTTGTAGGCACGAGCCAGTCGGGTGATGGAATCCAGAAGGATCACCACATCTTTCTTGTGCTCGACTAGGCGTTTGGCTTTTTCAATCACCATCTCGGCGACTTGCACGTGTCGGGTGGCCGGCTCATCGAAGGTGGATGCCACCACTTCGCCGCGCACCGAACGCTGCATCTCGGTGACCTCTTCGGGGCGCTCATCAATCAGAAGAACAATCAGCACCACCTCGGGGTGGTTGGTCGTGATCGCGTGGGCAATATGCTGCATCATCACCGTCTTGCCGCTCTTGGGCGAGGCCACCAGCAAACCGCGCTGGCCTTTGCCGATGGGGGCGATCATGTCGATCACACGACCAGTGATGTTTTCTTCACCCTTCATGTCGCGCTCAAGCTTGAGCGGTTCGTCAGGAAAGAGAGGCGTGAGGTTCTCAAAGAGGATCTTGTTTTTCGAGGCCTCAGGGCTTTGACCATTGATCTTGTCGACCTTCACCAGAGCAAAGTAGCGCTCTCCCTCTTTGGGGGTGCGGACCTCGCCTTCGACCGAGTCGCCGGTGTGAAGGTTGAAGCGTCGAATCTGGGAAGGCGAAAGATAGATGTCGTCGGTGCTGGCCAGGTAAGAGGATTCCGGCGAGCGAAGAAATCCAAAGCCGTCGGGCAGGACTTCTAAAACGCCATCACCGAAGATCTGTTCGCCAAGTTTCGCCTTCTTTTTTAGGATGGCGAACATGAGCTCTTGCTTGCGCAGGCGGCTCGCATTGTCGATCTCAAGGCTCATGGCGAGCTCGACCAGTGGGGTGACGTGAAGTGCTTTTAGTTCAGAAAGATGCATGGATGGTCAGAGACAGTGTTGTGATGAAGGGGACCAGGTTGTACTGGCGATGACGGGTCAATGGGTTTTGGGTTGGAAGCGACCGACGGAGGCCGCCTGAAGAATCTTGGCGAAGTGGCATGGCGCACTTCGCCTGGGGTCTTGCTTAAATGTGGCGTGGTCTCGGTTTTAGAGGGTGGTCAATTAAAGGTTGCTATCGATCCAAGCGGTCAGCTGCGACTTTGCGCTGGCGCCAACTTTCTGGGCCACCACGGCACCGTTTTTAAACAGCATCAGCGTGGGAATGCCACGAATGCCATGCTTGGCCGGAATGGCAGCGTTTTCGTCCACGTTGAGCTTGGCCACCTTGAGCTTGCCTTGGTATTCGCCGGCGATCTCCTCGACAATGGGCCCAATCATTTTGCAGGGCCCGCACCATTCAGCCCAGAAATCAACAAGGACGGGCAGGTCGGATTTAAGGACATCGGCTTCAAAGGATGCGTCGGAAACGGCTTGGACTGATTGGCTCATGGTTTCTTGAGTAACGAAGGGTCAGAATCGGGAAATCAAAGGGGAAGGGTCTTGAAAGAATGTCGACAACTTTCGGTCGGGCTCAGGTGCTGAGCGACACTGGGTGTCAGATACCGTTAACCCAATAGAGAAAAGATAGCATAAATCTTGTGAACCCCCAACCTTTTTCAGCCAGCGGCCATGTTTCTCAGCCTGTCCCCTCGGTGGAAAGCCTCCTTCGCGAGGTTGCCGAGGCGCTTGCCCGCCATCCTGAAACGGGCCCCCGTCCTGCCCTGATCGTTGACTCGCCCCTCGCCGCCCAGGCACTCAGAAAAACCTTTGCCCTCAACGGCTGGCCGGGTCGTGATCAAGGAGCGCCCATGCCCTGGCTTGGAACCCTGGAGGACGCCCTGCTTCGATTCAAGCGTGCCGCAGAGGACCTTACCGAAGTCGCGCCGATGCGCCCAAGAGAGTGCCGGGTGGTTCAGCTGGCCCAGCAGCTTTTGGATTTCCGGGGCATTGCCGAATCTCTCGGGGGGTCGTCCAAGGCGGCATTGGAACTTGCAGGTCATTGGGTCGACATTTTTGAGGGATGGGAGTGGCTCGGGGAAGCGGCATCCGATGTCTTGCAGGCTTGGGCCGCTCGAGAGGACATGGCGACGCTTGCCGTCTTGCACCGGGCCAATCGCATTTCATCGGACCCGCCCGAATGGGTGCGTCAGATTCACGCCCATCACCCCGAGTGGGTCCGTCAAATGCGTAGTCGAAAGACGGCGGGATTTGAGGGTGCGGTCTGGTTCTGCTCAGGAAAAACGCCATCGCCCATGGAACTGGCGAAGGCAAAAGCGATCTGGGGTGTGAATGATTCGTCGATTCGAATCTGGGTTTTTCAATCTGAGCTTTTGCCGATATCGGAGAAGACCCAGCGACCCATCGCTGTGCAAAGTTCCTCGAGCGAAACCTCCGAACCCATTCCCCCACGTCACCTCATCGAGTCAAGATCACTTGAAGAGACGGCTTTGGCCTGCACCCAACAGCTATTGGCGTGGAGAGCTGCAGGTTTGACGGCTGTCGGGCTTGTGGCCCTGGACCGTCGGGCTTTGCGGCGTGTAAGAGCCCTTCTTGAGAGGGCGGGCGAGTCCCTGAGCGACAGCCATGGCTGGGCACTGGACACCACGGTGGTGGCCACGGCCGTCATGGGGTTGAACGACCTTCTCATGGGGCGCGCCACCACCCAGAGCGTGCTGGAGTGGATGCATTGTCCGTTTGTCAAAGAGGCGCTGGAAAACCACTGTGACTTCGGCCCCACCGAGCGAGAGCGAGCCGACCGCGCCATTCGCGCTTTTGGTCGTGTGGTGTCGATCGATCTTCATACCCTTGTTGATCAGCAGATTCTTCCTCGTCAATGGGTTGCGAAGGAGGCAAATCAGCTTGGCAGGGGAACACCTGGCTCGTCGCGTAAGACCCTGGGTGAATGGCTGTTGCAGCTTCTTCGTGCAATTGAAAACCTGGGGCTGGAAGAAGTGCTCGCTCTTGATACGGCCGGGCATTCCATTCTGGCGATGTTGCAAGAACTCGCGGCGAAAGCGCAGGCCGATGCGTCACTGATCTCGGCAACGTTATGGCAGTCGATGCTCGCTCGGGAACTTTCCAGAGCCCGTTACGCCGAGACCTTGTCCGAGTCGGCCATCCGCGTGATGTCGCTGGCCTCAATTCTCTGGCGCCCACCCCAGGCGGTCATGATTCTTGGTGCGGACCATGATCAGCTTCCCGAGCGCCCCGCGACGCAGTTTTTTGAGCCTGCCCATCTTGCCGAGATGGGACTCCAAAACCCACCCGAACGCCTCGAGGCCGAGGCCTTCGCCCAGTTCGCCTCCGTCTGGTCCCTGTCGCTGCCAATCGTGCTCATGGCTCAGAGCGAAACACCTGAAAACTCAGCCGAGTTTTCCAATTGGGTCAGGCTGCTGTCCATGGATTCGAACTCACCGGTGCTTCAGTCAGAAGCGTCTGCACACCTGACAAACCAGTCACTGAATCTGGCGTTGGAACCTCAGGCGCATGGGGATCCGGCATTCAGCTGGTGTCAGCCCTTGCCCTCTAAATTGTCGGTGTCTGCGGCGCAGGCGTTGTTCAACTGCGAATATCAATTTTTTGCGCGAAGCCTGCTTGCCCTGGGTGGCCCCGATGATCTTCTCGACGACTCACCGCCCACCGATCTCGGCTCCTTGATTCACCTGGTGCTCTCGGAGGCGACCGCCTCCTCAAGAACAGAATCTGAGTGGGTCGAATGGCTGAACCAAACGATTGATATGCGCCTTAGCGCACCATTTTTTGCCAACCATTCACGCGAAGCCTTGCGTGCCGACCTACCCGAAGCCTCTCGTCAGAAATTGAAAACCGAGGCGCGGGCCATGGTGCCGCATCTTGCACGTTGGCTTTCACAGCGCCCTGCCATGCTGGGGCTTAAGACCGAGGAGCCGGTGAGGCGTGAAATTCTTACGACCCCACCCTGTGAGTTGATGGGTCGAATCGATCGATGGGAAATTCATACCAAAGACTCGGGTGACTCAAAGGGTTCAGGCCAAGGTCATCAGCTCATTGACTTCAAGACCTCTGACCCGTCGGCGCTTCAAGCCCGTGTCAAGCCGGGTGATCGTGATGTTCAGCTCGCGCTATACGCCTGGCTGATTGGCCCCGACCATGTGGCTGAAGATGCCGCCTATGTGAGCCTTCGTCACGACGGCGTGTACGAGCTCGGCCTTGCTGCAGTGACAGGCCAGCCCCTGCCTGATCTGGTCGGTGCCACCCTTGATCGTCTTGAGACTCAGCTTCAGTCAATTGCCGATGGGCGTCCGATATCGCGCACGGGTCTGTTGAATGACCCGAAGGTCTGCGAGTTTTGCAATTATCGCGGCATCTGTCGTCGTGATGATGAGCCTGCCCCTCCAACACCAGAGTCGATCTCCCAGCACGATTCTCAGCCATCGCAGAGGAGCGCCTCGTGAGTCTCTCGGTTCATGACGCTTTAAACACCTCGTCCCATGTTGTGGTCGAGGCCTGCGCAGGCAGCGGAAAGACCTGGCTGCTGTCGTCTCGAATTGCTCGCGCGCTGGTGGAGGGCGCACCGCCAAGATCGATTCTTGCATTGACCTTCACCAATAAAGCTGCAGCCGAAATGAGATCTAGGGTGGTGGATCATCTGAAGGAGATGGCCAGCGCCTCGCCGAAAGAACTCGAAGACAAGCTCAAAGAGTGGGGGCTGTCGGGAGACGCGCTCGTTCAAGCTCGTGATCGAGCACCCAGGGTCTTCGCCGAATTTCTTCGTGACCCGCAGCCGCCCACCATTTCTACGTTTCACAGCTGGTATGTCCAACTCATGGCCATGGCGCCCGTCTCACTGGCGGGGTGGGCCACCATGTCGTTGTCGCGTCAGTCATGGATGCTCATGCGTCAGGCCTGGCAGATGTTCTTTACGCAAGAGGCTGCCAAGCTTCCCTACGCCGATCTTGTAAGCCTTCTTGGCAGTCACAACCTGCGTCTTGCCATGGAGGCCTGGGTTCGTGCGCGTGTTGAATGGCACGCCTGTGGTGAATGGGTGGCACGGTCTGAAAACCCCACGGCGCTGAGTGAGGCGATTCGCGCCAACGAACTCGATCTTCATCGTTTCTTTGAAGATCATGCTCAGTCCATGGCATTGCTGGCGACGGCCTATGAGGGCGTTGATCGGCGTGAGGCGTTTTATCAGGCGCTCGCGGGCATTCAGGCCAGCGAGCCTGCCTCCGAAGTATGGTCGCGCCTGAATGGCGCACTGCTGACTGAACTCGACCTTGACGTTGCCTTGGCGCAAAGCCCCCCCAGACGGTTTGCGCTGAAGTGGGGCGACAAAAAATTTGTTCGGGCCGCAGACAGAGCGCGTTGGGGAAGTCGGGCGCAAGAGATTGAGCAGACCTTGCAGGATTTCGCTCAGGCGGTGATTCGTCAGCGCGATCTGAACGAACAACGCCTTTTTGAGGCAAGACGCGACGCGGTCTGGCAATGTTCGGAAGCGCTTGAGCGCTGCCTGAATCAGGTGATGTCTCGCGGTCATGAGATTGACTTCACTGGGCTTGAGCTTTCGGCGTCGCGGCTGCTTCGAGGCCAGGCCGCCGCTGGTTTTCATGCGCGATTGGATCAGCGCTTTCGACACATCTTGGTGGATGAGTTCCAAGACACCAATCCTGTTCAGTGGTCGATGCTGAAGCACTGGCTCAGTCAGTACCTGCAATCCGATTCCATGAGCGACTCAGCACCGCGTGTCTTTCTGGTGGGCGACCCCAAGCAGTCGATCTATCGTTTTCGACGCGCCGACCCCCAGGTGTTTCAGCTGGCGGGCGATTGGCTGGTGAAGCATTTCAAGGCCATTCGCCTGCAGGCAGACACCACGCGGCGATGTGCCCAGCCGATTGTTGATTTTCTCAATCAGGCTGCACCCCGGATGCTGGGTCAGGCGGAACCCGCCCGGTACCGTCAGCACAGCACCCTGTCGAAGCTGCCCGGCTGGGTTCGACGCCTTCCTGTGGCCTGTGCGGACGCTGAAGCTTCAAGCTGGGAGGTTGAGGGCCGACAGATTGCGCGTGCCTTGATGCAGCTCAGGGCTGACCATACGGATTTGCGCTGGTCGGACATTCGAGTGTTGACTCGAACCCGCACCCACATGGCCGACTACGAGGCCGCTCTTCGGTCTCATGGCATTCCTTTTGTGAGTGATCGTTCGGGAGGTCTACTTCATGAGCCCGAGGTCAAAGATCTCATTGCCTTGCTGCGATTTCTGGCCTATCCCTGGTCGGATCGAGACCTCGCCCAGGTGCTTAAAAGCCCAATCGGTGGGTTGTCGGATGACCAGCTGGTGGCAATCGCCTCGGCATCGGCAGCACCCTCATCCACATCGGCGAAGCCCACACTCTTGCAACGCCTTCGGCAGCATGCTGCGCAAACAGACGATTCGGCCGTCCAAAGGTTGGCCACCGAGCTCACCCGGTGGCAGAGCTGGGCGGACCAGCTTCCCGTTCATGATCTGCTCGACCGCATCATTCATCAACACCATCTGATGGATCGAATGGCTGCGCGTTTCTCGGGCGCACGCGGTGTTCAGTGCCTTGCGAATATCGAGGCCCTGATTGCCCTTGCCCTTGAACTCGACCACGGACGTCTGCCCAGCCTTGCTCGTTTTCTTCAGGAACTCACACGTTGGTCAGAGGCCCCAGAGACTGAGTCCCCTGGCCTTGGCGTGCTGCCGGGAGCCGATGCCGTGAGCCTCTCGTCACTTCACAGCGCCAAAGGGCTCGAGGCGAGGGTGGTGGTGTTGGCCGGCATGCTGGACCGCGAGCCAACGGACAAAGGTCTGCGCTGGCTGATGCATTGGAATGAGGCACGCGACCGGATTGAGTCTGCCTATCTGTGGCAACGATCGGACCCGCTTCCCGAAGGGCTGCTTTGCGCACTTCGCGATGACCAACGACAGTCCCAAGATGAAGACTTCAATCTTCTTTATGTGGGCATCACACGAGCCAAAGAATTTCTTTTGTTGAGCGCGGCCAAGGGTACCGATCACGGCTGGTATCAACAGATCTCTGAATTCTGCGAGGAATGGATGCCCCCGGAATGCAACATCCCTGCGGCGTCCGAGAAGACCCTTCAGTGGCGCGGCCTGAATTTTCCGAAGCCTACGCAAGGGCAACACCACTCGGACCGTTTAGCCTCGTCGATGCCGAGTTCATTGCATTCCGGGTTGCGTGCAGAAAGCCTTGCGATTCGAAAGGGCAAAGCACTGCACCGGCTTTTGGAGTTCGGTCTGCAGAGACCAGAAAACTTAAGCTCCGAATTGCTGGCCGAATTTGCGCTACCTCGCCAGGCACGATCCGAGGTGATGACAGCCCTGCAGGTGATTCGTGAATCGGCAGTGAGCTCGGTGATTTTTTCGGCGGATGTCTTGGCCTATGCGGAAGCCGAATGGGTGACGGCCTCAGGCGAGGTGATTCGACCTGATCGAGTGGTGCGTGTTCGGGAGTCCCCCGAGGAATGGTGGATTGTGGATTTCAAATGGCAGCTGCTGGATTCCGAGCGCGGGGCGTATGCATCTCAGCTGGCCAGCTACCAGGACACGCTTCAAGCGATCAGGCCATTGGCGAAGGTTTTGGCCAAGATCTTGACGGCCGGTGGTCAGGCCTTCGTGTTACGTCAAGGACAGCTTGTGCCCGATGTACACTAGCCATTGGCGGGCCGCCCCGCATTGGGAGTCGGCACACCTGGTCAGGTCGGGAACGAAGCAGCCAAGGCTGAATTTCTCAAGTGCCGGGGGTCCGGCTCGCCTCCCTAACAACCGGTCGTTCAGGTCGAACCTATATCAGCCATGTCGGACGCACTTTTTTCTTCTGATGAACTTCCCGTCCCCACGGAGATCGCGGCCTCGGGGGAGTCCTCATCGCAGGGCGGCCAAGCGTTCTCTGGCGCGGTGGTGCTGGCCCGAAAATGGCGCCCCAAACGGTTTGAGCAGGTGGTGGGCCAAGATCATGTCGTCTCGGCACTTGCCCATGCATTGAATGCTCAGCGTCTTCACCATGCCTATCTGCTCACGGGCACGCGCGGCACTGGCAAGACCACCCTTGCTCGAATCATCGCGAAGGCGTTGAACTGCGAACAGGGCATCTCGGCGAATCCTTGTGGCGTCTGCAGCAGCTGCGCCCAAATTGATGGCGGTCGTTTCGTTGATTACATCGAAATTGACGCGGCCTCGAATCGAGGTGTGGGCGAGATTCAGCAGCTTCTCGAACAGGCGCAGTTTGCTCCCACCTCGGGTCGCTTCAAAGTCTATGTGATCGACGAGGTGCACATGCTCTCGAACCATGCCTTTAATGCGATGTTGAAGACCCTTGAAGAGCCGCCGCCGGATGTCAAATTTCTACTCGCCACCACCGACCCTCAAAAGATCCCTGTCACGGTGTTGTCGCGCTGTCTGCAGTTCAATCTGAAAAATGTGGCGTCGGAAATTCTTGAAAAACACCTTGTCTGGGTGCTTGAGCAAGAAGCCATCGAGGCCGAGCCTCAAGCCTTGGCCTGGATCGCCAATGCCGCTCAGGGCAGCGTGCGCGACAGCCTGTCGCTCACGGATCAGGCCATCGCGTATGGCGCAGGGCGGGTCAGTGAGCAGGCGGTGCAGGCGATGCTGGGGCTCGTCCAACGAGAGCTTCTTGCAAAACTTCTTCGCGCTATCGCCGACAGAAATGTCTCCGCGGCCTTTGCTGTTCTTGAGGAACTTCTCACCGCGGGTGCACATGCCGATGCCCTGCTCGGTGATCTGGCACGCTCACTGCATCAGGCCGCTGCACGCTCGGCCTTGGGCATCGAGACCCGAGACGACCCCACCGGCGCCATTGTCGAGCTTGCGCAGCAGCTTGATGCTGAGTCGTTACAGCTTTTTTATCAGATCGTGACCTTGGGTCGACGTGACTTAAGTCTTGCGCCCGATGAGCGCACAGGGCTTGAAATGACCCTGCTACGACTTTTTGCATTTCAGCCTCAGGCGCCCGGAACACCGAACGCGTCGCAGAATTCACCCCCGAAATCCTCCACGAATCCGCCCCCCAAGATGCCCCCCAAGATGCCGGCAGCTGCTACGGCTGCGGCAACAGATCGGCGGGAAGCTTCGCCTTCTCATTCGGCTGAGCCTCAGCCCGCCATCACCCCTCAGGCCTGGCCATCGATCTCTCGCACCATTTCGGTGTCCGGTCTTGCGCGACAGTTCATTCAACAGGCGCAGCTTCTCAGCTGTGCGGATGCCGGTGCTGTAATGCGCTGCCGGTTCCGTGTGGCCATACCTGCTCTGACTGAGGCCGCAATCGTCTCGAAGGCGCAGGAGGCCATGACCCAGTACTTCGGCAAGCCCTGCAAGATTGAGACTGAGGTTGGTGAGGTCACGGACATGACGGCCGCGGTTGAAGACGCCGATGCCGCCGCAAAGGCGCAGTCCAAGGCCGAGCAGGCCATTCAGAATGACCCGCTGGTGCAATCGCTCTTACAGGACCTTGGCGGGCAGATTGTTCCGGGCAGTATTCGTCCCGCCAACCCTCACTCGAAAGGAAACACAACATGATGAAAGGCCAGATCGCGGGTCTGATGCGCCAGGCGCAGCAGATGCAAGACAAGATGAAGCAGGTGCAAGACAGCCTCGACCAGGAAATGGTGGAGGGTCAGGCGGGTGCAGGACTGGTGAAGGTCAGCATGAACTGCAAGCATCTGGTGAAAAGTATTTCGATTGATCCCAGCCTGATGACGGCCGACCCCGACGACCGCGAGACCCTTCAAGACCTTCTTGTGGCGGCATGCAACGACGCCTCGAGTCGGGCCGAGCAGGTCTCGCAGCAGAAAATGTCGGCGGTGACGGCAGGCCTTCCCATTCCGCCGGGCATGAAGCTCTTCTAGATGGCCATTCCGTCAACACCTCATGCGCTTGATGCCCTCACTGAGGCATTGCGCAGGCTTCCCGGTGTTGGCCCGAAGACCGCGCAGCGCATGGCCATGCATCTCTTGCAGCATGACCGCGCCGGTGCCGAGCAGCTTGGTCAGTCCTTGCTTCATGCCATTGAATCGATCCAGCACTGCCAGGAATGCAACACCTTCGCTGAAGCGCCAATCTGTCCGATGTGTGCAAGCACCGAGCGTGATCGCAGCCAGCTCTGTGTGGTGGAGTCACCCGCTGACCTGCTTGCGATCGAGCAAAGTCATGCCTGGCGAGGGGTCTACTTTGTGCTGATGGGTAGGCTCTCACCGCTTGATGGGGTTGGGCCGCGTGAGATTCACATGGACCGCCTGATGGCCCGAATCCTCGGTGACGAGGTGAAAGAGATTGTGATTGCCACCAATTTCACCCCCGAGGGCGAGGCCACCGCTCATGCCATCGAGCGGCTCATTCAAATAAAAGGCCTGGAGGGAAAGAAAAAAATATCCCGACTGGCGCGTGGAGTCCCCGTGGGAGGAGAATTGGAATACATTGATCTTGGAACCATTGCGCAGGCGATGCGAGACCGGAGGAAAATCTAAATGACGATTGCCATGTGGTGCCTACTAATCGCCGGCTGGCTGCCGATTGTCTGTGCGGGAATTTCCAAGTGGGGTGCACGCGATTACGATAACCGGCAGCCACGCGAATGGCTCGCGAAGCAAGAGGGTTATCGTCGTCGTGCCAATGCGGCCCAACAAAACAGCTGGGAGGCCTTTCTCTGGTTTGGTATTGCCATGCTCATGGCCATGGTCACGGACGCCGATACCGAACGTCTCGATGAGCTTGGCCTGCTTTTTATTGCCGCCCGAGTGCTCTACATTGGGTTCTACCTGGCCAATTACTCCACGGCTCGAACCCTCGCCTGGCTTGGTGGGTTCATCACCTGCATCGTGATTTTCGCTTCGGGCACTTAAGCCGTATAATCGAAAAAATTCCGGGAGTATCTCTTGTTGTTAAGCCAGTCTATGACCGTGGCTCCGGCTCTGCTCGCGCTCGCCGACGGCACGGTCTTCAAAGGTCAGTCCATCGGCGCGAACGGTTTGTCGGTCGGCGAAGTTGTTTTTAATACCGCCATGACCGGGTATCAGGAAATCCTCACTGATCCCAGCTACAGCCGCCAGATCGTCACCCTCACTTATCCCCACATCGGCAACGTGGGCATCAATTCCGAAGACACTGAATCCAATCGCATGCATGCTGCGGGGCTCGTCATTCGTGACCTCTCTCAGGTCGTTTCCAATTTTCGTTCCCAGCAGTCGCTTTCCGAGTCCCTGATTTCAGCGGGTGTGGTGGGTATCGCAGGCATTGACACCCGAAAGCTCACCCGAATCCTTCGGGAAAAGGGCGCTCAGAACGGCGCGCTGCTTGCTGGCCTGCCGGGTGAAAGCCTTGACCCAGCCAAGGCCGTGGCCGCCGCCAAGCAGTTCCCCGGGCTCGTCGGTATGGACCTCGCCAAGGTGGTCTCCACCACCAAGCCCTACAGCTGGACGGAGGGCTCATGGGTGCTTGGCCAAGGGCATTCATCCGTCGGCCAGACCCGTTTTCATGTGGTGGCGCTTGACTTCGGCGTCAAGACCAACATCTTGCGTATGCTTGCCGATCGCGGCTGCAAGGTCACCGTGGTTCCTGCCCAGACCCCATTCGCTGACATCCAGGCCCTTGCACCCCACGGCGTGTTTCTCTCGAACGGCCCCGGAGACCCTCAGCCCTGCGATTACGCCATCGCCGCAGCTCAGGCCGCCATGGCCAAAAAAATCCCGGTGTTTGGCATCTGCCTTGGGCATCAAATCATGGCACTTGCTTCGGGCGCCAAGACATTGAAAATGAAGTTCGGTCATCACGGGGCCAACCATCCGGTGCAAGATCTCGACACCAAGCGCGTCATGATCACCTCGCAGAACCATGGCTTTGCCGTCGACCCTGCAACCCTTCCGTCCAATCTCCGCGTCACCCACGTCTCGCTCTTTGATCAGTCCATTCAGGGTCTTGAGCGCACGGACGTCCCGGCATTCTGTTTCCAAGGGCACCCCGAAGCCAGTCCTGGCCCCCATGACATTGGCCCCCTCTTTGATCGCTTCATCACCATGATGGAGACCAAGCATGCCTAAGCGCACCGACATCAAAACCGTACTGATCATCGGCGCGGGCCCCATTGTGATTGGCCAGGCCTGCGAATTCGATTATTCCGGCGCCCAGGCCTGTAAAGCTCTAAAGGAAGAGGGCTACAAGGTGGTGCTGGTCAACAGCAACCCAGCCACCATCATGACGGACCCTGAAACGGCCGACGTCACCTACATCGAGCCCATCACCTGGCAGGTGGTGGCCAAGATCATCGAGAAAGAACGGCCTGACGCTTTGCTGCCCACCATGGGTGGCCAGACCGCCTTGAACTGCGCGCTGGATCTCCATCGCGAGGGTGTGCTTGATCAGTTCGGTGTTGAACTCATCGGCGCTCGCGAAGAGGCCATCGAGAAAGCGGAAGATCGTCTCAAGTTCAAAGACGCCATGACCAAGATTGGTCTGGATTCCGCGAAGTCGGGCGTGGCCCACTCGATTGATGAAGCATGGCAGGTGCAAAAAGAAATCAGTCAGCTCACGGGAAGCAGCGGTTTCCCTCTGGTCATTCGTCCCAGCTTCACACTTGGCGGGACGGGTGGCGGCATTGCCTACAACGCCGAAGAGTTCGAAACCATCTGCAAGCGCGGCCTTGAGGCCTCGCCAACGTCGGAACTCTTGATTGAGGAATCGTTGATTGGTTGGAAAGAGTACGAGATGGAAGTGGTGCGTGACCGCGCCGACAACTGCATCATCGTCTGCTCGATTGAAAACCTTGACCCCATGGGCATTCACACGGGCGACTCCATCACCGTGGCGCCGGCGCAAACGCTGACGGACAAGGAATACCAGGTCATGCGGAACGCCTCGATCGCCATCCTGCGCGAAATTGGTGTCGACACGGGCGGCTCGAATGTCCAGTTCGCCGTGAATCCGGCCAATGGCCGTTTAATCGTGATTGAAATGAATCCGCGGGTGTCGCGCTCGTCGGCGCTGGCCTCCAAGGCGACGGGCTTTCCCATTGCCAAGGTTGCCGCCAAGCTGGCCATCGGCTACACCCTCGACGAACTCAAAAACGACATCACCGGCGGTGCAACACCCGCCTCCTTTGAGCCCGCCATCGATTACGTGGTGACCAAGGTTCCAAGGTTCGCCTTCGAAAAATTCCCGCTCGCGGATTCCCATCTCACCACCCAGATGAAATCCGTGGGCGAGGTCATGGCCATGGGGCGAACCTTCCAGGAATCCTTTCAGAAAGCCTTGCGCGGCCTTGAGGTCGGCGCCGACGGAATGAATCAGCACACCACAGACCGCGAGCGCATCGAGGAAGAGCTCGGCGAACCCGGCCCTGAACGCATCTGGTATGTGGGTGACGCCTTTGCTCAAGGGTTCACCATCGAAGAGGTTCACAGCCTGACCAAAATCGACCGCTGGTTTCTGGTGCAGATTAAAGAAATTATTGATCTCGAACTGGAACTTGATAAACGCACCCTGGCCGATCTTGATGCCAGCATGCTGCTTGGGCTCAAGCGCAAGGGTTTCTCGGACCGACGCCTTGCTTATCTTCTCGACACCACCGAAGGCGAGGTGCGCAAGCTTCGTCATTCGCTCAACATTCGTCCCGTCTACAAACGCGTGGACACCTGTGCCGCAGAATTCGCCACAGCCACCTCGTACTTCTATTCAACCTATGAAGAAGAATGCGAATCCAACCCCACCAACAATAAGAAAGTCATGGTGTTGGGTGGCGGACCGAATCGAATTGGGCAGGGGATCGAATTCGATTACTGCTGCGTGCATGCAGCCATGGCGCTTCGCGAATCCGGGTTTGAGACCATCATGGTCAACTGCAACCCGGAGACCGTCTCCACCGACTACGACACCTCCGATCGTCTCTACTTCGAGCCACTCACGCTTGAAGATGTGCTTGAAATCGTCGACAAGGAAAAACCCATTGGCGTGATCGTGCAGTACGGCGGACAGACCCCATTGAAGCTTGCGAAGGCTCTTGAGGCCGCGGGTGTTCCAATTGTGGGCACCTCTCCGGAATCGATCGATATCGCCGAGGACCGGGAGCGTTTCCAAAAGCTTCTGATGAAGCTCGAACTTCGACAGCCTCCCAACCGCACCGCACGTACCGAGGAAGAAGCCATTCGCCTGGCCCAGGAAATTGGTTACCCCTTGGTGGTTCGCCCCAGCTACGTTCTGGGCGGCCGCGCCATGGAGATCGTCCACGAGCAGCGCGACCTTGAACGCTACATGCGGGAAGCCGTGAAGGTCTCCAATGACTCACCGGTGCTGCTTGACCGATTCCTTAATGACGCCATCGAAGTTGATGTCGACAGCCTGTCCGACGGCAAACGAGTCTTCATTGGCGGGGTCATGGAGCATATTGAACAGGCAGGAGTCCATTCGGGTGACTCGGCCTGCAGCCTGCCGCCGTTTTCGCTGTCGCCAGACATGATCGCCGAGCTCAAACGTCAGACGGCCCTGATGTCTCGGGCCCTGAATGTCGTTGGCCTCATGAATGTTCAGTTTGCGATTCAAAACGGCAATGTCTTCGTTTTGGAAGTCAATCCTCGCGCCTCACGAACCGTTCCCTATGTGTCCAAGGCCACTGGAATTCCGCTGGCCAAGGTGGCTGCTCGGGCCATGCTCGGCATTTCTCTCGATGACCAAAAAATCGGTGAGGAAATCTCTCCGCCCTATTACTCGGTCAAAGAAGCGGTGTTTCCGTTTGTGAAGTTCCCGGGTGTCGACACCATCCTTGGCCCTGAAATGAAATCCACCGGTGAAGTCATGGGCGTGGCCGACACCTTCGCCGAGGCGTTTGTGAAGTCTCAGCTGGGCGCCGGCATCAAATTGCCCACCTCGGGCACGGCCTTCATCAGCGTCAAAAATACCGACAAGCCCGTGATGGTGGATATCGCCAAGATGCTCCATGAACTGGGCTTCAAGATCGTTGCCACGCGGGGAACAGCGGCCGCCATTCTCGCCGCAGGCATTCCGGCAGCGGTCGTCAACAAGGTCACCGAGGGCCGGCCGCATGTGGTTGACATGATCAAGAACGGCGATGTCCAATTCGTGATCAACACGGTTGAAGAAAAACGCTCGGCCATCACCGACTCGCGATCCATTCGAACCACGGCCTTGGCGTCTCGGGTCACCACCTACACCACGATTGCCGGTGCCCGCGCTGCTGTCGAAGGCATCCGCCATCTGGCTGACTCATCTCTCAGCGTGATTGATGTTCAAACCATGCATCGAAAGGTTCTTGAAGCACTATGAGCACAACACCGTTAACCATTCGTGGCGCCGAGCTCCTCAAAGAAGAGCTCAACCGTCTCAAGCATGTTGAGCGCCCCTCAGTGATCAATGCTATTGCCGAGGCGCGTGCTCAAGGTGACCTTTCAGAAAATGCGGAATACGACGCCGCCAAAGAACGTCAGGGCTTCATTGAAGGACGCATTGCCGAGCTTGAGTCCAAGCTCTCCACGGCCCAGATCATTGATCCTTCTCAGATTGAGCAGGATGGTCGAGTGGTCTTTGGCACCATCGTCGAACTCTCCGATCTCGAAAACGACCAAAAGGTCGTTTATCAGATCGTGGGGGACGACGAAGCCGATCTTAAAGAAGGCAAGATCTCCATCTCCAGCCCCATCGCCCGCGCCCTCATTGGTAAGTCGGTGGGTGATGTCGCCGTCGTGCATGCACCTGGCGGCGCCCGAGAAGTCGAGATTCTGGACGTTCGCTACGGCTAAGAACAAGTCCAATCCCCAGTGGATTCATATGCACCTGACGGACCCTTTTGTTCGTCAGGCCCAGGGTCGTGGCTATCGTTCACGGGCTGCCTTCAAATTACTGGGCATTCATGAAAAAGATCATCTGATCAAGCCAGGCATGACGGTGGTGGATCTGGGCAGCGCACCCGGCAGCTGGTCGCAGGTTTTGCGCGAGCTTCTCACCGTGAAGGGCCCAGGAGATTCCGGCAAGAAGGTTCACGGGCGCATCCTGGCCTTGGACATTCTGCCCATGGAACCCGTGGCCGATGTCGAATTCATCGAAGGTGACTTTCGCGAAGAGTCCGTGGCCGAAGAACTCAGCCAGCGGCTGGGCGGCGAGAAGGTGGACCTTGTCTTGTCGGACATGGCACCGAATCTCTCGGGTGTGGAGTCGGCGGACGCCGCCCGGGTCATGCATGTCTGTGAGCTTGCCCTGGAATTCTCGATGAAGCACCTTAAACCCGAGGGCGCACTCCTGGTGAAAACCTTCAACGGAAGTGGGTACAGCCAGCTGGTCGAGACCTTTAAACGACATTTTGTCTCGGTGGCTTCCCGAAAGCCCCCGGCCTCCCGGGCCCATTCGTCCGAGACCTTTTTGCTTGGACGTCGGTTAAAACCCTCAAAAACCACCAATGCCCCTTGAAAAACCGGGGTTCCAACGCCATTTACCAATCAGTGGCATTGGAAAATTTGATGGGGATTTCGTTGAGCCGGTCCGGTATCCCGTCTAGAATCAAGTGAACTTCCCCCTCTTCCCAAGCCCTAAGTTTGGGGGGCGGGTTTTGAATTGTTTTTTGTTGTCACTTTTTAAGGAGCAGTGCCTTGAACAATATGATCCCCAAAGCAGCCATCTGGATGGTGATTGCGCTGGTCCTGTTCACGGTATTTCGGCAGTTCGACAGCCGCCAGGTGCGTGGCCAGGAAGTGCCATATTCCCAGTTTATGGAAGATGCTCGTCAGGGCCGGATCAAGTCCGCCTCCGTCGAGGGCCGAACCGTTCGCGCCCTTACCACCGATGAGCGCCAGATCACGGTCAACACCCCTCAAGATTTGTGGATGGTCTCTGACCTGATGAAGTACGGGGTCAATGTCTCGGCCAAGGCCGAAGAAGAGCCCTCATTGCTCATGAGCATTTTCGTTTCATGGTTCCCCATGCTGCTTCTCATTGGGGTCTGGGTCTTTTTCATGCGCCAGATGCAGGGCGGAGGCAAAGGCGGAGCATTCTCGTTTGGGAAATCCAAAGCCCGCCTGATGGACGAAAACAACAACAACATCACCTTTGCGGACGTTGCCGGCTGTGACGAGGCCAAGGAAGACGTGCATGAGCTCGTCGAGTTCCTTCGTGACCCCACCAAATTCCAAAAGCTGGGCGGCCATATTCCCCGTGGTGTCCTGATGGTGGGCCCACCGGGAACGGGTAAGACGCTACTTGCCAAAGCCATCGCGGGTGAGGCGAAGGTGCCGTTTTTCTCCATCTCAGGCTCGGATTTCGTTGAAATGTTTGTGGGTGTGGGCGCGGCTCGAGTCCGTGACATGTTTGAGCAGGCGAAAAAGAATGCGCCCTGCATCATCTTCATTGATGAGATCGACGCCGTAGGCCGCCAGCGTGGCGCAGGTCTTGGCGGTGGCAACGACGAACGCGAACAGACACTCAACCAGATGCTGGTTGAAATGGACGGGTTTGAAACTGGCCAAGGCATCATTGTGATCGCAGCAACCAACCGTCCCGACGTCTTAGACCCCGCGCTTCTGCGTCCGGGCCGCTTTGACCGCCAGGTGGTGGTCAGCCTTCCAGACGTCCGTGGCCGCGAGCAGATCCTGAACGTGCACATGCGCAAGGTGCCCATCGCCGCGGATGTTCGTGCCGACATTCTTGCCCGTGGCACGCCTGGCTTCTCAGGCGCAGACCTTGCGAATCTGGTGAACGAGGCCGCGCTCTTTGCCGCTCGCCGTAACGGCCGGGTGGTTGAGATGAACGACTTCGAAAAAGCCAAAGACAAGATCATGATGGGCGCCGAGCGAAAATCCATGGTCATGCCCGAGGAAGAGCGCAAGAACACGGCCTATCACGAAGCCGGCCACGCCTTGGTGGCACGCATGATGCCCAAGACCGACCCCGTTCATAAGGTCACCATCATTCCTCGTGGGCGCGCGCTTGGTGTGACCATGCAGCTCCCCGAAGGCGACCGCTACAGCATGGACAAGATCCGCATGCTCAGCACCATTTCGGTGTTGTTTGGTGGCCGTATCGCAGAAGAAGTGTTCATGGATCAGATGACCACGGGAGCCTCCAACGATTTTGAACGCGCTACTGCTTTGGCCCGTGACATGGTCACCCGCTACGGCATGTCCGATGTCCTTGGCCCCATGGTTTACGCCGAGAACGAAGGCGAAGTGTTCCTGGGCCGTTCGGTGACCAAGACCACCTCCATGTCCGAATCCACCATGCAAAAGGTTGACACCGAAATCCGTCGAATCATTGATGAGCAATATGCGGTTGCTCGCAAGATCATTGAAGACAACGCGGACAAGATGCACGTCATGGCCAAGGCGCTCTTGGAATGGGAAACGATTGACGCCGACCAGATCGACGACATCATTGAAGGTCGCCCACCCCGTCCCCCGAAGCAGACAGGGTCCAACACGCCAAGCTCAGGTGCAGGCCCCACTGGGGTTGCGCCGGCGGCTCCTGCAGCAGCCTAAGCGCGAAGGCCGGCCCAGGTTGGCTTCGCAGGCCCAGGCAGATCAAAAACCGGCGGCATCCCCGCCGGTTTTTCATTGTGGCCGCTTCTCGCTAGACCTCTCTCGTCCGCAGGTCATGGGGGTGGTGAATGTCACGCCCGACTCATTTTCTGACGGTGGCCAGTTCCGCGACCCGAAGCAGGCCGTGGCCCATGCGGAGCAGCTTGTGAAGGAGGGCGCTGATCTTCTGGATGTGGGCGGCGAATCCACCCGTCCAGGTGCCGAGCCCGTGAGTGTCGCTGAAGAGATCGATCGCGTCATACCGGTGCTGGAATCTCTGCTGAATCTGGGCATACCCATCTCGCTTGACAGCCGAAGGCCGGAGGTCATGCGCGCTGCCATCGATCTTGGTGTCGACGTTCTTAATGACGTCAACGGGTTTCGCAACCCCGAAGCCTTCGAGATCGCCAGTCAATCGAAGGCCGGTCTCTGCATCATGCATATGTTGGGCGAACCCAAGACCATGCAGCATCAGCCGGTCTATCGCGATGTCGTGGCTGAGGTCCGAGCCTTTCTGGAATCCCAGGCGCAGGCCCTGATTGCTCGTGGCGTGAGCCCTTCCCGAATTGTCCTCGACCCAGGTTTTGGCTTTGGCAAGACCTTGGACCACAACCTGGCTCTGATGGGTTCCCTGGCCCAATGGGCATCTCGCTGGAACGTTCTGGTGGGCGTGTCGCGCAAAAGCATGATTGCGGCACTTCTGGCCAAGCGTTCAGATGAGTCGCCTCGTCCCACCGCTCATCGTGTCTTCGGCAGTGTGGCGGCGGCCCTCTGGGCTGCGGATCAAGGTGCACGGCTGCTTCGCGTTCATGACGTGCAAGCCACGGTCGATGCGCTCGCGGTTTGGTCTAGGCTCAAGCAAACCGTTCAGGATTAAAATCGGGCCATGACACGCAAGTACTTTGGCACCGATGGCATTCGCGGCAAGGTTGGGCAAAGCCCCATCACGCCTGATTTCGTTCTTCGTCTTGGCATGGCCGCAGGCCAGGTCTTGGGCCAGCAGATGCCGCAAAAGGGCGATCACCCCACCGTGCTGATTGGCAAAGACACACGCATCTCGGGCTACATGCTTGAGTCTGCCCTTGAGTCTGGCCTGAGTGCTGCCGGCGTCAATGTGCTCTTGGTGGGCCCCATGCCCACCCCTGCTGTCGCCTACCTCACCCGCGCGCTTCGGCTTTCGGCGGGGATCGTCATCAGCGCCTCGCACAACCCGTTTGACGACAATGGCATTAAGTTTTTTAGCAGCAAAGGCGAAAAACTCTCTGACGCCATTGAAGAGGCGATCGAACAGGCGATTGATGCGAACCCCCAGTGCGTGCCCTCAAGCAGCCTTGGCAAGGTACGCCGATTGAACGATGCCTCGGGCCGCTACATTGAATTCTGTAAAAACACCTTTCCATCGGACCTCTCGTTACGCGGCATGAAGCTGGTGATTGACTGTGCCCATGGCGCGGCTTATCAGGTGGCGCCTCCGGTCTTTCATGAACTTGGCGCTGAAATCATTGTGATGGGCCATGAACCCGATGGCTTCAACATCAATGAAGCGGTGGGCGCCACCCACCCCCAGGCCCTGGTGGCCAGGGTCCAAAAAGAGGGAGCCGATTACGGCATCGCACTGGATGGTGATGGCGACCGCCTGATCATGGTCAATGCACAAGGCCTGGTCTTTGACGGCGATCAGCTGTTGTTTGCCATTGTGAAAGATCGGCTTCGCCATGTCGGTGTGAACTCGGTTACCGGAGTCGTCGGGACCTTGATGACCAACCTTGGTTTTGAGCGGGCCATGGACAAGCTTCACATCGACTTTCGGCGATCCAAGGTGGGTGATCGTTACGTCATGGAAATGCTGAAGGAAACCGGGTGGATGCTCGGCGGGGAATCCTCGGGACATATTCTCTGCCTGGATCAGCACACCACAGGTGACGGCATCGTCAGTGCGCTTCAGGTGTTGGCCGCAATCGTCCGATTCAAACAGCCCTTGGCCCAGATCGTTCAAGACTTTGTTCTCTACCCCCAGACCTTGATCAATGTCAGGCTGTCCAAAACTGCGGACTGGCAAAAGCATCCGGTGGTCATTAAGGCTTGTGCGGATGCCCAGTCCCGGCTTGATCAGTCGGGGCGTCTGCTGGTGCGCAATTCCGGCACCGAACCTCTGGTGCGTGTGATGGTCGAGGCGCAGGATGCAGCGCTTGCTCAGTCCACGGCCGAGTTGGTGGCCACCACCATTCGTGAGCAATGCGGGGCTGTCACATAAACTTCACTTAAACGTCATGCCGCTGTCAACGATGGCGCCCATGATCAAGGTCCATGAAGCCCAACGAGCCCATGGACTTTCAAGAAGTCCCCACCCGCTACCGAGCCATCTGGATCTCCGACATCCATCTTGGAACCCCAGGCTGTAAGGCTGAATTCCTGCTGGATTTTCTAAAGTGGCACGACTCCAAAGATCTTTTTTTGGTGGGCGACATCATTGATGGCTGGCAGCTTAAAAAAGGCTGGTACTGGAAGCAGAGCCACAACGATGTGGTGCAAAAAATTCTTCGTAAGGCGCGCAAAGGTACCCGGGTCACCTACATCGCGGGCAATCACGACGAGGTTCTTCGGCAGTTTCTGGGGCTTGCCTTTGGTGACATCAAGATTGTGGACGAAACCAGCCATCAGCTGCTGGATGGCCGGGTGCTGTGGGTTACCCATGGCGACCTCTTTGATGGCGTGATTCAGCACGCCAAATGGCTCGCTTACCTTGGTGACACCCTCTACACCCTGGTTCTGAACATCAATCATCACCTCAACCGAATTCGCCATCGGATGGGCCTCTCGTACTGGTCGCTCTCTCAGTACCTGAAGCACAAAGTTAAGAACGCGGTCTCGTTCATCAGCTCCTTTGAAGAGGCCTTAACCTCGGAGGCACGCCGCAGGGGCTATGACGGCGTGGTCTGCGGGCACATTCACAAGGCGGAAATTCGTGAAATCAACGGGACCCTTTACTGCAACGACGGTGACTGGGTGGAAAGCCTCTCGGCCTTGGTCGAGACCAATACCGGCGAGCTCAAAATTATTCACTGGCCATACCGCGACTCAAGCGGCATCCGGCCCCATGCCATTGAAACCCATGAGCAGATCTCGCTGAGTTCGATCAGCATTCGCGAGGTCACGCTGTCTTCCCAAACCATGATGAAAGGCTCGTCATGAGCGAACTGGCAATTCAGGAATACCTCGCGCGAATTGGTTCTGACCATTTCATTCCGGCGTGGCTCACACAGGGCGCGAGCCTTCAGTTTCCTCACGCATCGGACGCCCACTACAGCATTGGCCTGGCCGATTCCCTGGACGATCTGCGCGAAGCTCAGCGTCTTCGTTATGACATCTTCAAGGCCGAGTATGGCGCGCAGTTCCATGGCGGTATTCAGGGTATTGACTCGGATGAGTTCGATCACTACTGCGATCACCTCATCGTTCGTTGTCAGGAAACCCAGGAGGTGGTCGGCACTTATCGAATGCTGCTTCCCAGCCAGGCCCGGAGAATTGGCCGGTATTACAGTCAGAGCGAATTTTTTATGACACGCATGGAGCGGCAGCTGAGTGACATGATTGAGCTTGGTCGTTCTTGCGTTCACCCCGACCATCGAAACGGCACCGTGATCATGCTGCTCTGGTCCGCAATCATTCGTTACGCCCGTCACCATGGCTGTCAGCATCTGGTTGGATGCGCCAGCGTGAGCATGCGAGACGGCGGCAGCCAGGCTTTGGCGTTGTGGCATCAGGTGAAACAGAGCGCCATGGTGGACCCCATGCTCGAGGCCTTTCCTAAAACCCCCTTGCCGCTGGATCAAATCCGGCCCGCAAGCCAGCTTGATATGCCTCCCCTCATTCGGGGTTATCTCCGTCTTGGCGCCAAGGTCTGTGGCGAACCCAGCTGGGACCCCGACTTCAACACGGCAGACTTTCTGATTCTGATGGATCTTTCGGTGATTCCCCCGCGCTATGCCCGTCACTTTGGTGTCTAGGTTTTACTGTGGCTTGCCGTAACCCTTTGATTTTTAAAAGCTTTTGTTTTTAGCGAAAAACACGACTGTCACGGAGTTGAAACATTTGGTGCGTAAAGTCCGGCCCAAGGTTCAAGAAGTCTGAACTGGTTGTTTTGAAGCGAAGTCTGTCTCTTTTTATAGGAAGAACTTATGAAATCCACCATGAAGAAGTTTTTGATTGCTGCGGCCTCGGTTGTGGCGATGACGACCGCAGCAAAAGCGGCCGACATCACCGGTGCCGGTGCGACATTCCCTTACCCTGTCTACGCCAAGTGGGCTGAAGCCTACAAAAAGCAGACCAATATTGGTCTGAACTATCAGTCCATCGGTTCTTCGGGCGGCATTCGTCAGATTCGCGCCAAGACCGTGACCTTTGGCGCTACCGATGCCCCTGTTCCCGGTGCCGAACTTGACCGTGACGGCATGGTTCAGTTCCCGGCCATTATTGGCGGAACGGTTCCCATTATTAACCTCGATGGCTTTAAGCCCGGTGAGCTCCGTGTGACGGGTGAAGTGCTTGCAGAAATGTTCATGGGCTGGATCGTGAACTGGAACGACCCCAAAATCGCTGCTTTGAACCCCGGCAAGAAGCTGCCTGATCAGACCATCACCGTGGTTCACCGTGCTGACGGCTCGGGTACCACCTTTAACTTCACGGATTACCTGACTGTTGCCAGCAAACTCTGGGCCGACAAAGTGGGCCGTGGCGCTGCTGTGAAGTGGCCCGCCGCTTCATCGGTGGGTGGTAAAGGCAATGAGGGCGTTGCTGCCAACGTGGCTCGTGTGAAGGGTTCGATTGGTTACGTCGAGTACGCCTATGTGAAGAAGAATAAGCTCAACTTCATGCAGCTGCGCAACAAAGACGGCAAGTTTGTTAGCCCGGACGACAAGACCTTTGCAGCAGCAGCAGCAGGTGCTGACTGGTTCTCGGTTCCTGGCATGGGTCTTTCGATCGTGGACCAAAAAGGTGCCGACACATGGCCCATCACGACGGCCTCGTTCATCCTGATGTACAAGAACCCCACCAACAAGGCTGACGCCCAAGAAGCCCTCAAGTTCTTTGACTGGGCTTTCAAGAACGGCAAGCAGATGGCTCTGGAACTGGACTATGTTCCTCTGCCCGACTCCTTGACCAGCCAGATTCGTAGCAAAGTCTGGACTCAGATCGCGAAGTAATCTCTTAAAATCGGGGGTGCGCGATGCGCATCCCCGATGCCGTTTGTTGAAACCCCTGGAGTGAATTCATGAATACGTCCTCAGCTGATAGCGGTTTGTTGGATCAGCGCCGTCTTGAAGTCGTCAAGAAACAGCGTACTCAAGATTTCATCTTCCATAAACTCACCATGAGTTTTTCGCTGATTGTGTTGATCTCACTGATCGGCATCATCGCCTCACTGGCCTACGTGGCCTGGCCCTCGTTTCAGAAGTTCGGTATTGAATTCATCTGGCGGGTCGAGTGGGACATCATCAACGAGGAATTCGGCGCAGCCATCGCTATCTTTGGCACGCTTGCGAGCGCCACGATCGCCATTCTGATTGCGGTACCACTTAGTTTTGGCATTGCCTTATTTCTGACCGAAACCTGCCCGGTGTGGCTTCGCCGGCCCCTGGGCACCGCCATTGAGCTGCTCGCCGCGGTTCCGTCCATCATTTATGGCATGTTCGGTCTATTCATTTTTGCGCCGCTTTTCGCCGAATACGGTCAGCCCGCCATGCAGTCCACCCTGGGCCAGATGCCGCTGATCGGCCCTTTGTTTGGCGGGGCCATGAACGGCATTGGCATCATGGCGGCGGGGCTGATTCTGGCCTTCATGATTCTTCCCTTTATCGCGGCGGTCATGCGCGACGTCTTTGAAATCGTTCCGCCCATCTTGCGCGAATCGGCCTATGGTGTGGGCTGCACCACCTGGGAGGTGGTGCGCCATATCGTGTTGCCCTACACCCAGCAGGGGGTGATCGGCGGGGTGATGCTGGGCCTTGGCCGTGCACTTGGCGAGACCATGGCGGTGACTTTTGTGATTGGCAATTCTCAGCGAATCGGGGCGTCGCTCTTTTCGCCCGGATCGTCCATTGCTTCCACGCTGGCCAACGAGTTCGGAGAGGCCGCTGATTTCCACCTCTCCACGCTCTTCGCTCTGGGCCTTCTGCTGTTTGTTATCACCTTCTTCGTGTTGGCCGCCGCCAAGATTTTGATCTTGCGTACCGAGCGGGCCAAAGGCGCTCGCACCTAACAAGGGCTCAGAACCATGGATCAGAAAATTTATCGTCGACGAGTCCTGACTAACCGGATTGGCATCACCTTGTCCATGGTAGCAATGGCCCTCGGGCTCTTTGTGTTGCTTTGGATTCTCAGCATCTTATTTATCAACGGCTTTGCCGCTCTTGACTGGGCCATGTTTACCCAATCCACGCCCGCACCGGGTTCTGAGGGCGGCGGTCTGGCCAATGCCATCGTCGGTAGCCTCATGATGGTGGGGCTGGCCACGCTGGTCAGCACACCCATCGGCATCCTGGCTGGTGTCTACCTTGCGGAATATGG
Source organism: uncultured Bordetella sp. (assembly GCA_964460315.1). Classification (GTDB taxonomy): domain Bacteria; phylum Pseudomonadota; class Gammaproteobacteria; order Burkholderiales; family Burkholderiaceae_A; genus Lacustribacter. The sequence continues at coordinate 25,560 of CAYWPQ010000003.1, read as the reverse complement.
TGACCAGAGCAAGACCGCCGAGGTCACCCGTTTCGTCACCGACATCATGCTGAGTGCGCCTTCCATTGTGCTCGGTCTTTTTGTGTACGCCATCATCGTGGCCCAGACCAAGCAGTTCTCTGGCTGGGCCGGCACCGTGGCGCTCTCCTTGATTGCCATCCCCGTGGTCTTGCGTACTACCGAAAACATGCTCAGGCTTGTTCCCGGAAGCCTCCGAGAGGCCGCCTTCGCGCTTGGAGCGCCCCGTTGGAAGGTGGCCACCATGGTCACGCTTCGCGCAGCCAAGAGCGGTGTGGTCACCGGGCTCTTGCTGGCTGTTGCGCGCATTAGCGGCGAAACAGCGCCCTTGCTCTTCACGGCGCTGAACAACCAGTTCTTCAGCTTCGACATGAGTTCACCCATGGCCAACCTGCCCGTGGTGATCTTCCAGTTCGCGATGAGCCCTTACGACAACTGGGTAAGGCTTGCCTGGGGAGGCGCCTTGCTGATCACGCTCTCGGTACTGGTCTTAAACATTGTGGCTCGGGTGTTTTTCCGCGAGAAAGTCGCGCGTTGATACGCGGTAGTCTTTGATCACCGTATCCGAACCTATTTCAATCAATCATCCTTTACCGAACATTTACCGAACACCATTGAACGAAAAGAGACTGTCATGACCGAGAACCAAGATCAGGCAATGCCCAACGCCCTTGAGATTCGAAACCTCAACTTTTTTTACGGCAAGTTTCAAGGCCTGAAAGACATTAATCTCGATATCGTTGAAAAACGGGTGACGGCCTTCATTGGACCATCTGGATGCGGGAAGTCCACCCTGCTGCGTACCCTGAATCGCATGTACAGCCTTTACCCAGGTCAGCGTGCCGAAGGTGAGATCAATTTCTATGGCCAGAATATTCTTGACCCCAAACAAGATTTGAATCTGCTTCGCGCACGAATCGGGATGGTTTTTCAAAAGCCAACACCATTTCCTATGTCCATTTACGACAACATTGCCTTTGGTGTGAAGCTTTACGAAAACCTTCCGAAAGCGGAGATGGATGCTCGCGTTGAGTGGGCGCTCACCAAGACAGCCCTCTGGGGCGAGGTGAAAGACAAGCTCAACCAGAGCGGCCTGGCGTTGTCAGGCGGACAGCAGCAGCGTCTCTGCATTGCTCGTTCAGTAGCGGTGAAGCCATCGGTCATTCTTTTGGACGAACCCACCTCGGCGCTTGACCCGATTTCCACCGCCAAGGTGGAAGAGCTTGTGCATGAGCTGAAGGCTGACTACACCGTGGCGATCGTGACCCACAACATGCAGCAGGCCGCGCGGGTTTCAGACTTTACCGCCTACATGTACATCGGTGAAATGGTCGAATACGGCAAGACCGACGAGATCTTCATCAAGCCCAAAAAGCAAGAAACCGAGGACTACATCACCGGCCGCTTCGGCTAAATCCCCGCCTTTCGCCCCTGCTATAATCCAAGGCTTTTCGGGGTGTAGCGCAGTCTGGTAGCGCATCTGCTTTGGGAGCAGAGGGTCGGGAGTTCGAATCTCTCCACCCCGACCATGTCAACTGCCGGTAGCTCAGTTGGATAGAGCAACAGCCTTCTAAGCTGTAGGTCGGGGGTTCGATCCCCTCTCGGCAGGCCAAGTTCCGTCAGACTGAAACCCATCGCCGTTCAGTGGTACCTTCTTGTTGTCATCAGTGGTGGCCGTAGCTCAGTTGGTAGAGTCCAGGATTGTGATTCCTGTCGTCGTGGGTTCGAGTCCCATCGGCCACCCCATCTTTCTTTTTCCCGTGTTCAGCTTTTTTGCGGCAACTTGAGCAACGGCTGACCCATGCGCAATCGAGTGCCCTCATCAAGCCCTTGCGCAATCTCGAACCCCTTTGGTGCGAAGACGATGATGGTTGAGCCATGCTGGAACCAGCCCATCTCATCCCCTTTCCGAAAGGGCAGGTCACAGTGGAATTCCTGTTGACCCTTGTGACCAGGCCGCAGCAGCAGATCAAGCCCGTGGATTCTGATGCTGGCCACCATGATGGCGGCTACTGGAACAAGGGCGATGGGGTGTTGAACACCGTTTGGGCCCGCAACGGTCATGGAAAGCAGGGCCCGTTCGTTTTTGCAAAATAGCCGCTCCACCCTTTGGAGAGCGATGGGGTTCACATTCCAGGTGTCGCCCGAGATGTAGTTCACCCGGTGCAGCTTGCCGTCGTAGGGCGCATGAAAGCGGTGGTACATGGCCGAAGTGATTCGAATGGTGGCAAACACACCATCCTTCCAAGGGGCCCAAGACAGTCGGTCTTCAAACAGATCATCCACGGAATAGGGAAAACCTTTGGCTTGATAGATCTGACCCTCGCGAACCGAGCCGTGGGCTCCAAGAATTCCGTCGCAGGGTGAACAAAAAACTTCAGGGTCTGGGTCAACGGGCCGCGCCCCAGGTTTGAGTTCCCGAATAAAGCATTCGTGCAGGCTTTGGAAACCCTGTTGCTTGGCATCACCCAGATCAAGGTCAGTGAATACCTTCCAGACGCGGATGGAAAACCTGGTTAGCCAAGGGTTTCGAATCTGGCTGAACCAACCCATGAAGCGCGTCACGGCATGCCGTGGAATTCGATTCGTCAGCAAGAAATTCAGGTCTTCGTTGGCCATCAATTTCCGGAGTTCGGAGGTGAGTTTCATCAATTCGTCATTCTTTCGTCATACAAAGGAGAAATAAGGAGAAATTCATCATGTCCAATCTGTCGTGGATTCCTGCAGCGCTCGGTGTTGGTGCCGCAGCTTATGCCGTTGTGAAAACCCGTGAGCGTCTTGAGCTGTCGATGGCCAAACACCCGTCCATCACCGGCCACTCCCGCATGGCCAAGCGTATGGCTCGTTGGATTCCCGGTTACCAGTACAACCAACAGGTCTGGTTTGCCGTGGATGGCGCACCCATTGAGATTGCGCAGCAACGTGCGCAGGCCCTGCAGCGGCTTGGTGACAGCCTGCGTGCAAAAAGCCCCATCACCCTGGAGTGGTCTCGTGAGAGCAAACCGATGATCTCCGACCAGCAGTTCACCTCCAGCTATCGGGTGCCTTATCAGTTTCGTGATGTCTTCATGAAGCACATTCAGCTTGGCGTCTTTTGGAAGTCGAGTGAGGGGGTCTGGATCTCGGATCTTGACGGTCAGAAGTTCATGGATCTCACGGGGTCCTATGGGGTGAATGTTTTTGGCCTGGACTTTTACAAAGAGACCATGCGATCCGGTGCCGAAGATGCTGATCCCCTGGGGCCTTTGCTTGGGGGCTATCACCCATGTGTTCTTGACAATGTTCGAAGGCTTTGTGCAATTTCGGGACAAGACGAGGTTTCGTTCCATATGTCGGGCACCGAAGCTGTCATGCAGGCGGTTCGTCTTGCCCGCTACCACACGGGGCGCAAGCGTCTGGTCCGGTTCTCGGGTGCCTATCACGGCTGGTGGGATGACGTTCAACCCGGCCCGGGCAACCCCATGCCGCCGTCCAGCCAAACCCTCACGCTTCGCGAGATGCATGCCTCGACCCTGCGTGTATTGAGAAAACGAAAAGACATTGCCTGTGTATTGGTGAACCCTATTCAAGCCATGCATCCTAATCGGCCGGCTCCGTCCGACTCGGCCATGATTGACGGCATCCGGTCGGTTCATTTTGACCGCCAGGCCTACCAAAGCTGGCTGGTGGCATTGCGGCAGGTCTGCAGTGAGCGCGGGATTGTTCTGATTTTTGATGAAGTTTTTCTGGGGTTTCGCCTGGCCCCTGGTGGCGCTCAGGAGTATTACGGCGTGAAGGCCGATCTCGTCACCTATGGAAAAACCCTGGGTGGGGGCTGGCCAGTGGGAGTGCTCTGCGGCAAGGCCTCCTTGATGAAGCGATTCAAAGAAGACCGTCCTGTAGACCTCTGCTTCGCACGCGGCACATTCAATGCTCACCCTGCGGTGATGACGTCGATGAATCATTTTCTTCGTTGCCTGGACAAGCCTGAAATCCAGGCGATCTATCGTGAGGCCGATTCGATATGGAGCCGTCGATCGGAGGCGATCAATACTCGACTGCAGGACTGCGGTTTTCCCTTGCGGTTCGAGTCGATGGGCTCGATCTGGTCCTTGGTCTACACACAGCCTTCTCGTTACCAGTGGATGTTTCAGTTCTATCTGCGGGATAAGGGGATTGCTCTGAGCTGGGTTGGAACGGGCCGTTTCATCTTCCCCCTGACATACACCGATGCAGACTTCGACCAGTTTGTTGAGCGAGTGTTGAGGGCTGCGGAAAGGATGCGATCGGACGGGTGGTGGTGGCCATCGCCGCATCAGAATGGAAAAGCGATGCGGCGATCGGTGCTTTTGGAGATGCTGCGTCACAAACTAGGAATGAAGCCGACCACGGCCTGACCCGTGAGCTCCATGGACATGGGGCATGGGGTCAATCAGTTCACCTTTCATCAGGTAAATGGGGGATTTGTAATACATCTTCACGTCATGGAAGGGGTCGGTGATAATTTTTAAAACCCAGGCCGTGGCCGTGCGCAGATTGTCTTGAAAGTAAAGCTGTATGGCACGAAACAAAAGGCCCGCAATACCCAGCGCAAGCCACGACATACCAATGATCTCAACGGCTGAACCTTCATAAGCCGCGGGGACCATCCAGGTCACGCTCGCCGGCCAGACGATAGCAAGCACGGGAATAGCCACCCAGATCGAGAGCAGCACAATCTTGCGCTGAAGGTTATAGCCAACCTTGATTTCTTCTTTGTGCTCGTGGGTGGCCTGGTTGACGTGGTCATAGCCTTTGGGCTCGAAAAAGAAGTGACCCGCCTGGCGCGATGTCATCGCCACGAGCCAGGCAATCAAGGCTGCCAATACCGGGTCGACAAACAATAGCGCATAGGCCACCAAGAACGACAGCGCACTGAGAAGATGCAGGGATTGGTTAATTCGGCTGTGGTGGTAGTAACGGTGGTCATCCCAACGCTGAATCCGTAAGGTCTCGAAAAGCTGGCTCATGAATACTCCCATTCAATTTAAAAACGAGCCTTGACTCTGACGTCAACGGATTAAAAACTCGTGACACTTTTGTGACGCTTTCATCACAAATCACGGCCTCTGTTGTCATGAATCTGTCTTCTCGCTGTCATCAGTTCGTGATCTTTGAGCGCTACCGTGTTCGGCATGAGCCCAACCCCGGATCTTCAAGTCGAGACGCTTCTACCCGAGATACGGTCACTGCGCATTGCGGTGGTGACGGAAACCTATCCGCCCGATGTGAACGGTGTGGCTCAGACGATTGCTCGGGTTGTCGAGGGCCTGCACCATCATGGCCATGAAATCATTCTGGTCAGGCCCCGCATTCAATCGGGTCAAGCGGCGGTGATCGAGGATGGTTTTTCTGAGCACCTGGTCAAGGGTGCACCCATCCCCATGTACCGCGAACTCAAGATGGGCCTTCCCGCCAAGACCGAGCTGGTTCGGCTCTGGTCGCGTCGTCGCCCTGATGTTGTCCACATTGCCACCGAGGGCCCGCTGGGATGGTCGGCTGCGCGCGCTGCGAAGAAGTTGAAGATCCCGACCACCTCGGATTTCCGAACCAATTTCCATGCTTACAGCAATCTCTACGGCATGGGCTGGCTGAAGGGGGCCATTGTTGGTTACTTGCGAAAGTTTCACAATGGCACCCAGTGCACCATGGTACCTACTGCGGAACTCCAGGCAGCGCTAAGCGAAAGCGGGTTTCAACGGCTTGAGGTGGTGCCACGTGGCGTGGACACGGATCGTTTTCAGCCCCTGTTGCGTTCGCCGGATCTTCGTGCCCGTTGGGGGGCGGACGAACATACTGTGGTGCTCACGACCGTTGGGCGTTTGGCTGTTGAGAAAAATCTGGTCATGACGATTCGGGTTTGGCGTGCAGCCTTGGAATGGGGCCGTCAGCATGGTGTGGCGGTCAAACTGGTCTTGGTGGGCGATGGTCCTTTGGGTGAAAGCCTTCGCAAAGAATTTCCCGAGATTGTCTTTGCTGGCATTCGGCGAGATCAAGACCTTGCAGCCCATTACGCCAGCGCGGATCTGTTTCTGTTTCCAAGCCAGACCGAAACCTTCGGCAATGTCACGCTCGAGGCTCTTGCGAGCGGTCTTCCCGTGGTGGCCTATCGATGTGCCGCTGCGATGCAACTCATTGAACCCCCGATCAATGGCGCGCTTGCTGACATCGGCGACGATGACGGCTTTGTCGACCAATCCCTAACGCTCATCCAAAAAATTTCCGGCTCGGCTCAGATCCAGGCCGAACTCTCGGCAGCCGCCAGGCTTTCTGCCATCAGGCATGGCTGGCCAGCCGTGGTGGCCCGAACAGAGTCGGTGTTCAAACGCCTCTTGAGCCAGCCTGTGGAGGGCTTGTCATCCTTTTGTCATCATGACAATCTAAGCTTGGACCAAGCAAAAAATATCTAGGAAGTACAAGTCATGAGAGTTGGAATCAACGGCATGGGCCGAATTGGCCGTCTTGCCCTTCGCGCGGCCATGGGGGCTGCCGACCGCCCCCTGAATGACCCTTATCGGTCGAACCGTCTCAACGTTGTCCATGTCAACGAGATCAAAGGCGGGATCGAAGCGACTGCCCACCTTTTGGAATTCGACAGCGTTCAAGGCCGATGGAAGACGGACATCCATGTCGAATCGCCAGAATATTTGATGGTCGATGGTCAGGCCATTCGGTTCACCAGCCACCCCACGGCGGCTGAAATTCCCTGGGGCGACATGGGGGTTGATCTTGTGCTGGAGTGCACAGGAAAATTTCTCACCCCAGAAACCATTCAGGGGCATCTTGATCGTGGTGCCAAGCGTGTGATTGTCGCGGCGCCGGTCAAGGTTGGCGATGTGCTCAACATTGTGTTTGGTATTAATCACAGCCTTTACAACCCTGATCAACATCGTATCGTGACAGCGGCGTCGTGCACCACCAACTGCCTTGCGCCGGTGGTTAAGGTGGTGCATGAATCCATTGGCATTCGGCATGGCCAGATCACCACCATCCACGACCCCACCAATACAAATTTGGTGGTGGACGCTCCGCACAAGGACCTGCGCCGCGCTCGAAGTGCCATGACCAGTCTTGCCCCTACCACCACGGGCAGCGCCACGGCCATCGCCCTGATCTACCCCGAACTCAAAGGCAAGCTCAACGGCCATGCGGTGCGTGCACCCGTGCTGAATGCCTCATTGACCGACTGCGTTTTCGAACTCAACCGTGCCACCACGGCGGATGAAGTGAATCAACTCTTTTCCCAGGCCGCCAGCGGAAGTCTTGCCGGAATTCTTGGCTATGAGACCAAGCCTCTGGTGAGTGCCGATTACGCCCGCGACACCCGCAGTGGAATTGTGGATGCACTCTCCACCATGGTCACCGACGGCACACTCCTGAAGGTCTATGCCTGGTACGACAACGAAATGGGCTATTCCTGTCGCATGGTGGATCTCGCCTGCCACATGAAGGGGCAGGGGCTCTAAGCTTCACCACCATGTCCTCGCATTCGGCGGCAAGAAACTACGCCATCGTGACCTCCGCCTATTGGGGGTTCACGCTCACCGATGGTGCCCTGCGAATGCTGGTGCTTTTGCATTTCTTTCGTCTGGGCTACTCGCCTTTTACCCTGGCCTTTCTTTTTCTTCTCTATGAGTTCGCAGGAATTCTTGCCAACCTGATCGGCGGATGGCTTGCCACCCGGTTTGGCATTGCCCGAATGTTGGCCGTTGGCCTGAGCACTCAGATTCTTGGCTTTTTGCTTCTGTCGGCCTTGTCCCCCGACTGGGCTGTCGCGCTTTCGGTGGCTTGGGTGGTGGTGGCCCAGGGAATCTGCGGCGTGGCCAAAGACCTGACCAAAACTGCTAGCAAGTCGGCCATCAAAATCACCGCCGGTGAGGCTTCAGGCCAGCTGTTCAAGTGGGTCGCCTGGTTCACGGGAAGCAAGAACGCCATGAAAGGCATCGGATTTTTTCTGGGCGGGCTGTTGCTTGATCAGCTAGGTTTCAAGGGTGCACTCTGGTCCATGGCGGCGCTTCTCGGCCTGGTGCTTGTTGGTGTCATTGCCTCACTGCCCCCCATGATGGGCAAGAGCAAGCCATCAAAGTCGGCGAAAGAGCTCTTTGCCAAAAACAAGGGAATCAACCTTTTAGCCCTGGCTCGAGTGGGTCTCTTTGGGGCTCGGGATGTCTGGTTCGTGGTGGGCGTGCCGGTGTTTCTCTACGCATCGGGCTGGACCTTCACTATGGTGGGCGGGTTTCTTGCCGCCTGGACGATTGTCTATGGCCTTGTTCAGGCTGGGGCACCCGCCGTGGTTCGTCGAAGCACGGATGGCCTAAGTCACGAGGTCCCTGCCGCACGGTGGTGGTCGGCGGGTCTCATGCTGATCCCCGCTGTGCTTGCTTTGCTGGTCTGGCTGGAGATGCCGCAGCTGGAATGGGTGGTGGTGGCGGGCCTCAGTCTGTTTGGCGTGGCCTTTGCGGTGAACTCGTCGGTTCACTCGTATCTGATCCTTGCCTATGCTGGCTCGGAGAAAGCGGCCGAAGATGTCGGTTTCTATTACGCCGCGAACGCCACGGGGCGTTTTCTGGGAACCTTGCTGTCGGGGCTGCTCTATCAGTGGGGCGGACTGACCTACGCCCTGATGGGCTCCACCTTGATGCTGTTTGCCTGCTGGCTCGCCACGCTGTGGCTGCCCGCGAAGGGCATTAGGCGCTTGGAATAAAGTCCTTGTCGCCCTGGTGTTTGCGCTCGAACTTTAGAAAGTTGTAATAGCCGCAGGTCTTGCCGTCAGGATATTCGCGGCAGACTTCAGGACGCGCCTTGTAAATGGTGCAGCGGCGGGCGTCTTGATCGAAGAACTGGCAGATCGTGGCATAGACCGTGTCTTTTTTGTGCTTCAGAATGTTTTCGACGGTACCGGCATCCTCTTCGCCGTCTTCCACCGTGTACTGGGTGATGAACTTCTTCCAGGCAGCGGCCTCGGTCATGTCGAAATGCTTGGCCAGGCGTTGCACGTCTTTTTCCGTGACGGTAATTCTGGGGTAGCTGCAGCAGTAGCCGGGGCATTTGCTACAGTCATATTTGGCTTTCGGCATGGCACAATTCTTTCATTCAATTTTTCTGGATTGTATGCGAACCATGGGCAATGCTGATCAAAGCGCATTAAAGGTTGCGGTGGCGCGAGAGGCGGCCACCAGGGTGGTCTCGGGTTCGATCCTGGGGGTGGGCACGGGCTCAACCGTCGATTGTTTCATTGATGCGCTGGCCGAGGCCAGTGTCAAGCTTGATGCCGCGGTGTCCAGCTCTCATCGAAGCTCGGAGCGGCTGCGTTCGTTGGGGTATCGCGTGATTGGCCTTGCTGATCTCTCTGGCCCGATGGATCTCTACATTGACGGGGCCGATGAAATCGACCCAGCGCTTTGCATGATCAAGGGCGGCGGCGCTGCGTTAACCCAGGAAAAAATTGTGGCCAGTGCCGCTCGTCAGTTCATCTGCATTGTCGATGCCAGCAAGCAGGTGAAGGTGCTGGGTCGCTTTCCTTTGCCGCTGGAAGTGATCGAGTCGGCGATCAATCCCGTGAGTTGGGCCGTTCAGGCCATGGGGGGCACGCCGAAGCTGCGCCAGGGCGTGCTCACGGACAACGGCCATCCGGTTCTGGATGTGCACGGGTTGACCATCACCGACCCTGTCGCCATGGAAACGGCGATCAACCAGATCCCTGGCGTCGTCACCAATGGTATTTTTGCCTTAAGGCGCGCCGACCTGGCTCTGGTTGGGTCGCCCCAGGGCGTGCTGACCATCGGGCCAGGCGAAAACATCACTGAAACATAACTGCAACAAGACTCATCTAAACTAGGCCTCTCATCGAAAGGGTCTCGCCATGCCTCAGCACACCTCGAAAGAATACGACAAAGAACTCGAAACCATTCGCACCAACGTTCTCGAACTTGGTGGCCTGGTCGAGGGCATGATCAAAAGTTCGATTGAAGGTCTTGAAGAAGGTAACGTCGCCCTCTTAAAAGACGTGCTTCAGCGAGAAAAACAGGTGAACCGCCTTGAGCTCGAGATCGATGACCAGTGCAATCATGTGATCGCCCGTCGTCAGCCCACGGCCTATGATCTGCGTTTTGTGTTGACCTGCATGAAGATGATCCGCGACCTTGAGCGCATTGGTGATGAGGCTGAAAAAATCTCACGCATGGCGCTCTTTATTCACGAAAGCAATTCGGCCTTCACCCCGAAGGTGGAGCTTTCTTCGATGTACACCGTGGTCATCAAGATGATGCGTCAGTCGTTAGACGCCTTCGCCCGCAATGACCCAACGTCCCTGCCTGACGTCATTCGCGAAGATGTCAGTGTTGATGATCAGTTCAGAAACACGCTCAGGCTTCTGATCAGCTACATGATCGAAGACTCAAGAACCATCTCTCGTTCGATCGACCTGCTGTTTGTGGCGAAGGCTTTGGAACGAATTGGTGACCACTCGAAGAACATGTCCGAGCATGTGGTCTACATGGTGAAGGGGCGTGACATTCGCCATCAAGACATCGATTCGGTCGAAAAACAGGTTCAGGAAGGCTGAACCCTTCGGTTCCTCTTGCGCCTAGCTGTTGCTTGGCGGGACGAAGCCCGACGCCTGATCCGCACCGGTTCCGAAGAAGTGGTTTTCGAGCTGCTGAAGCAGGTACTTCCTGGCTTTAGGGTCAGACAAATTAAGCCGATATTCATTCACCAGCATGGTCTGATGCTTGAGCCAGTCTTGCCAGGCCTGCTTCGAGACCGAAAGCCAGATCTTTTTTCCAAGTTCGCCGGGTACCGGTGGGAAATCCATTCCTTCGGCCTCGACACCCAACTTAATGCATTGAACGAGTCTAGTCATGCCGAAATTATGGCATGTCCTTTCCCAGGAACCTTTGGCGAGGCGGAATTATCCCCGCCCAATCGGGGGATTTCCCCGAGTGTGGTTTGCCGGGTTATGAAACAAGATCCCGGAAGCTGTTGATAACCAAGGAGACCATTCAATGACTATGAACTACCGAGGCGCCCTTGGCGTCATTGCGGGGCTTTTGTCCGTGAGCCTTTTGGCCGCACCCGCTGCCGCTCAGGAAATTAAGATTTCGCACCAGTGGAAGGCCAACTCCGACGCGCGCGACGTCGCAGCAAGACTCTTTATTGAAGAAGTCAATAAAAAAGATCCGGGACTGAAGTTCCGAATCTACCCCAGCTCCTCACTTGGCATTAAGCCCGTGGCCCAGCTGGATGCACTTCAAAATGGCACGCTAGAAATGGCCATCTTTCCCATGTCCTATGCCGTAGGCAAGGCCAAGGAATTCTCCGGTGTGATTCTTCCTGGCGCCATCCCGAATCTTGATTTCGCCATGCGTCTGAAGAAGTCGCCTTACTACCAAAAGATGCAAGATCTTTCCGCCAAACATGGCTTTCGCATCATCACCTGGTGGTGGACGCCGGGCGGTTTCGCAACCAAAGACAAGATGATCACCAACCCCGCCAGTGTTTCGGGCCAAAAGATGCGTGCAGCAGACCCAACGTTTGAGTCCATGCTGAAAGCCGCGGGCGCCTCGGTGTCTGCAATGGCCTCGAGCGAGTTCTATCCTGCGCTCCAGTCGGGCGTGCTGACCGGCGGCCTGACCTCGGCCGAGACGTTTGTGAGCATGCGTCTTTATGAGCAGACCAAGATGGCGACGCTGCCAGGCGATCAGACCCTCTGGATGCTTCTTCAGCCTCTGGTCATGTCCACAGCGGCCTACAACAAGCTGACGCCAGCCCAGAAGAAAATCTTTGAAGAGGCTGCGGAAAAAAGTGATCAGTTCTTTTTGGAGCAGCAGCGTAAAGCCGTTGCCGACATGGAGGCAGCCTATAAAAAGGCGGGCGGCCAAACCCATGTCCTGACCAAGGCTGAGTTCGATCAGTGGATCGCGCTGGCGAAAAAGACGGCCTATCCTGAATATGCGGCCATCTCGCCTTTGGCTAAATCCATTCTTGATGACCTGCAAAAAGCCAAGTAATTTTTCCTGACTCAACCATCCCGGCGGCACGGCAGCGCCGGGATTTCTTTTTATAAAAAGCCTATTTCATGAGCCCCTTTTATCAACTGATGACCAAGGTGTCGAAGGCCTGTGCAGTTTTGGCATCGTTGCTTCTCGCGATTGCAGGCCTGGTCATTGTCTGGATGGTGACCACGCGAACGCTAGGAAATTCCACCTCTTGGGAACTTGAGCTCTCGATTTTCCTCATGGTGGCCAGTCTATTTCTGGCGTCGCCCTACACCCTGTTGACCAAGGGGCATGTGGGTGTTGACCTTTTGGGGCATTACATGTCTCAGGCCTCAGCCAAAAAGCTTGATGTCATTGCCAATCTTTTGGGGCTCTTGGTTTGTGTTTTTCTGGCCTGGATTTGTTTTGAATTCACGCTAGACGCTTATATTAAAAACGATCGTACAGAAAGCATGTGGGGGCCGCCCAAGTGGCCGCTTTACGCCATGATGCCGATTGGTTTTGGGCTCACTGCGCTGCAGTACATCGCCATTCTGACGTCGGGAAACAAGACGCTGGAGGTCAAGCATGTCTGAGCTGCAGATGGGTTTTTTGATTATGGCCATCACACTGGTGGTGCTGTTTTCCGGTCTTCCCATTGCATGGGGCTTGATCCTGGTCTCGGTGGGCTCCTTGGTGGCGGTCAAGGGTGTTGGCGCACTGGCCAACATTCCAATCGTGATGATTGATGAACTCGCTTCGTTTGCGCTCCTCACCATTCCCTTGTTCATTCTGCTGGGTTCGGCGGTGGGTGGCTCGAATGCGGGGCGCGATATTTATGAATCCTTGCATCGATGGCTTGACCGTGTGCCGGGTGGGCTGGTGATTGCCAACATTCTGGCCTGTGGAATTTTTTCCGGCATCAGCGGTTCAAGCCCGGCCACCGCCGCAGCCATTGGCAAGGCGGGTGTCCCGGAGATGCTCAAGCGCGGCATTCCCGTTCGTCTTGCCACCGGTTCGGTATGCGCCGGTGGCACCCTTGGCATTCTTATTCCGCCCTCGATCACCATGATTCTCTATGGGCTAACCACCGAGACATCCATTGGTCGTTTGTTTCTTGCTGGCGTGATTCCTGGCATTCTTCTTGTGTTGCTTTTCGCTATTTACGCATGGCTGGTCAGCTGGCGCAAAGACAAGCGTGACCAAAGCGAGCCAGTGGTGTACTACACCATGTCGCAGAAGTTTGAGGGCCTCGGTCGAGTCTCGCCCTTCATTTTGGTGGTGATTGCCATTGCGTACGCCATGTACGGTGGAATTGCGACGCCATCCGAGGTTGCAGCCTTGTCGGCAGCTTTTGCCATGCTCTTGGTGGTGGTGATTTACAAAGAACGATCCATGGGCGATCAGTGGCGTATTTTCCGCGAGACCATGCGTGAATCGACCATGATCCTGATGATCATTGCCGCCGCGGGCGTTTTTTCCTACATGATGTCGCTGCTTTACATCACCCAGTCCACCGCTGAATGGCTGGTGGCGCTCGAACTTAACCGCTGGGTATTGCTGGCCGCCATCAGCGTCTTCCTTCTGATTGCCGGGTGTTTTCTTCCGCCGGTGGCCATTATTTTGATGATCATGCCGGTGCTCACCCCCGTGCTTGAAGCCAATCAGTTCGACCTCATCTGGTTCGCGGTGATTCTGACCATCAACATGGAGATTGGCCTGATCACGCCACCCGTTGGGCTGAACCTTTTTGTTTTGAAAGGTGTGGTGCCTCAGGTGTCGATCAAGGATATCTTGCTGGGCTCTCTGCCATTCGTCGTGATCATGATGGTCTTCACGGTGATCCTGGCCATCTTCCCCGAGATCGTTCTCTGGCTTCCGAATAAGGCCATGGGCTAGGTCTTCGCTCGGGCGACCAAGGCAAGGGCCACCAGGCCCGCTGCCATGACCCAGAGCGACACCTCCACCGCGTTCTGGCTCGCGGCATAACCAATGCTTGAGTAAGCAAGGTAGCCAGACGAGCCCACGAACAAGAGCGGGGTCAGGGGGTACAACGGAACCTTGAAGGGGCGGGCCGTGTTCGGGTCGCGGTGGCGAAGAACAAAAAGCGAGAGCCCCACCAGGGTCAGAAAGATCCAAAACACGGGCGCTGTGAATTCCACCATGGCTTCGAAGCCATCGTTCTGAAGTGCGCCGAATCCAACCAGGGAAAGAGCGATCACCCCCTGAATGACATAGGCCGTCGTGGGCGCACCCTTGCCTTGCTCCCACTGAGATAGAAACCGAAGCTTCGCCCAGTCTTGGCCCAAGGCATGGTTCGAGCGAGCACCCACCACAATGGTGGCGTTGATGCTGGTGAGTGCTGCCAAGGCCACAATCACGCCCATCATGATTTTTGCCCATTCACCAAATACGCCGCCCATCACCTGCGCCGCTGCGGCAGGACTTTTGGCCAGCCCCTGGAGGCCAAGCCCGTGAAGCAGAGCAAGATTAATCATCAGGTAAAGAACCGTGATGATGCCAAGGCTGATCATCACGACGGGAACAATTTGACGCGTTCCACCTTTGACTTCTGTGGCGATGTAAGCCGCTTCATTCCAGCCGCCAAAGGTAAGCAGTACAAACACCAGGGCAAGACCCATCAGCCCAAGCGGAGGTGTGGATGAAAACGGCTCGGGTGAGGCATCCGGTGCAGTCAACATCAAGCCGGCCGCAATAATTGCAGCCAGGCCCACGAATTCAACCAAGAGCATGATCGACTGGACACGGGAAGACAGATGAAGGCCTGCCAGGTTGACCAAGGTCAGCAGCACAATCACCCCCGCCGCCCAGATCGCGTTGGAGTATTCCCCCAGCGCAATGACCTGGGTCATGTAGTCGCCGAAGACAAAGCCAAGTAGGGCAATGGCGCCGGTGTTGATCACCATGGCCTTGGCCCAGGCGTATAGGAATGAAACATGTCGCCCATAGGCACGCGCCAGAAAGTGGTAGTCACCTCCTGTGTGAGGATAGGCGCACGACAGTTCTGCATAGCAAAGCGCCCCAGCCAGGGAAATCAGCGCGCCGACCACCCAGATGGCGATCACCCAGCCTGCGTCTCCTGCCACACCGGCAACCATCGAAGGTGTTTTGAAGATGCCTGCACCCACCACAATGCCAACAATGATGGCAATCGCACCCCAACGCCCAAGCAGCTGTTGGGGCGAAACCTCTGGGCTGGCCATCTTATCGGCGCTCGCCACGGATGGGGCCGAGGATGTCTCCGCTTCGCGCATCGCCTTCAAGGGTATTGCCGGTGATCGATGCGGTGACTGACTGCAGCTGCCCAGCGCTGTCGATGTAGCGGAATGACAGCTTGTCGGCGGTGAGTTGCGCACCAAGGATTGGCTGGGTCTTTCGGCCGATGGTGAGCGTTCCCGCAATTTTTTGATAGCGCTGCTGAAGGATGAGAGTGGCTTTGGTCTCGCCATTAACCCCGGTGAGATCCCAGCGGCCTTTCACCGATGCAGGCACCACCCAGAAAAACGCATGGGCTCGGGGCGTGTCGATCTTTTGGTCGGGCTCCCAGTCGCCCATGTGAAACGCATGCGACACCACGCGCGTTCCAGGTTTCATGGCCAACAGGGTGGGTCGAAGCTTCAGGTTTAAATCGGGCAGAAGATAGAGCGTGACGACCGTGGCCTCTGAAAAATCTTCTTTAAAAATATCGCCATGGATGATCTTGACTTTGTCGGCCACGCCCGCACGTTGGCTGTTTCGCACGGCAAGGTCGGCCATGTCTTTGTTGTACTCAATCCCGACAGCTCGTGCCCCGTATTGTCTTGCGGCAAAAATAGGAATCTTGCCGTCGCCCGCGCCCAGGTCATAGACAATGTCGTCGCGGGTAACCTTGGCAACCTCAAGCATCTTTTCGACCAGTTCATCATGGGTGGGAACCCAGATCACGTCTTTACCCTCTTGACCCACCTCGGGTCGATACTTTTCATCGCCGAAGACGCCTTCGGACCAGGCGGGTTGAATCAGAACAGCCGAAAGCATCAGGCTGCCGAAGACAGTGCGAAAGTTCGTTCTCATGGCGGTTAACCTTGCGCGGTAGGGGGTTGGGGGAGTGAATGTCTGCAGAATATCCAAAATGCAGTCTAAGGAAAATCGGCGTTGTCATATCCCCTGATTTG
>CAYWPQ010000003.1:0-9274 GCA_964460315.1 uncultured Bordetella sp. | reverse complement strand
AGAATATCCAAAATGCAGTCTAAGGAAAATCGGCGTTGTCATATCCCCTGATTTGCCCTAATGCCCTTTCGAAACCGCATAGAATTTGGCCATGACTGAACTCTTGTGGTGGCAGTACCTGCTGATTGGCCTGGTCTTTGTTTGGAGTGGCTTTGTTCGAAGTGGGCTTGGCTTCGGCGGCGCGGTGCTGGCCTTGCCGTTTCTTCTGCTCATTCTGAATGACCCCCTCGTGTTCCTGCCGATCATCGCCGTGCATCTTTTGGTGTTCTCCGGCTGGATCATGTGGGATAGCCACCGCAAGTCGACCACCCAGGTGGCTGAGGCCACGATTCACTGGGCCTATCTCAAAAAGGCCATGAAGATCATGATCATTCCGAAGATTGCCGGGGTGATAGGTCTTTTGACCCTGCCGCCGAAACTCATGAGCACGGTCATTTTTCTGATCGTGTTGGGCTACGCCATTGGGTACATCTTGAACCGCCCCATCCGCAACCAAAGCAAGACGGTGGATGTCGCCCTTTTGGGCGCAGGTGCCTACATTTCAGGCACATCCCTCACCGGAGCGCCTCTGATCATCCCGGTGTTTGCGGCGCATGTGCCCAAGCATCAGCTACGAGACACACTCTTTGTGCTCTGGTTCATTCTGACCGCGATCAAACTCACCTCGTTTGTCATCGTGGGTGTTGATCTTCAGCTTATCCACCATCTCTGGCTACTTCCTTGTGCATGGTTTGGCCACGTTCTTGGTCAGCGTGCCCACGAACGTATCGTGGCGGCCGAGACACCAACCTTTTTTCGTGTTCTGGGGGTGGCTCTGGTGGTCGTGAGCGGCGTCGGGCTCTGGCGGGTGTTGTCCTGACTTCGCCATGAATCGCTACGACCTGGTGGTGGTTGGGGGCGGTGCGGCAGGACTGTTCTGTGCAGGCATCGCTGGCCAGAGGGGGCTGAGGGTGCTTGTGTTGGACCACGCCAAAACCCTGGGGGAGAAGATCCGAATCAGTGGGGGTGGGCGTTGTAATTTCACCAACCGCGAAAGCCGGCTCGAAAACTTTCTGTCGCTCAATCCGCATTTCCCCAAAAGTGCCCTGACTCGTTATTCGGCCAACGACTTTATTCAGCTTGTTCGACGGCACAAGATTGGCTTTCACGAAAAGCACAAGGGCCAGCTTTTTTGCGATGACTCCGCACAGAGGATCATTGGCATGCTGATGCAGGAATGCAGTCTTGGCCGCGTATCCATTCATCATCCTGTGGGCGTTGAAACGATTGGTAAAACTGCACAGGACTGGCAGATCAATACCAATCAGGGTGCGTTCATGGCGCGACATCTGGTGTTGGCTACGGGCGGCTTACCGGTGCCAGCGATTGGCGCCTCAGGTTTTGCGCTTGATTTTGCGCGAAGCCTCTCCTTGCCTGTGGTTCCGCCTCGGCCAGCACTGGTGCCTCTGGCCTTTACGTCCTCCGAGTTCCAGGGAATGGAGGAACTCTCGGGCTTGAGTCTCCCGGTAAAAATTGCCTCAGGCGAGCAAGGGCAGGGCTATGGCCGCGGCAGCTTTGATGAAGATCTCTTGATCACGCACAAGGGGCTTTCCGGCCCGGCCGTGTTGCAGGCCAGCAGCTATTGGCAGGAGGGTGATTCCATCACCGTTGATTGGTCCAACGGTCAGGACTTGTCCAAGCTTTTCGATGAGCGGCAGGTGGGTGCCAAGTCGGCGGATGCCGTCTTGGCTTTGAGCATGCCGGATCGGCTGGCGAAATGGTTCGCCCAGTCCTGTGGGTTGTCGGGCCGCAAGTGGGCGGAAATTTCAAAGGCTCAGCGCGAATCCCTTGTGGCACGTGTTCAACATTGGCAGGTGAAACCCGCCGGAACGCTGGGCTGGAAAAAAGCCGAGGTCATGCTGGGCGGTGTCGACACGCGATCGCTTAATAGCAAAACCATGATGGCCAAAGACCATCCCAACCTTTACTTCATCGGTGAGTGTGTCGATGTCACGGGCCACCTTGGTGGCCATAATTTTCAGTGGGCATGGGCCAGTGCCCATGCCTGCGCCATGTCACTGGGTTGAAGACGCTTCGCGGCTCGCGCGAATGGTTCGGGCGGACGCTTGCCCCTGGGTAAAGAGGCTGCCGTTCAGCTGGCCTGATTCGGCCACCGCCACGATGGTGTGCTCCACCAGCTGAGCATCCCGGAACTTCAGAGTCACCTCGGGCCCGCGAATTGTGCCCTCGGTGATGGGCTGACGTTGGCCATGGATGGTGATGAAGCCACCGAACTTCTGAAACCGCTGGCGAACCTCAATGCTCGCGGGCTGATCAAGACCGGTGAGATTCCAGCGGCCATCAATCGGCGCGGGCACCACCCAGAAATAGCCGTAATAGCTGTTGGCCCCCGAGATCACCGCATCCGGTTCCCATGTCTCCATGTTGAAGGAGTGCGAGACAATTCGCGTGCCTGGTTTCATTTTTAAAAGTGTTGGTTTGAGCTTCATGTTCAGCTCGGGAAGTAGATAAAGCGTCACCACGGTGGCTTTTGAGAAGTCTTCTTTGAAGATGTCGCCATGAATGATGGTCACTTTGTCGGCCACCCCAGCACGCTGGGCATTTCGTCGAGCCAATTCGGCAAGGTCTTTGTTGTATTCGATGCCAATTGCGCGGGCACCAAACTGTCGAGCCGCCTGAATCGGTATCTTGCCATCACCCGCACCAAGATCAATGACAAGGTCATTGGCGGTGACTTTCGCAGTTTCCAGCATGCGCACCACAAGGTCGTCCGGGGTGGGGACCCAGATCACGTCTTTGCCATGCTGCCCCACCCTGGGTTCGTAGAGCTGATCGCCATGCTGAGAATGGGCGCAGGCCGGCAGGAAAACCGCAATCAGGCTTCCAAGAAGCAAGGCACAATAGCGGCGAAATCCGTCCATCACAGAATCTGATTCGTTCATTCCTTGACCTTTAGAAATTAATTGATGAAAGCGCGACGCTCGAGTTCCGCCTGGAGGCTGCTTCGATGGCCTTTGGGTATTTTACTTGCTGCTCTGCTGGTCTATCAGGCGTCCCTGCTAGCCCAGGTGGTTTGGCTTCGTTGGAATGCGCCGACGTCGACGGCCTTCATGGATGCCGAGCGCGAGCGATTCAAAGCCGCAAAATCGGGCGTCACGATTCGGCAGAGCTGGGCCCCCTATGGCGCCATCTCCATTTACGCCAAGCAGGCGGTGATTGCTGCGGAAGATGCCGGCTTCAGTGACCACGATGGCGTGGACTGGGAAGCGATTGAAAAAGCGGCCCGCGACAATTTACGGAAGGGCCGCGTCCATCGGGGTGGATCAACCATCACCATGCAGCTGGCAAAAAACCTGTTTCTGTCAGCCGACCGAAGTTATGTTCGTAAGGCTCAGGAATTCATCATCACCGGCATGCTCGAGGTCGTGCTGGACAAACGACGGATTCTTGAAATCTATCTCAACGTTGCCGAGTGGGGTGTTGGTGTTTTTGGCATTGAAGCTGCTTCACGACACTACTTTGGGGTGTCGGCCTCTCAGCTCGACTCGGTCCAGGCGGCCTGGCTGGCATCCATTCTGCCAGCGCCCAAGCGTTACGACCGACGGCGAGACTCCGAATGGCTTACCGAAAAGTCGCTGATCGTCCTTGAGCGAATGCCGAAGGTCAGGGTGCCGCGTTAGCCCAGATCGGCGATGTCATCCGTCAGGTTTTCGGCGGCAAGAAGCTGGGTCATGGCCTCTTCCAAAAGCACTCTTGCCCGCCCAGCGCTTTGGCGCAGCGCCTCATGAATCATTGCGTCGTCGGGAGTCTTATTGGCGCATTCACTGCTGTACTGCTCAAAACCCGTCAGGTGCATCAAGAGTTCTGCAAGCTGGCTTGGGCATTCGCAATAGACCGAGCTTTTCATCTGTGCCAGTCGATGCAGGGTGGTGTCCGAGTATCGACGTGCGGGAATATCGTCGCCCAGCGGATCCTGCAGTCTTCTCGATGTGTTGAAGGTGGTGGTGACTGAGGGGTGGTCTGAGGTGTTGACGAATCGGCCCTGCCGCTGTCGAATCATGCTGGCGCAGAGATTTGCAATCGACATGGCCTCAATCGGTGTGCGCAAGACAGAATAACCGGCGTGGCGAAGCTGGCGAATGAGGTTGCTCGGCGCGAACCGATAAAAAAGTACCACACGTTTTGCGCGGCAACGCCTTGCTGCTTCGTCGAGAAGATCTCGGCGCAGCTCCACCAGCGTTGGCATGTCCACAAGCAGAAGATCAGCCTGAAGTTCATTGGGCATCGACGAGACCTCGTCCAGGTGCGCGGCCTGAAAGGCAATCGACACCTGTTTTCCTGAAAGTTCTTCGGTCAGACTGACGGGGTCAATCAAGTTGCCAAAAATGACGATACGAATTTCGGCGCCGCTCAGCGGATCCTGTCCATGAGCCAGCAGGGTGTCTTGCATACTTCGAAGGCTATCGAGATCAAGTTTCGAAAGCGCACCAATCGGCTGACCCAAATCCACCAAACGTTTCAGAAGTGTTAGCCGGTCGATGTCCGTTTTGCTGTAAAGCCTCTGGGACGCCTGATCACCCAGGGGGGGAGAAATTTTGTAGCGACGTTCCCAGACTCGCAGGGTTTCCACAGGAATGCCCGCTAGCCTTGCGGCCACGCCTGCTCGATACTTGGATGTTTGAACAGGTTTTGTCACGTTTAAATTCGCTTTTTCGAGGGTTTTTTGAACTCTAACAGGATATTCTGCTCACATGAACTGTTTTTGAACAGTTTTTTTGGGGGCAATTCGGAACCATTTTCTGAGTCAGCACCCTAATTGTTAAATCCCTTCCCTCAATTGGAGCTGGCCGTGCAAATCTCAACCAAAGCAAAGGTTTCTATCGCTCTGATGTCTGATCTGGCAACGAAATCAAGCCAGGGACCTGTCTCGCTTGCATCCATGGCCTGGCGCCTTGGGGTGTCGCTCTCCTACCTGGAAATCCTCTGTCGTCCACTGCGCACCATGGGACTTGTCGTTGCCACGCGTGGTCCGGGCGGGGGTTATCAACTGGGCAAGGCTCCCCACGAGATCTGCGTGATGGACATCTTGCGGGCGGTCGAAACGCCTTCCAAGATGCTCACTGAGGCAGGCCTTCGTCCTGGTGCAGGAGAAGAGGATCAGGTCACGCTCGATCTCTATCGGCGCGCGGAAGACGAGGTGGTGAAGTTTCTTAGCTCAGTGTCCTTGGCGGACGTCCTGCCAAGCGGTGACCGTCACAAGCCGAGCGATCGGGTCGAGCAGGGTTGGCGTCCATCGGGTGACGCTGGCCGCCAAGCTTTTCCCCATCTATTTCTTTTCGATGCTGCTGCGGCCGCCGTCGACGTGAAAGACCTGCCCCGTGATCCAAGCCGCACTCGGCAAGAGGAGAAACTCTGCGAGTGAGGCAATCTCGCCCGCATCACCAAGGCGGGGGATTGGATGCATGGATGCAATAGTCTCGGCAATTTTCGGGCTCTGAGTCAAGCTTTTCGCCAAGGGTGTGTCCGAAAGACTTGGCGCAATGGCGTTGACCCGAACCTTCGGGGCAAGCTCTGCGGCAAGGCTTCGCGCCAGACCCTCCAAGCCCGCCTTGGCCGTGCCAATGCCAGTGTGCAGAGCGAAGCCTCGCTGGGCGGCAATCGAAGAAAACAGCACCACGCTTCCCTGGCTTTCCTGAAGCATCGGCGCGGCCTCTTGCACCGCCACGAAAGCCCCAATCACATTCAGTTGAAAGCTCTTCATCAAGTCGGCAGCGGATGTTCGAGCAAGCGGCTTGAGATCAATCGAACCCACGCAGTAAGCAATCCCGTCCAGTCCATTGGCGCCAGCAGTTTGAACAGCCTCGCGAATCGCTGCCTCATCAAAGACATCCACCGTCAAGACACGATTGCGATCGAAGCCTTCTCGGGTTTTCGATAGGCTCTCTTCTCTTGCTGTGACGAACACCGTGTGTCCCTTTTCTGAGAGACTCTTCTCCAGGGCTTCGCCAATACCGCCGACACCACCAAAAATTAAAAATGTTTTTTGCGTTTGACTCATGACCAACACCTTATGAAAACCGTTGCCATCATTGGCGCAGGCATAGCTGGATTATCCTGCGCTCGCGTGCTGACTCAAGCCGGAAATCACGTAAGGTTATTTGAGAAGAGCCGTGGCGTGTCGGGCCGAATGAGCACCCGTCGGGGCGATGGATGGGAGTGTGATCACGGCGCTCAATACTTCACCGCCACGGATTCACGCTTTGAAGAGGAAGTGTTTCGCTGGGTAGACGCCGGAGTCGCCCGACGATGGCTTCCCCGGCTCTCGGTGATCGGTGGCAATCGCTCGGCCGCACGTGCCGCGGAAACGGCCCGTTATGTGGGTGAGCCTCGAATGACGTCTCCTGCCATGTGGCTGGCGGAATCGTTGGACGTGTCCTTGAACACCACCATCAATTCACTGCTCCGTGAAAACGACCAGTGGATTTTGCATTCGGCCGAATCGGGTCGTGTGGAAGGGCAATTCGACTGGCTGGTGCTTGCAATTCCCGCGCCCCAGGCAAAAGTCTTGCTGCGGGATCACGACACGGGATGGGAGCCGCAGTTTGACGCTGCGACGATGCTGCCATGCTGGACCATCATGGTTCAAACCGAAGGCCAGATGGATCCCGGTTTCGATGCGGCCTTCGTCAACGGCGGGCCGCTGGGCTGGGTGGCTCGCAACACCAGCAAGCCTGGCCGAACCGGGGCGGAGACATGGGTGCTTCAGGCCACGGATGAATGGAGTCTCAGTCATCTTGAAGAGCAAGCCGAAACGGTTGAGGCCGAATTGGTTGCAGCATTTCGCGCCCTAACCGGTCTTTCGGTGATCTCCAGAAAAAGTCATCGCTGGCGCTATTCGCGGTCGAAAACCCCGTTGCAGCTGGGCTATCTGATGGACGCCGCACGGTCTCTCGGTGCCTGCGGTGACTGGGCCGGTGGCGATAAGGTTCAGGGGGCCTGGCTAAGTGGGCTGAGCATGGGCCAGCGCATCATCGAACTGAACCGTGGGCTGCCAGCCGAATAAATCCATGAGTGACCGGTAGTCGTTCTCAAGCTGATGGATGTTCTCCGCAGACAGATTGATCACCGCGTACCGATAGCTTCCGACCCATTTCATCTCTCGGTGAAACCCCATGCCGTGGGGTTTGAAGTAGAAAAACATCCTTGCCATCGGAAAACGAATCCGCGCCTGCTCGATCTGATGAGCCGAAGGCTCTGGGTCGGTCGGGCGGCCAGCGAAACTTCGCGATACAAAACTCGCCGCCACCTTCGTCGTTGAAGCGGGAACACGCAGGGTGGCCGTGCTTTCACCAAGCGCGAGATGAATCAGGATCTTCCAGAAATTAAGGCCGGCAGACGCTTCGTAAAGGCTGGCAAGCTGCCTTGCCATTCGCGCATTGGCTTCAATCCATCCAATCTCAACCGTGTTGGTCTCTGGGTTGATTCGAACCATCGCCTCAAGGTTAAAAAACCCGTGGCGGTATCCAAGCGACCTGATGATCTCTTTCGCGGACGAGGTCACCGCATCCATTTCTCTGGGCCCGAGCCTGCTGGGTGTTTGAAATCGGGCAAAGGCATGAGTTCCGGGGTACATGATCGAGTCCGCGACTCCAAGAACATGCACACCGTCTTGGTCGACATAACCGTCGACATTGATCTGCTGACCATGCAGTGGCGTTTCGGCGATCAGCGCAGACAGAAACCCCGGAGCTTTGGATTGCGTCAGGGCCGGGCTTGCCAGACGAAAAAGCTGCTCCACGGGGCCAAGCAATACCCGCTGGGCAACTCGTTCGTACCAACTGAATCGAGCGGCCGACCTAAGTTCCTGCGCCGTTTGAACGTGACGCGCAAGAATCGAGAAACTGGATTTCACGGGCTTCACCCAGACGGGGTAGTCGACGGCCTGTGTGGCTTCGTTACCGAGAGGCCGTTCAAGTTCCCAGAACGATGGCGTTTGATTGGGGAATCGGCCAGCCGTGGCCGAACGCATCCAGGCTTTGTGCTGACATCGAACAATGGAATCTGGGTCGTTTCCAGGAAGGCCAAGCCGTTTCGCAACGATCGCTGCCAGCAGCGCGCCAAAGTGATCATCGTTACTGGTGACGCCATCAATCTTTCCAGCATAGCGGCTCACCAGTTGCTCCACGAATCTTTCCGGATTAAACCTTAAAAGTCGGAGCCGTTCCGAGAAACGTTGCCGATCAAACCCTTCAAAAATAATGTCCACACCGGGGTGTGGGTGATGCCTTTGAAGCTCCTCACGATCCCATTCGTTTGGAAACAGAAAAAGAACACGTTTCATCGTTGAATCAATTGGCTGTCGTCTTAGAACCGTGTGGTGAGATCAAGCCATGCCTGAGGAAGAAGCTTGATGAACTGCGCTTCAAGCTGCTTATCCAGGCCAGTGATCACCAGCAGTCCCACGCCCGCCAAAAGCAGACCCATCAGCTGCTGCGCGCGGTCGCCATGAGTCAAAACCCAGGAACGCAGGCGACCAAGCTTCGCCTGGGAAAGGTAGCCCACAGAAATCAGAGGGATCGCTGCGCCAAGACCGAAGAATCCCAGCGTGATTGAAGCCTGAGCAGCACCGTCACTCGCCGCCATGGCCAGCGTTGACACCAAGAGAGGGCCAGAGCAGGGCGTCCAGATCAGACCAAGAAGCATGCCCATCAGAAACGCACCCAACGAGGATTCCCCTGAGAGCCCTCCCGACAGCCGGTTCGCCCCAGAAGCCACAGGTGAAATGAATCGAGTGAAGACCGCTTTCGCAGAGGGAATCACAAGCGTTAACCCAAAGATGATTAGAAAGACGGCGGTGATGGTGCGGATGAGATCCGGATCAAACCCAATACTGTCGGCAAGAAGCCCGGTCAGCAGCCCAAGCATGGCAAAGGCCAACGCCATACCCAGGCCCATCATGAGCGGTGCCTTTCGGTTGGCCTGAACCGCGCTTCCAATCACCAAAGGAAGAATGGGAAACACGCATGGGTTCAGTGTTGTCAGGCTACCCGCCAAAAGGCTAATGCCGAGCTCAGTAATCATCACTGCGCTTTTGCAAGCAGGGTTCGAATTTTGTCAGGACGGGTGTCACCGCCTGCGCGCGCCACCTCGTTGGTGCCTTTGAACACGACGAACACCGACTGTGATCGCACCTTTAGCTCTTTTCGAAGCGGCTTGTTGCTGTCGTAATCGACGACAAAGACAGTCAGTCCAGGAAGTGCTTTCTCGGCTTGTA
>CAYWPQ010000002.1:19632-113333 GCA_964460315.1 uncultured Bordetella sp. | reverse complement strand
TCTCTGGCGCCTGCCTGTTCAATGCCATTAAGCTTCTCACACACACTTTCTTGACTTCATAAAGGAAACTCTCGATGACAACACTCCTGATCAAACAATCCGCGGCGGTCACTCTTGCGATGCTGCTGGGCCTGCACTCTGCCGTTTCTGCCTCTGACAACAAGTCAAAGACCATCGAGATTGAAAAGCCATACGCCACAAGCACAGCACCTGGCCAACCCCATGGTGCCGTCTTCATTCATGAAATTTCCAACAAAGGCAGCAAAGCCGACGAACTCATCGGTGGCCGCTCAGCGGTGGCCGGTTCGGTAGAGGTGCACAAAATGGAGATGAGCAACAACACCATGCGTATGCGGGAAATTCCCGCGATTATGATTCCAGCAAACGGCAAAACCTCACTTGATAAAGGTAGCAAAGACGGTTTTCACCTAATGCTGATGAATCTTAAACAGCCGCTGAAAGCTGGAGAAAAGATTCCGATGACACTGATCTTCAAGCAGGCTGGTGAAATCAATATCACTGTGCCCGTTGAAAAACCGTCATCCCGCGGCCATCATGGCGAACACGGGCACGGGTCACACAAACACTAAGGGTGTTGTCGGTTAGAAGCGCAGGGTGCAAGCGTCCCCGCTTGCCGGCCTCTCCACCGTGACCGAAACAATATTCGGAATCGTTTTGATCAGCGCCTGATGGATGTAGGCGGCAAGATTCTCAAGTGTCACGGGGCCAAGGCCATCGAGTTCATTCAGAAACCGATGGTCCAGTGTTTCGCGCAGGCCATCAATTTCTCGGCGCAAGAAAGCCAAATCCAGCAGCATGCCTGTGGACGGGTCGGGCGTACCCGTTAAGGTGACCGTGGCGTAGTAGGTGTGTCCGTGGATGCGCGCGCTGGGCTCGGCGTCGATCGTGCGCGAAAGGGTGTGGGCGGCCTCAAAGTAAAACCGCTGGCTAAGTTCAAATTTCATCGGATGCCCAAGGCTTTATGGGTTTGCAGACTGAGCGACCATCGAGGGTTTTGAAGACAGAAATCGACGGCTCGCTGTGTATTGTCTCTGATCAGCGGCCCGTCCATGGGCTGGATACGAAAATGCTGAAAATCAAGGCTGGCCAACGCCTGAAAATCAAGTCCAGGCTGGGGATAAACCACCTTCAGTTCATGGCCCGAGCGTTGCTGCAACTCGGCGCCTGCTTTGGGGCTTACACAGAGCCAATCAATGCCTTGGGGGGCCGATATCGTTCCGTTGGTCTCCACGGCAATTTCAAACCCTTGGCGATGCAGAGCATCAATCAGAGACGCATCAAGCTGCAACAAGGGTTCTCCGCCAGTGAGCACCACCAGAGGTTTCCTGTTGCCCGTGCCTTGGGGCTGAAGCTTTGGCCAATAGCCAGAAACAGCCTGCGCAAGGCTTTCTGCATCATCGAAGCGGCCGCCGCCCTGGCCATCCACCCCAACAAAATCCGTGTCACAAAATTGGCATACGGCCGACGCCCGGTCGGCTTCTCGGCCCGACCACAGGTTGCAGCCTGCAAACCGGCAAAACACGGCTGGGCGGCCCGCATGACAACCCTCGCCCTGAAGGGTGTAGAAGATTTCCTTCACGGAATAGGTCATGGCGACTAGCGAGCGTCTTGAATGGTTCCGCCAACCAGGCCCACAGCATCAATTTCAATTTGGAGCTCAGGCAAGGCCAATGCACTGACCTGCACGATCGTGTCAGCAGGATAGGGTTTCTTGAAATATTTTTCGCGAAGCTTCATGACGATGGGGAAGTTCTTCATGTCAGTCACATAAATATTGACCTTCACGGTCTGATGAAGGCTTGAGCCGGCCCTCTCCAAAACCAAGCCAAGCATCTTGAACGCCTGTTCCGCCTGAGCCTCAAAGTCACCCACACCGACAAGCTTGCCTTGCAGGTCCATGCCCACCTGCCCCGAGACAAACACCAAATTGCCCGCACGAATGGCCTGCGAAAGCAGGAAGGGTTCATAAGGGTCTGGGTTGGTTTTGATTCTTTCGGCCATCGGCTGGGCCATCAGAGGCGACTGGCCAAGGGCCAGGGCAAGCCCCATCAGCATCAAGCTGCCGGCAGCAAGGGTTCTGGAGCGCAACATGAAAAGTGTCATCGTGGGATGCTCAGTTTGTGAACGAATCCGCCGAGAGTAAAGTAGTGAACTTCCTAGCGTCAAGCCGAGTCAGCGCCCATTGTGAATTCCAATAGCTCTAAAGGTATTTTCCTCTCGGTGGTGGCCTCCTGCCTTTTTGGCGGTCTTTATTACTACAGCACCCTGCTGGCCCCACTGCAAGGCGAAGACATCTTTGCCTGGCGAATGATTTTCACAGTGCCGTTCATTCTCTTGGGCGTTCATCTGATGGGCGAGGGGTATCGGGTGGCGGCCATTTTTCAACGCCTGATTCGTGAGCCTCTGCTTGGTCTTGTGCTGGTCGCGTCATCAGCATTTCTTGGGCTTCAGCTTTGGTTGTTCATGTGGGCTCCGCTGCACGACAAAGCCCTGGAGGTGTCCTTAGGCTACTTCATGCTACCTCTGACCATGGTCCTGACCGGCCGCCTCGCTTATGGCGAGCAGCTCTCGGGCTGGCAAAAGCTTGCCACAGCAGCCGCGCTGGTGGGCGTAACTCATGAAGTCTTTCGGGTTGGCGGGTTTCCGATCGAGGCATTGACGGTGGCGCTTGGCTATCCCGTTTACTTTGTTTTGCGCAAGCGCTTTCAGACCAACCATGTGGGTGGCTTGTGGTTTGATCTGGTGCTGCTTCTGCCGATTGCCATTGCCATTGCATGGATGGGCCCGATGGATGAAACGCTCTTGTCCGCCCACCCCAAACTCTTCTGGCTGATCCCCTTGCTGGGTCTCATTAGCGCAGCGGCGCTCATGGCTTACATGGTGTCAAACCGATTGCTGAGCTTTGGCCTTTTTGGCCTTCTTGGCTACGTGGAGCCCGTCTTGCTTCTTTTGGTGGCCTTCGTTCTTGGTGATCTCCTTCAGCCCGAGGAATACCTGACCTATGTCCCCATCTGGCTTGCCGTGGGCTGTCTGGTTGTTGAGGGGACTCTGCATCTGGTCCGAAAGCGTTCTTCATGACCAAGATCAACGAATTCAAAGGTAACAAGAGCTACCTGCCAAGTAAGCCATGTACAGTCTGCGGCAAGCCGATGGTTTGGAGAAAAGCATGGGCGAAGAATTGGGAGTCCGTAAAATATTGTTCGGACGCCTGTCGAAAAAAGAAAAGCGCTTAAGAAAGGTTTCACCATGTTGCGATTTGATGTCCCCCCCGTTGCCTCAAACGTTGCTCGCCTCGAGGCATTCATCACGTTTTCCTTTTGCCTGATTGCACTGCTTGGCTTTCCTTATCTTCTGCCCGTGCTGGCCGTGATGGGATTCATTCGTGGCTTCTTTGGCCACTACAGATGTCCTTCGCATCGACTCTTCGCTTCGGTCATGGAAAAAGCAGGCATTGCGGGGAAAAAAGAAAATGCTGGGGCCAAGATGTTCGCCAACAAGATTCTTTTTATTGCGGCCACTGCGGCAAGCCTGTTGTTCTTTTCAGGCAACAGCCTCTGGCAGGTTCCAGCAATCGCACTGGTGATTTTTTCGACACTCGAGTGGGCTTTTTCGTTCTGTGCCGCCTGCTGGGCCTACGGCTTTTGGTACAAATTCTTCCCCCCTAAGGCCTAATTGAATACGCTCTTTATTTTTCTTTGGGCCACGCTCTGCGGCGCTGGCGCCAACGAGATGAAGATTCCCCTGCCATGGGTGCTTGGGCCCATGTTTGGCGTGGCCTTTCTGACGCTGGCAGGCTATTCCGAACGACAACCTGGCTTTGCCAGAAAATTAGGCCAAATCCTGATTGGTGCCGCGCTTGGGCTTTATTTCACGCAGCAGGTGCTGGCTGAGGTGCTTCGATTGGGTGGCTGGATTGTGCTTGGTGCTGTTTTCTCTCTGGCACTCACGGCGTTGTTCTCGGGTTTTGTTCAACGCTTTGCACGAGTCGATGGCACGACCGCGCTTTATTCTTCAGCCATTGGTGCCGCCAGCGATATGGCGGTGCAGGCCCAGAGGTTCGGCGCCGATGGCGCCTCGGTGGCCAGTTCGCATGCCGTGCGCGTGATGATTGTGGTGACCGTGATTCCATTTCTGGTGTCGGACATGAATCTGGATGCCGCAAGGCTGCTGACCCTTGCGCGCGGCGATCTTCCGGCCATCACCTATCAGCCATTACTGGGTGTGGTTGTTGGTGGGATCGTGCTTGCCTGGCTGCTCGAGAAAACCCGCTTTCCCAACCCGTGGCTGATCTCGCCCTTGGCCGTGGCCAGTCTTTATGCCGTGACCGGCCACGACAGCCGCATGCCGGACGAACTGATTGCGTTCGGCTCC
Organism: uncultured Bordetella sp.; assembly: GCA_964460315.1. Classification (GTDB taxonomy): domain Bacteria; phylum Pseudomonadota; class Gammaproteobacteria; order Burkholderiales; family Burkholderiaceae_A; genus Lacustribacter. The sequence goes on along the minus strand of CAYWPQ010000002.1, from coordinate 108,941 downwards.
GTGCTCTTGGGCTGGAACCTTGGCCAATACATGAACCGCGATTTTTTTCTGAAGTCCCCGCGGGTGGTTGCGGCCTCCGCGATGATGACCGTTGGCATGCTTTTGCTCTCGTTCGCCTTCGCCTATGGGGTCTCTCAGTGGGTAGACCTTCCCTTGGTGACGGCCCTGGTGGCGACCTCTCCCGGCGGCATTGCCGAAATGGCGATCACGGCCAAGGTGCTGGCCATCGGAGCACCCATCGTGACCGCATTCCATTTCATTCGGCTGCTCTGTGTGATCACAATGATTGAGTATCTTGGTCGGGTACTCAGACGAACCGGCTGGCTTCGTTAGAATGAAGGGAATCTCATTCCCGAAAAGGTCAGTCATGTCTGAAAACCGCGCTGTTGCCGCCAAAAACAAAATCGCTCGAATCTACGCCTTCTGGGGCGCGGTCTTCATTGCCATCTTTTTGGGAATCTCCGTCATCTGGGTCTTCCTTTCTGCGCTTAACCTCGACGCCTAAATACAACTGCCATGCGCCAACTGATTTCCACCGGATCACCCTTTGAACAAACCATGGGCTACTCGCGCGCGGTTGCGCAGGGTCCGTTTTGTTTTGTTTCGGGCACCACCGGGTATGACTACAGCAAAATGGCCATGCCCGAAGACGTTGCTGCTCAGGCGGAAAATGCCCTGAAAACCATCGAAGCTGCGCTGACCCAGGCAGGGTTTGCGATGAAAGATGTGATTCGTGCCAATTACTACATTTCAGATGCGGCCTACAGCGAGGCCATCGTCCCTGTGCTCGGCCGTTATTTTGGAGAGATTCGTCCAGCCATTACCCTCTTGGTGGCCCAGCTGATGAAACCCGAAATGAAGATTGAGATCGACGTCACAGCCTATAAGGGCTGATCGTTTTTTAGAAGGCCAGTGATCGTGTCCTTTTATTTACTGATCGGATCCATGATTGGTTTAGCGGTCTTGTTTTTGATTGGCCTGAAGATCTATCTGCACTTTTCATTGAAAAAGGCATCTCAAGAACCGCGTGACTAACCTTTAGGGGGATTCTTCATGTCAGCCACTGCCGTCATTCACCATGAGCCGCTGCCTTTAAATTCTGCCTTTCGGTTTCTTGCTGAAGGCTTTCAGGAAATGAAAGCCACCCAGTTCAAGGGTCTGGTCTATGGTGTGCTGTTCGTTCTGATGGGCTACGCCATTCACACGGTTTATCAAAACCTCTGGCAGGTCACCATGGGGCTCACCGCAGGATTTTTTCTGATGGGGCCTTTCCTGTGTTGCGGCATCTATGACCTTTCTCGTCAACGGGATCGAGGCTATACGCCCAACCTTTCGGCAAGCACCATGAGCTGGTCACGCAACTGGAAATCCATTGCCTTTTTCGCGGCCATCCTGACATTTTTCATGATCGTCTGGGCGCGGGTGTCGGTGGTTCTGTTCGCCCTTTTTGGAACCCATAACTACCCGGACCTTCGCGACATGATCACCAAGATCATCTCGTTCGAAAATATTGAATTCCTGATGATCTGGGCCGGGGTTGGCTTTGTCTTTGCTAGCCTGGTCTTTGCCATCTCGGTGGTCTCGATGCCCCTTCTTCTTGACCGCGGCACCGACACCATGGAGGCAATTGGCACCAGTGCAAAAGCGCTTTGGAATAACTCTGGCGCGATGTTCGTCTGGGCTGTGTCGATCGTGGTGCTGATTGGTGCCAGTCTGGTGATTTTCTTGCCGCTTTTAGCCTTCACCGCACCGCTTGTCGGCCATGCTACCTGGCGCCTGTACAAGCATCTTGTACCTGCAGCAAGGCCGGCGTAGCCGTGTCGAACTAGTTGTTTTCCAGCCGCTCGATTCTTTTTTCTAAACGGTCAAGGCTGTTTTTAAGCTCTCGAAGTGCCTCGAGGTGCCCCGCAGCCTGCTGGCGGCTGGTCACCAGATTCGCTTCATAGATGGCGTAATCGGCGAGCTGTTTGGCGGCCAGTGCCGGTGGACTGTTGGCCCAAAACTGCTCCCAGGGGGAGACCCGCTCTTTTACAAGCTTGCCGAGCGGTGCGAGCTTTTCCACCACCGCGGCAGCGCCCTCGATGCGGACACCCTTGGCAATCTGGCCCGTCACGGTGATCACCACATCCGGCTCACGCGAGGCGAGGCTTTCTTGCTGGTTGCTTGTGTTGGAATGGTTTGCGGTGGATGCGAGGTTAAGCTCGTGCAATAGGCCGTCGGCTTCGAGAGCCCAATTCACACGAACGCCAAAAGGCAAAACAACCGCGATCTTTTTGCCAGCGAGGCCCCGAAGGGCCTCGTGGAGTGCTTCGTCTTTTTCAATCGCCCAGTTCAGGGCGGCAAGGAGATTACTCGCCAAGCTGGGTGATGCCAGCAAGCTGCCAGCCCGTATCGCCTGATTTCACGCGGTGGAGTGTCCAGGCTTCGTCGAAGTCGACTGGCGCGGCAGCAGCGTCTTCACGAATCAGTCCGCTAAAACGAATACGAACTTCATCAACGGGCTTGCCGAAATCGTCGGTTTCGTCCGACATGCCCAGCCATTCGACATTGAGGCTGACAACCTCGGTCTGATTGGCCTCACCGCGACGCGCGGCAATCTGATGAGAGAGCTCACGGGTCATGGTGGGGGTGCAGAAGTCGGCCAATGCATGAATGTCTGCGGCGTCCCAAATGGCTTGCAGTTTCATGAACTGGTCACGGGCGACCTGCAAAAACTGATCGATCTCCGCCTGGGAAACGGCTGGTGCCACAGAAGGAAGAATGTCGGTGTTAAATGCGGGAGCTTGGTTTCCGGTTGCGAAACCACCAAGACCGCCATGTTCGGCGCCACGTGACATGTTGCGCTGGTGGGTGTCCGAACCTGCGTAGCCACCCGAGCCAGGACGGGCTTCTGCACCAAGGTCTTGCGGGTCATAGCCTGCCTTGGCCATGGCGGGGCGGCCATAGCTGCCCACTGGGGCTTGGCGACGAGCAGCAAACATGCGGAAGATGGCAAACACGACGACCACGGCAAGAATGATAAGCAGCAGGCTCATGAGCTCTTCCCCAAGGCCAAGATAAGAAGCGAGGGCGGCTAAGCCGAGACCGGCGGCAATGCCTGCAATTGGGCCCATCCAGCTGCTGCGCGCGGCCGCCTGCTGGCCTGCCGCTGCGGGTGCTGCAGGATTTGCGGCCTGCTGACCCTGAGGGCTTGCGGGCTGCTGTTGCGCGGGCTTGGCTGGGGTGGCTTGCTTGGCGCCGCCCGAGGGGGCCATGCGGCCAAAGCTTGACCCGCCGCCCAGACGCTTGGCTTCAGCTTCAAGAATGGGGGCTGCAGCAAGAAATGCGGCAGCAACAGTGGCAAAGAATTTCGCTTTCATGGACTTCGGTCTCCTTGGATCAACCCATCAAATTCCTGGTTTTACTGGCCTGTCATGACCACCAGATTGCAACACTTTTCGTTCTACAACCTAACGGCCTGGTGAAGTGCGACAACCCCAGCCGACATGAGGTTAAACCTGACCACATCGAAGCCTGCCTGGCGAAGCATTTCGGCAAGCTCTTCAGGGCCGGGATGCATGCGAATGGACTCCGCCAGGTAACGATAGCTTTGGGCGTCGTTCGCAATGGTCTGACCCAGCCAGGGCAACACCTTTAATGAATAAACATCGTAGATTTTTTCAAGGGGCTTGGCCACCTTGGAAAACTCTAGGACCATCAATTTGCCGCCAGGTTTCAAGACCCGATGCATTTCTTTCAGGGCCGCAAGCTTGTCCGTCATGTTGCGAAGCCCAAAAGCCACGGTGACCAGATTGAAGTCCTGATCAGGAAAGGGCAGGTGTTCGGCGTCACAGACCACAGCCTCGGTGGGGTAGCCCGCATCAATCAAACGATTTCTTCCACGCTGAAGCATCTGGCCATTGATGTCGGACATCACCACCTTGCCATGAGGCCCAACCCGTTTGGCAAAGGCCAGGGCAAGGTCTCCGGTACCGCTGGCTACATCCAGAACCCGCTGGCCGGGGCGAACATTGGCCTGGGCAATGGTCTGAGCCTTCCAAAGCCGGTGTAGCCCTGCCGACATGACGTCGTTCATCAGGTCGTAGCGGGCGGCCACAGAGTCAAAAACCCGAGCGACCCGCTTGGCTTTCTCGCCAGTCGGGACTTCCTCGAAACCAAAGTGGGTGGTGCGCTCCGTCATGGGGCTATTTTAGCTGCAGCCACCCGAACCACAGCCACCCGAGCCGCAGCCCGACGAGGCCTTTGATAGGTTGGATGCCGGGTCTCGAGAAGCGCCCGCCTGCTCGAGTCGGGCGAGGTAGTCTTTCCATAGGCCGTCTTGGTTGCGGCCGAGCCAGTGAAGGTAATCCCAGGAAAAAAGGCCTGAATCATGCCCGTCACTGAATACCGGCTTGATGGCGTAGTGGCCCACCGGCTCCAGCGACTTGATCACGACGTCACGCTTGCCCACCTGCAGCGTCTCTTGGCCAGGCCCGTGGCCCATCACTTCCGCAGAAGGCGAATAGACCCGCATCAGTTCGAAGGGAATGGTGAATTCCTCGCCGTTGTCATAAGCGATTTCGACCACACGCGACTGGGTGTGCACCGTCAGTGCCGTAGGCAGGGTTGAACTGGTTTGATCGTTGGCCATATTGATGTCATTAGGTTGTCATATTGACGTCATACATTCGTCATTAGTATAGGGGCTAGCATGACAAGAATTGGATGAATAACCCCCCACCAGCTGCGCATGCATGTCGCTGGATTGGCGCCGCTTGAAACAGAATGATGACCTCGATGCAAAGCAAAATCCTTGTCGTTGAAGATGAACCCGCGATCGCCGAGCTGCTCTCGGTGAATCTTGGCTTTGCAGGCTACCAGGTCATGATTGCCGGCGACGCCGAGGCCGCTCAGGCCATGATTGCCACCGAGCTTCCTGATCTGGTTCTGCTCGACTGGATGCTGCCAGGCATGTCGGGGGTTCGGCTCGCAAAAAAACTTCGCTCGGAAACTCGAACGAAAGATCTTCCCATCATCATGCTGACCGCACGAACCGATGAGTCCGACAAAGTTGAAGGGCTTGAAACCGGGGCGGACGATTACCTGACCAAACCATTTTCCCCAAAGGAACTGATGGCCCGGATCAAAGCGGTCATGCGTCGAAGGGCGCCCCAGTTGACGAGTGATGCAGTTGAAATCGGTGGCCTTCGACTTGACCCAGTCACCCACAGAGTCTGGGGCAATGACACCGCGATTGACCTCGGGCCCACAGAATTCCGGCTGCTTCATTTCTTCATGACCCACGCCGAACGCGTCCACAGCCGAGCCCAGCTGCTTGACCAGGTATGGGGCGATCATGTGTTTGTCGAAGAGCGCACCGTGGATGTCCATATCCGCAGGCTTCGAAAAGCTCTAGAACCCACCGGCCATGACCGGCTTGTCGAGACGGTTCGCGGCAGCGGCTACCGCATCAGCGCGAACCCCTCGGCCGAGGGCTGATCCGACGCCAGCTCCACCCCACCCTCGCCGGCCCCAACAGGCGATAATCGCCTCATGTTGGATTTCTGGATTCGAATTGTTTTTTATCTGATCGGCATCGGAACGATTGCCCTGATCTTTTCCTGGATTGGCGGCCCTCAGTCGGGCTGGATATCGGCCATTCTTTTGCTGGCCTGGTGGGTGGTCTACCAGCTGTATTACCTTCAAAAAACCATCCGTTGGCTTGAAGATTTTCGTCTTGAAAAAGTGCCTCATGGCTCGGGCACCTGGGATCTTGTGTTCGCCAAGATCTACCGACTGGCAAAGTCGGGAGAGCACCAGCGTCAGCAGCTGGCTGAAGCCCTGAAGAATTTCCGAAACGCCACCGAGGCCATGCCGGACGGCGTGGTGACACTCGACGAAGACAATCAGGTGATCTACGCCAACGAGCAGGCCGAAGAGCAGCTGGGCATTCGCAGCCAACAAGACTCAGGGCGAAACCTGATCAATATCGTGCGCCATCCTGACTTTGTGAGTTATCTGAATGGCCGTGAGTGGGACAAGCCCATCGTGCTCAAAGGCCTCCGCAAAAGAGACCAGGTTTTGCAGATGCAGCTGATTCCTTATGGCAGCCAACAGCGGCTGTTGCTGACCCGCGACATTACCCAGCTGGATCGGCTTGAAACCACACGACGAGATTTTGTGGCCAACGTTTCTCATGAGCTGAAGACCCCCCTCACGGTGCTCAGCGGATTTCTTGAAACCCTGCGCGACCTCCCGCTCAGCAACGAACAACGGGATCAGTACCTTGGCCTCATGCACGGACAGGCACGGCGTATGGAAAATATTGTTGAAGATCTTCTGGTGCTCTCCAAGCTTGAGTCCACCTCAGCGCCAGCACAAGACGAGAGTCTGTCGATGTCGGCCATCGTCAATGACATGGTTCAAGATGGCCAGACGCTCAGCCGAGAACAACACACCATCGAAGCCTTGGTGGGCTGCGAATCCACACTCTTGGGTTCCGAGGAAGAGCTGCGCAGCGCCTTCTCCAACCTGGTCAGCAACGCCATTCGCTACACCCCAGCAGGCGGCAAGATCACCATTGAGTGGGCCGTGCGAGACGACGGAGAGGGGGAGTTTTCGGTGGCCGACACCGGACCGGGAATTGCGTCGCAACACCTTCCAAGACTGACCGAGCGGTTTTATCGGGTGGATCGTGGGCGTTCGCGTGAGGCCGGTGGAACAGGTCTTGGCCTTGCGATTGTCAAGCATGTAGCCACTCGCCACCAGGCTCAGCTGATGATTAAAAGCGAGGTCGGCAAGGGAAGTCGATTCTCCATCGTCTTCCCCGCCAAACGTGTGAGAGCTTAGACCAGCACTCGCTCAATGCCACCATGGTTGGCCGCATCCACATAAGCGGGAAGCCACTGGTCACCCAGGACATGCTTGGCAATTTCAACCACGATGTAATCCGCATCCACAGCGACGTCGTCGGTGTAGCGGGCCAAGCCCTGAAGACAGGATGGGCAGGAGGTAAGGATCTTGAGGCTGGTGTCTTGGCCGGACTGCGCCCGAAGCGCATCCGCGGCTTTTCGCATTTCCTCTTCCTTGCGAAAGCGAACCTGGGTGGAAATATCAGGCCGGGTCACAGCCAGGGTTCCTGATTCGCCACAGCAGCGATCGTTCTTTTCAATCTTGCCATTGAGGTCACTGTTCATCAGCTGATTGACCACCTTCAGAGGCTGATGCTGTTTCATGGGGCTGTGACAAGGGTCGTGGTACATGTAACGAACACCCGTGACCGAATCCAGGCGAATCCCTTTTTCCATGAGAAATTCATGGATGTCGATAATTCGGCAGCCCGGGAAGATCTTGTCGAATTCATAGCCTGCCAGCTGGTCATAGCAGGTGCCACAGGACACCACGATGGTTTTGATGTCCAGGTAATTTAGAGTATTGGCCACGCGATGAAAAAGCACCCGGTTGTCCGTGATGATCTTTTCGGCTTTATCAAACTGACCGGAACCACGTTGCGGGTAGCCGCAGCAGAGGTAACCCGGGGGCAACACCGTCTGAACCCCCACATGCCAGAGCATGGCCTGGGTGGCCAGCCCCACCTGAGAGAACAATCGCTCAGAGCCACAGCCCGGGAAATAAAACACAGCCTCGCTTTCTGAGGACGTGGCCTTGGGATTGCGAATCACCGGGACATAGTTCGCGTCTTCAATGTCCAGAAGTGCACGGGCGGTTTTCTTGGGAAGATTGCCCGGCATTTTTTTGTTGATGAAATGAATCACCTGCTCTTGAATCGGCGCCTTCCCCAGGGTGGCGGGTGGCTTTGCCGTCTGGGCCTTGGCAAATTTTTTAAGCACATCGTGAGCAATGCGCTGAGCCTTGTAACCCCATTCAATCATCAGCTTGCGAGCAATCTGAATGGTCTGAGGGTTCGAGGCGTTTAAAAAGAACATGGACGCGGCCGAGCCGGGGTTGAATTTCTTCTTGCCCATCTTGCGCAAGAGGTTGCGCATGTTCATCGAGACCTCGCCAAAGTCGATATTGACTGGGCAGGGCGTCAGGCATTTGTGGCAGACCGTGCAGTGGTCGGCCACATCACTGAATTCATCCCAGTGTTTGATCGACACGCCGCGACGGGTCTGCTCTTCATAAAGGAAGGCCTCGATTAGCAAGGATGTGGCAAGAATCTTGTTGCGGGGTGAATAAAGCAGGTTGGCTCGGGGCACATGGGTGGCGCACACCGGCTTGCACTTTCCGCAACGCAGGCAGTTGGCAAAGGAATCAGCGATGGAGCCGATGTCCGACTGCTGCATGATCAGGCTTTCGGCACCCATCAGACCAAACGACGGGGTGTAGGCGTTGTCCAAGTTGCCGCCGCGCAAAAGCTTGCCCGCATTGAAATGCTGATTGGGGTCGACTTTCTTTTTGTAATCGGCGAAGGCGTCGAGCTCAGACTCGGTGAGGAACTCCATCTTGGTGATGCCAATGCCATGCTCTCCTGAAATGACGCCGTCGAGAGATTTTGCAATGGCCATGATCCGAGCCACCGCATGGTGAGCTTCTTGGAGCATGTCGTAGTCGTCCGAGTTCACCGGGATGTTGGTGTGCACGTTGCCGTCACCCGCATGCATGTGAAGGGCGACGAATACTCGCGAACGTAAGACAGCCTTATGTGTGGCCTCGATCCGTTCCATCACCGGTGCAAATGCAGCCCCGCTGAAAATGCCGCGCAGGGGTTCGCGAAGCTCTCGCTTCCAAGAAACCCGAATGTGATGGGTCTGAATAAGGTCCACAAGCTTGCCAGCCCCTTGAGCGGAGGCTTCCGTGACACGCGCAGCAAGGGCTGTGTCGTGCAGGTCAATGCCTACCGAACGCAAAGGGTCGTCCAGGTCGGCCATGGGGTCATAGAGACGCTGAAGCAGAAGGGACCAACGGCTTTCAATCTGATTCAGTAGATTCGAGGCAAGGCCCAGTCGTCGCGCAAGATCGTCTTCAAACGTCTGCTCGTCGAGTTCGCCAGGCTGAAGGCTGGCGGACAGCAAGGGGTTCTCCAGATGTTCCCGCAAGGCCTTGATGAGCTTCAACTTGTTGCCGATGGAAAGCTCGATGTTGATGCGCTCAATTTCATTGGTGTATTCGCCCATTCGGGGCAAAGGAATCACCACGTCTTCATTGATCTTGAACGCGTTGGTGTGGCGAGCAATGGCTGCGGTTCGGCTGCGCTCGGACCAGAAGGCTTTGCGGGCCTCGGGCGAGACCGCAACGAAACCTTCTCCAGCATGGCCATTGGCAAGACGAATCACCTCTGAAGCGGCCTTCGCCACGGCCTGGTCATCGTCACCCACGATGTCGCCAATCAGCACCATTTTGGGCAGGGCGCCACGCTTGCTTTTCGTGCCATAGCCCACCGCACGAAGGTAGCGCTCATCCAGGTGCTCGAGCCCCGCCAAGAGGGCGCCGCCAGGCTTTTGATCCAGATGATTTTTAATCTCAACAATCGATGGAACAGCGTCTTGGGCATTACCGAAAAACTCAAGGCAGACGGTGCGAACATGCTTGGGCATACGATGCAGCACCCAGCGCGCACTGGTGATCAGGCCGTCACAGCCTTCTTTCTGAATGCCTGGAAGGCCACCCAGCACCTTGTCGGTGACGTCTTTGCCAAGACCAATGCGGCGAAATCTCCAGCCCTCCAACTTGACCACTTCCTCACGCAGAGGCGAACCCTGCATGACACCGGGCCCGCTGCCCTGAGGGCGGAATTGTTCGGGCGCATACCAGGCGAGACGGAACTCGGCCCAGGGGGCGTCATGGATTTTGCCCATGTTGTGATCAAGGCGAGTGACCTCAAGCCACTGGCCTTGTGGGTCGACCATTCGCCACCAAGCCAGGTTATCCACCGCGGTGCCCCAGAGCACCGCTTTTTTCCCGCCCGCATTCATGGCGATGTTGCCGCCAATGCAGGAGGCGTCGGCCGATGTTGGGTCCACAGCGAAGACCACACCCGCGGCATCTGCGGCATCCGAAACACGTCGGGTGACGACGCCTGCGCCACTGAAAATTGTGGCCACGGGTTCGCTCATTCCGGGCAGCGCGATTCGCTCAACCGGGCCAAGCATTTCCAGTTTTTCTGTGTTGATCACCGCCGAACGGGAGGTGAGCGGAACGGCGCCGCCCGTATAGCCCGTACCGCCTCCACGCGGGATGATGGTGAGGCCCACCTCGATGCAGCTTTTCACCATGGCGGGAATTTCAGCCTCGGTGTCGGGAGTCAGCACCACGAAGGGGTATTCCACACGCCAGTCGGTTGCATCGGTGACATGAGAGACGCGCGACAAGCCGTCAAACTTGATGTTGTCCGACGCCGTGGAGCGGCCAAGCGCCTTGGTCACACGCTTGCGAAGCTTGGCGGTTTCATCGAATTCAGCGTCAAAGTTCTGGACGGCCTTGCGCGCAAGTGCAAGCAGCTGCCCCACCTTGTGGTCTCGGGCCGCTGCCAAGAGCTGGGGATTGGTGTCGGCTGTGATGGGCTTTTCAACCATCTCGACAGTACGGCGACGATCAATTTCTGAGAGCCGGTGATGAAGGGCTTCGATCAGCTGACGACGACGCTTCGGATTGTCGAGCAGGTCATCTTGAAGATAGGGGTTACGGCTGACGGCCCAGATGTCACCAATGACCTCGTAGAGCATGCGGGCTGAACGCCCCGTTTTCCGCTCTGTGCGAAGTTCAGCAAGCAGCGCCCAGCCCTCGGAACCCAGCACTCGAAGAACGATCTCGCGGTCGGAAAACGAGGTGTAGTTGTAAGGAATTTCGCGCAGCCTGGATGGATTGCGCGAAACGTCAGCACGGTCCAGCTGGGCGAGAATGGTCGGGTTAAGGGGTGCGTTCATAGGGCCTGGAGGTGGCGTTCATGACAAGGGGTCTATTTTCCCCGTTTTTTGGCCAAAACGCGCCCTGGAATGCACGCCCCCCGTAGGGCTTTCGATGAATTGGGTTATAAAACACCCCATGGGATCTGACTATCTGAGAAAAATACTGACGGCCCGGGTCTATGACGTGGCCCAAGAGACACCTCTTGAGCCCGCACGGGGGCTCAGCCGAAGGCTAAAGAATCAAGTGCTGCTCAAGCGGGAAGACATGCAGCCCGTTTTCTCGTTCAAGCTGCGCGGCGCCTACAACAAGATGGCCCACCTCAGCCAAGAGCAGCTGGCCAAGGGGGTGATCGCTGCCTCGGCCGGTAACCACGCCCAGGGTGTGGCGCTGTCCGCTCAGAAAATGGGCTGCCGAGCGGTGATTGTGATGCCTGTCACGACCCCTGTCGTGAAAATCGACGCGGTCAGAGCCCTTGGTGGCGAGGTGGTGCTTCATGGTGACTCGTATTCGGACGCCTATCAGCATGCTCTTGAGCTTCAGCAAAAGGCCGGTCTGACCTTCGTGCATCCGTTTGATGACCCCGATGTGATTGCGGGTCAAGGCACGATTGCGATGGAGCTGCTGGCCCAACACCAGGAACCGATTGACGCCGTGTTTGTGGCCATTGGCGGTGGCGGACTGATTGCAGGGGTGGCGGCTTACCTCAAGCAGGTGAAGCCAGAGATTCGTGTGATCGGTGTTCAGACGATCGACTCCGACGCAATGGCGAGATCCATGGCCAAAGGCGAGCGGGTTGTGCTTTCCGAGGTGGGGCTTTTTTCCGACGGCACCGCCGTCAAACAGGTGGGCGAGGAAACCCTCAGGCTTTGCATGAAGTATGTCGATGAGATTGTGTTGGTCGACACCGATCAGATCTGTGCAGCCATTAAGGATGTCTTTGAAGACACCCGCGCCATTCTGGAGCCCGCCGGCGCACTCGCCATTGCCGGAATGAAGCACTGGATTGCCCAAAACAAGGTTCAAGAGAAAACACTGGTGGCCATTGCCTGTGGCGCGAACATGAATTTTGATCGGCTACGGTTTGTGAGTGAGCGCGCCGAGATTGGCGAGCAACGTGAAGCGGTATTTGCCGTGACCATTCCCGAGGAACGCGGAAGCTTCAAGCGATTCTGCGAAACCATTGGGAATCGCAACGTGACGGAATTTAATTACCGTATTGCGGATGCGAAGGCCGCACACATCTACCTTGGTATGCAGATTCGCAATCGCAGCGAGGCCAGCGACCTGGCCGAGTGCTTTTCAAAAGCAGGGTTTCAGGCACTGGATCTGACGGATGATGAACTGGGCAAGCTTCACCTGAGACACATGGTGGGTGGGCGATCCGCATTGGCCCAGGGCGAACGAATCTTTCGTTTTGAGTTTCCAGAGCGACCCGGTGCGCTGATGCGGTTCCTTTCATCGATGCATCCTGACTGGAATATTTCGCTTTTTCACTACCGCAACCACGGCGCTGACTACGGCCGAATCCTTGTTGGCATTCAGGTTCCGAACCAGGATGAGCAAGCGTTGCAGACTTTTTTGCAACAGCTTGGCTATCCCCATTGGGAAGAGACGCAACACCCGGGCTATCAGCTTTTCCTCTCTGCCTGACCCGCGTCCCAAGCGGTCACTCATCGGCGCAGGATGTCAGTGGCCTTGACGGTGTCAGAAGACCTGATGCCGGGATGTCTCGCACGCCACTAAGCTTTGGCTTTTAATCACCTTCGATGGAGAGCCTCTCATGCGTGTGGCGATTGTGGAAGACGACCTGCGTCAGGCGCAGGGGCTCTTCCAGGTTTTAAGAAATCACTCAACCGCGATCGATATGGAGGTCTTTCATCAAGGCAAGCCGTTTCTTCGCAGGCTTAGCCAAGAGCCTTTTGATCTGGCCTTGATTGACCTGCAGCTGCCGGATGTCTCTGGATTTTTTCTGATGGAAAAACTTCGCGCACGACAGCACGATGTTGGCGATGCACCCACGATGGTGGTGGTGAGTGGCTGCGCAAAGCCCGATACGCTTCAGCGTTCCTTTGACTGCGGCGCCGCAGACTTTGTGTTGAAGCCGTATCGCAGTGACGAGCTCATCATCCGAATCCTTCATGCGGCCAAACAAAAACAGCCCAGGCTCTTCGATGACCGCCCGATTGACCTGGGCCCGATTCATCTCAACCTTGGAACGCAACAGGCCTTGGTCAACGGCAGGGAAGTGCACCTGAGCGCGAAGGAATTTAAGATCGCCTGGCTTTTATTTTCAAAGGCTGGTCAGCCTGTTTCAAGGTCGCAGCTCATGCAGCTGGTCTGGGGAAGGGTCGACAGCCCCTATTCCCGGTCTCTCGACACCCACATTGGCCGACTAAGACAAAAACTTGGTCTTCATGACCATGGTTCCATTCGACTTCGACCCGAGTACGGAATGGGTTACCGCGTCGATTTTTTCTCGTAAAATCAAGGGTCTATCGATCTTTATGCGATTTCATGCAGCTCATTACGCTGGGTCTCAACCATCAGTCGGCACCCCTGTCACTTCGGGAGCGTCTCGCTTTTCCAGGTGAGGCCCTGCGCGATGGTCTGCATGAGTTGCGCTCGACCCTTCGGCGCTCCGCTCCCGAGCAGGCCTTGCTTTCCACCTGCAATCGAACCGAGATGTATCTGGCCGCAGACAACGCGGCCGACGCCAAAGGCCAGGCCCTGGATTGGCTCTCCTGGAAATCCGGAACAACGGCTGCCGAACTCACGCCCCACCTTTATCAGCTACCTGATCAGCAAGCGGTTCGTCATGCCTTTCGTGTGGCGTCAGGGCTTGATTCCATGGTGATTGGTGAGCCACAGATTCTTGGCCAGATGAAGCTTGCTGCCCGTGAGGCCCACGAGGTTGGCTGCCTTGGCACCCATCTGCATCACCTCTTTCAGCAGGCCTTTTCTGTGGCCAAAGAGGTGCGCACCACCACCGAGATTGGTCTGCACTCGGTGTCGATGGCGGCGGCCTCCGTGAAGCTTGCGCAGCGAATCTTTGGCGATCTTTCAGCCACCAAGGTTCTTTTTATCGGGGCCGGGGAAATGATTCAGCTCACCGCGACCCATTTCGCTGCACAGAAACCGGCATCCATTGTGGTGGCGAACCGCACCATGGACCGTGGCCAGGCCTTGGCCCATGAATTCGGCGGATCCGCCATCTCACTGGCCGAGCTTCCGCTGCGCATGCATGAGTTCGACATTGTCGTGAGCTGCACCGCCAGCACGCTGCCCATCATCGGCCTGGGCATGATCGAGAGGGCCTTAAAACAGCGCAAGCATCGCCCCATGTTTATGGTGGATCTCGCCGTACCTCGTGACATTGAACGTGAGGTTGCAGACCTTGACGATGCCTTTCTCTACACGGTGGATGACCTTGGTGAACTCATCAAAGAAGGCGTGCAGGCTCGGCAAGAGGCTGTGCAGCAGGCCGAGGCCATCATTGACGACGGCGTGGCCGCCTTCACCCAGTGGAAAGAGTCAAGACTTCAGGTACCGGTGATTCGCGCCTTGACCGATTACGCCACCGACATTCAAGCCGGCGAACTTGCCCTGGCCAGAAAGCGGCTTGCCAAGGGTGATGACGTGGATTCTGTGCTGAAGTCATTGGCCCATGGTCTTTCACAGAAATATCTTCACGGCGCCTACAGCCAGATTCATAAACTCGGCCAGCTTGATTCCGCTGAGCGCGAGCAGAAAACTGAGTTCATTCGTGAACTCTTTAATATTCGTCAGCACGACCGAGACCATTAGATGAAGCCCAGCCTGCTGGTGAAGCTCCAGCAGCTGGCCGAACGCCTGGAGGCGGTCGACCGTCTGTTGTCAGCTCCCGAAATTGCCAACCAAATGGACGAGTTCCGAAAGCTCTCAAGGGAGCGCTCAGATCTTGCGCCGGTTGTCGAGAGCTTTCACGCCTACGAGAAGCTTTCTGCAGATCTCGTCTCGGCTCAGGAATGGCTTCTTGATCCCGAGCTGAAGGCGTTTGCCTTTGATGAAATCGCCCAACTGAAAGAGTCTCTTGCTGCGAAATCTCAAGAGCTTCAGCTCTTGCTTTTGCCCAAAGACCCCAACGACGACCGAAACGTCATTCTTGAAATTCGTGCGGGAACGGGCGGTGATGAGTCAGCACTTTTTTCAGGTGATCTCTTGCGCATGTACATGCGTTATGCCGAACGAAACCGATGGCAAACCGAAATCATGTCGGCCAGCGAATCCGACCTGGGTGGCTACAAAGAGGTCATTGTTCGTATTGAAGGCCAGGGGGCCTATTCCAAGCTGAAGTTTGAGTCGGGTGGCCATCGGGTTCAACGGGTGCCACAGACCGAGACCCAGGGGCGCATTCATACCTCGGCCTGCACCGTGGCCGTGCTGCCGGAGGCAGACGAGCTCGCCGAGACCGTGTTTTCACCCGACGAGCTTCGCATTGATGTCTTTCGTGCCTCGGGCGCGGGTGGGCAACACGTGAATAAAACTGAATCGGCAGTTCGCATCACCCACCTCCCCACAGGTACGGTGGCCGAGTGTCAAGACGACCGCAGCCAGCACAAGAACAAAGAAAAGGCGATGAAGGTTCTTGTGGCTCGGGTGCGGGATCAGCAGATGCGCGCCATCCAGGCCAAAGAGGCCAGCGCTAGAAAGCTGATGGTTGGATCAGGGGATCGATCCGAACGAATTCGCACCTACAACTTTCCGCAGGGCCGGGTCACCGACCATCGTATTAATCTGACCCTCTACAAGATTGACGCCTTGATGGATGGCGATCTCGCTGAACTTACCTCGGCATTGATTGCCGAGCACCAGGCCGAGCTGCTCACCGCCATGGGTGAGGCTTGATTGCATTCAAGACGCTCCTGGAAGAGAGCGGGCTGCCTCGGCACGAACTCTGGCCGTTGCTTGAGGCAGCCACAGGCAAGCCTCGTGAATGGATCATTGCGCGACCGGAATCTGCACCTGAACCCGCAGCTGCCGCATTGCTTGGCCGCTGGATTCAATCCAGACAGCGCGGGATGCCATTGGCTTATCTGACAGGGTTTCGAGAATTCTATGGCCGTCGCTTCTGGGTGAATCCCGATGTTCTGATTCCCCGTCAAGACACCGAGATTCTGATCGATACGGTGCATGCCCTGATGGGTGAAACCGATCCCGCTCTGTCTGAGGATTCGGTTGATCCATTCGACAGCCTTCGATTGTGCGACCTTGGCTGCGGCAGCGGCTGCATCGGCATCAGCCTTGCGCTTGAATTTCCTGGTGCCAGAGTCACGGTGACTGACGTTTCAGAGCGAGCCCTTGCGCTGGCTCGAAATAACGCCGCATGGCTTGGGGCCGAACCGTCCATGGAGTTTCTTCAGGGCTCTTGGTGGGCTGCCCTTGATGCCCAACCCGGCCAGACCTTCCACGGCATCTGCTCAAACCCACCCTACATCCGCCCCAACGATCATCACCTGCACGAAGGTGATCTCCGATTTGAGCCGTCACTGGCGCTCACCGGAATGAATTCCCGTGTTCGCGCGGACGATCAACCCGCCGACCCTCAGGGGCTTTCAGCCATCCGCACGCTGGTCTCGGGCAGTCTTCCTCGCCTCGAACCCGGGGGCTTTTTGCTGATCGAACATGGATTTGACCAGCAAGACGATGTTGTGGCCCTGATGAGCCAGGCTGGCTTTGCTATGGTTCAGGGCATTCAAGATCTGGCGGGGCAGCCGCGCGCTGTACTTGGCCTGAAGAGTCCTGAATAATAGGGAATCACTTTTGGAGATCAAGCATGGAAGTTCAAGAATTCATCAAAAAGACTGTGACCGAGCACCCCGTGGTGCTTTTCATGAAAGGTTCCGCGCAGTTTCCTCAGTGTGGGTTTTCTGGTCGGGCCATTCAGCTCTTGAAGGCCTGCGGTGTGAAGAATGTGGTCACCGTGAATGTTCTCGAAGATGACGCCATTCGACAGGGCATCAAAGACTATTCCAACTGGCCAACCATTCCCCAGCTCTATGTGGGCGGGGAATTCATTGGGGGCTCGGACATCATGGGCGAGATGTTCGAGAGTGGCGAGCTGAAAAAAGTGCTCGATGACTCAGGCGCTACGGCCTGAGCGTCGACTGGGAATTTATCGGGCCTTGGCCTGAATCGCTTTTCGATAATCCGGCATGCGTGAAAGATAATCAGCCACAGCCTCGATGTCTTCACGCTTATAGTTTTTAATCGACTCCACCATTTTCGGGTGAGAGTTGCCGCGCAGGCCTTTTTGAATGATTTCCATCTCGCGGCGAAGGTACTCATAATGCTGGCTCGCTACGGCCGGATAAGCCTTGCCGGCCTTGCCCTCACCGTTCACGCCATGGCACTGGGCACATCGTCCGACTTCACTTTCATACAAGGTTTTGCCGTGGGCGAGGTTCGTTCCGGGGCCTTTGCCGTTCTCACGCGTGGTTTCGAGGGTTTCAAGATAAACCGCGATGTCTGCAATCTCTTGAGGTGTGACCGCGTGGTCTGAGGAAAAAGGCTCCATCTTGGGGTTCGTTCGGATGCCTGCACGCACCTCGGTGACCTGCTTGATGACCACGCTGGCATGCTGGCCCGTAAGCTTCGGATAGGTGCCATCGATAATGCCGGCGCCATCGGCCTTGTGGCAGCCACGACAGCCACGAAAGGCTTCCTTGCCTCGCTCGGCATCGCCGGTTAAACGAAGTACTTCCAGCTGTTCAGGAAGCATCTTTCCCCATTCATAGGTCTTGCCGGAAATCACGATCGAGTCGGTTGCCTGTGTGGCCGACTGGGCGCCGCTTGAAAATGCCGGTGCATGAAGGAAGACCAGGGCTAGAGCCGCGCCGGTGATTAAACGCCGCAGGCCAGCGTAGGGATTGTTTGCATTCATTCTTCGTCTCCCTTCATGGTGACAATAAACTCGGCGACCGCGCGAATCTCGGCTTCGGTCATTCGTTGGGCCACGGCACGCATCACGCCTCGCTCGTCGTTGTCGCGCACGCCACTTTTGTAGTTGAGCATCTGCTGGGTGATGTACTTGGCAGGCTGTCCAGCAAGCCTGGGGTACTTGTTGGTGCCGGTGCCGTCATCCCGATGGCAGCCAGAGCAGGCCGGTACCGCACTGCCAACAATGCCTTCAAGGAAAATCTCTTTGCCCTGAACCGTGAGCTTCGCATCCCCTTTTCCAGGTGGCGGCGGAGGCTGCTCGCGGAAGTAGTTGGCCAGAAATTCAAAATCTTTTTCGTCAATCCCCGTGAGCATGCTGCCCATCAAGGGAGACTTTCGCTTGCCGGATTTGAAGTCATGCATCTGGGCGATGAAGTAGCGGGGCTGAAGCTTCGCCAGGTTTGGGGTCTCGGGGGATGTGCTCAAGCCATTGGTGCCATGACAGCTGATGCAGACCTGAAAGCGTTCGGCCAGGATGGGTGGGTTCGCCCATGCGGTCGATGTGAATGCCGCGCAGCCAAGAAGCAGCAGCCCGTGCATGAAAACTCGAATGGTCTTGCCGACCGAGACGAACCGTGTGTCGCTATGCCCTGAGGCGATGATGGGTTTCAAGCGCATATTCCCTCCCCAAGGAATCTTGAACTCGTGGTGACATCAAGCGGTGCAACATCATGGTGCCGACTATCTGACTCGAACAGATGACCTATCGCTTACAAGGCGATTGCTCTACCAACTGAGCTAAGTCGGCGGGATCACATTCGTGCCCGATTTTTGTTATTTTCTCTATTTTACGCGAGTCAGCCGTGGGCGCCCAGCCGGTGGCTTGGGCGGATCAGGGGGCTGCGAAGGATCACCTGAATCACTTGGGTCATTCCGATCACCTGGGCCGGGTCGATTCGAGGAATTCGAGTCATCGTCATGGACAAGCGAAAGTTCTTTGTTGACGTCAAACGCCATCCCGTTGCCCGTCTCTTTGGCATAAATGGCCACCACTTGGTCCATCGGAACATAGATCTCTTGTACACGCCCAGAAAAACGGGCCTGAAACGAAATGGCGTCGTTTTTAAGCATGAGCCGATCGGTGGCGAGAAGCCCGATATTGAGAACAATCTCGCCGTTGCGCACATGCTCTTTGGGCACTTGCACGTCCTTGGTCACCGACACCGCGAGATACGGCGTCAGTCCGTTGTCGGTACACCATTCATGGATGGCCCTCACCATGTAAGGCTTGGTTGAGGTTGGCGAAGAGGTGTCCGACATGTCAGCAGGCGCGAATTACCGGCGCATGATTTTTTCGGGTGGCGTGAGCGCCTCGAAAAATGCGGGGCGGGAGAAAATTCGTTCGGCGTATTTCTGGACAGGAACCGCGGTCTTGGGGAGCTCAATGCCGTAATAGTCGAGCCTCCAGAGCAGGGGCGCCAGCGCAACATCAATCATCGAGAAATCTTCGCCCAGCATGAACTTATTCTTGGTCACCACGGGGGCCAGCTGCGCCAGCCGATCACGGACCAGGACTCGCGCCTTGTCCATATTCTTGGTGTCCTGACGCTCGAGAACGTCGACATAAGCAAAGAGCTCGCGCTCAAAGTTCAGAAGCAACAGACGGGCACGCCCCCGCTGCACAGGATCCGCAGGCATGAGCTGAGGGTGGGGGAATCGCTCATCAATGTATTCGTTGATGATGTTCGATTCGTAAAGAATGAGGTCACGCTCAACCAGAATGGGAACCTGGCCATAAGGGTTCATGACCGAAATATCTTCGGGCTTATTGAAGAGGTCAACGTCTCGGATTTCGAAGTCCATACCCTTTTCGAACAGCACAAAACGGCAGCGGTGACTGAAGGGGCAGGTGGTTCCTGAGTAGAGCACCATCATTGTTTTGACTCCTTTAAAAAACGTAAA
This sequence comes from uncultured Bordetella sp., assembly GCA_964460315.1. Taxonomy (GTDB): domain Bacteria; phylum Pseudomonadota; class Gammaproteobacteria; order Burkholderiales; family Burkholderiaceae_A; genus Lacustribacter. The sequence goes on along the minus strand of CAYWPQ010000002.1, from coordinate 89,216 downwards.
GGGTGGAGCATGCGCCCCACCCTGTGTTGACCATCACCCGCCGATTACTTGATGTTTTTCCAATAGGCTTTGTTCAGGCGCCAGGCCAAGACAAAAAAGGCTGCCAAGAAGATCATCACAACCAGTCCAATCGTTTTTCGGGTCGACTGGGCGGGCTCGGAAACGTAGGTCAGAAATGCGGTCAGATCGGCCACTGCGGAATCAAATTCAGCAGGTGACTTGGTCTTTTGCATCTCCCACAAGACATGGGGCATGCCCACATTGGCAAAGGTCTTGTTGTTCCAGCCGGTCTGACGTGAAGGGTCTTCGTAGTAGGTGCGCAGGAAGGTATAGATCCAGTCAGTGCCTGTTCCGGAGTGTGATGAGCGCGACCGGGCGGTGAGCGAGAGATCGGGCGGGGCCGCGCCGAACCACTCTTTCGCATCATTGCGGTTCATGGAGGTGCGGATGTAGTCGCCCGTTTTCTTGCCGTCAGGAAGCAGCGCCTTGATCTGTTCCTCGGTCATGCCAATGTCAGCAAAACGGCTGTAACGCATGGCGGAAATGCCATGGCAGCCAAGACAGTAGCTGGCGAAGATCTTGGCGCCGTTTTGCATGGCTTCTTTGTTGCCGATCTTTCCTGCCGGAATGGGGTCAAGGGCCACAGGGCCCCCGGCCGCAATCGCCTGCGAACCGCCGAAGGCCAACAGCACGGCAATGAGGCTGGCCAGGGCCGTGCCCAAGAAGGTGCGAGCGGATCTCGAAACCCATTTCGCGACATGCGTCGGCAAGGCCAAGGAAAGGCTTGGTTGGTTATTCATTAAAGTGTTCATCGCATTGTTCATCGAGTAGTCCTTGGGTCTGCGCTTAGTGAGGCTTGAAGGTCACACGATCGGGAACGGGCTTGAACTGTCCGATACGCGACCAGATGGGCATCAACGCGAAGAAACCGAAATAGAAGACGGTGCCCACCAGAGAGTAAGCCTGTCCCAGGTCAAAGGGTGGCAGCACGCCAAGGTATCCAAGGATAAAGAAGTTCACCAGGAAGACGCCGTAGAGCACCTTTTGCCAGGTGGGGCGATAGCGAATGGACTTCACCGGGCTGTGATCGAGCCAAGGTAAGAAGAACAGAATGATCACGGCACCGCCCATGATCACCACACCCCAGAACTTCGCATCAAACACGCGGAAGGTAATGGCCAGGACCACCAGCGCAGCGATGCCAGCTGCCTTGATGACCATCGGCCACTTCGAGCGAAGAACAGCAAGCGCCCCAATCGCGGCGGAGACCACCATCACCCAGGTGAAGAGATCGGTCACGGCACGCAGCATGGAGTAAAACGGTGTGAAGTACCAGACCGGTGCGATGTGCGGTGGTGTCACGAGGGGATCGGCGGGAATGAAGTTATTGAATTCCAGGAAGTAGCCGCCGAACTCGGGCGCGAAGAAAACCACCGCACAGAAGATGAGCAGGAATCCGGCAATGCCCAAGATGTCGTGGATGCTGTAGTAAGGGTGGAAGGGAATGCCGTCAAGAGGGATGCCATCGGCATTTTTCTTCGCCTTGATTTCCACGCCATCGGGGTTGTTCGAACCCACTTCGTGAAGCGCAATGATGTGCGCCGCCACCAAGCCCACAAGCACCAAAGGAATGGCAATCACGTGGAAGGCAAAAAAGCGATTCAAGGTGGCGTCGCCCACCACAAAGTCGCCTCGAACCCAGACGGCAAGATCAGGCCCAATCAGAGGAACGGCCGCAAACAGATTCACAATCACCTGAGCGCCCCAGTAGGACATCTGGCCCCAGGGAAGGAGGTAGCCAAAAAATGCTTCCGCCATGAGCATCAGGAAAATGAGGCAGCCGAAAATCCAGATGAGTTCGCGGGGCGCACGGTAGGAGCCATAGATCAGGCCACGCCACATGTGCAGATAGACCACAACAAAAAACGCGGAGGCGCCTGTGGAATGCATGTAGCGAATGAGCCAGCCGAAGGGCACTTCACGCATGATGTATTCCACGCTGGCAAAAGCCACGGGAATGCCGGCTGCGTTGAGCGAGGCGTCGGGCTTGTAATGCATGGTGAGCAAAATGCCCGTGACAATCTGGAGCACCAAGACCACCATGGCCAACGAGCCAAAGAAATAGAAGAAGTTGAAGTTCTTCGGTGCGTAGTATTCCGAGAGGTGCTCTTTGTACATCTTGGTGAGCGGGAACCGGTGGTCAATCCACCCCAATAAGCCGGTGGTGGTCACATTTTTTTCAGCTGCCATTCAAATCTCCGAAGAATGAGTTCTTGGGTGGGCCTGCAAAATCAGGCTTCGCCTTTTTCGTCTCTACCCACCACAAGGCGGGTGTCTGAGAGGTACATGTGACGCGGAACCTCTAGGTTATCGGGCGCGGGCTTGTTGGCATACACACGGCCAGCATGGTCAAAAGTGGATCCGTGACAGGGGCAGAAAAAACCTCCCTGCCAGTCGGCACCAAGGCCTGGCTGGTTGCCCGTTTCAAACTTGGTCACGGGCGAGCATCCCAGATGGGTGCAGATCCCTACAGTGACCAGGAACTCCGGCTTAATTGAGCGATGGCGATTCTTGGCGTATTCAGGAACCGGGAAGGCTGTTCGAGCCGACTGAGGGTCCGCCAGATTGGCCTCAATCTTTTCAAGGCTTGCCAACATTTCTGGCGTGCGGCGGACGATCCAGACCGGCTTGCCACGCCATTCCACAGTCTTCATTCCCCCGGGTGGAATATCCGTGATGTCGACCTCGACAGGTGCCCCGGCCGAGCGGGCCTTTTCCGATGGCGCCATGGAGGTGAGAAGCGGAACAGCGGTGGCCGCGGCTGCGACACCACCGGCAGCACCGCAAGCAATCAGCCAAGTGCGACGCTCGGATTCCGTTTTCTTGTCAGGGGTGGAGAAACTGAGTTCTTGGTCGGAATGAGACATAAAGAGCCTTCTGTTCGTAGCGAGTTAGGGCAAACCTTTATTTTAGTCCAGCCAGAGGGGTAAGTTCCAGCAATAATGGTGCTCATGACACGACGTATCTGGTTAATTTTCGCCCAAGCCACCACGGTGGCTCTGGGTGCGCTCTTTGTGGTGATCACATTCAAGCCCCACTGGGTGGCCAACATCGGCACGCGCCCGCTGGCCAGTGGCTCGGCCGAGCTGGGTCTTCGCGAGGGCGGAGCGCCCATTGCCGGGCATGGATTTCGTGACGCAGCGGCCAAAGCCATGCCTGCCGTGGTCTACATCTTCACCACCCAGCGTACGGCCTTGCCCAATCACCCGCTCATGAACGACCCTTTCTTTCGGCGGTTTTTCCAAGAGGGGCCGGAGCGTGAACCTGCGGCTGGCCTGGGATCAGGCGTGATTGTCTCCAGCCAAGGCTTTGTCTTGACTAACCATCACGTCATCCAGGGTGCGGAACGAATTGAGGTGGCCTTGGCCGACGGACGCCGAGCCAGGGCATCGCTTGTGGGGCTGGACCCAGAAACCGACCTTGCGGTCTTGAAGATCAGTTTGGACAAGCTGCCCGTGATCGCCTTTGGCAAGCCCAGTGAGGCCAGGGTGGGCGACACGGTGCTGGCCATTGGCAACCCATTCGGCGTGGGGCAGACCGTCACCCAGGGCATCGTGAGCGCGCTGGGTCGGACGCGCCTGGGCATCAATACCTATGAAAACTTCATTCAAACCGACGCAGCGATCAATCCAGGGAATTCCGGTGGCGCCCTTGTCGACACTCAGGGCAATCTGCTGGGTATCAACACCGCCATCTATACCCGCTCGGGGGGCAACCAGGGAATCGGTTTTGCAATTCCGTCCGACACCGCTCGTCAGGTCATGGAAGCGCTGGTGACCACTGGCAAGGTCAGTCGCGGCTACATTGGTGTCGAGCCCCGGGATGCCCCAGAGGGCGATGGAAGCCTGATTGCCGGCGTTCTAAAAAATGGTCCTGCAGATCGGGCAGGCATTCAGCCGGGCGATGTCGTTGTGGCGGTGAACAATCAGCCCGTCAGAAACATGACCGACCTGATGCAGACGGTTGCAGGAATTGCGCCAGGCAGTGACGCCAGTTTTAAGGTGGTGCGGCAAGGAAAAACGAGCAGCGTCTCAGTGAAAATTGCCGAAAGGCCAAGGGCTCGTCAATAGCGTCATTCCTGGCAGTGCATTTGCACTGTGTTGGTCACCCAGTGAAGCTCTGAGCGAACGCTTCATGAAGCGTCTTGGTTGGTCTGGTCACCTTGGTTGCGTGCACTGGGCGTGATCCAGCGGGACATGAAGATTCCCAATTCATAGAGAAGGATCATCGGAATGGCCAGCATGAACTGGCTGATGACATCAGGCGGCGTGACAATGGCCGCGATCACGAAGGCAATCACGATGAAGTAGGAACGAAAGTTCTTGAGTTTTTCAATGGAGACCATGCCCAGTCGAACGAGAACCATCTCGACCACCGGCGTCTCGAACGACAGGCCAAACACGAGAAACAAGGTGATGACAAAGCTTAAATACTTGTCAATGTCCGTGGCCATCTGCACCCCCGTGGGCGTGTAGGCCGCGACAAACTTGAACACCGCTGGAAACACGAAAAAGTAGGCAAAGGCCATACCCAGCAAAAAAAGCACAAAGCTGCTCAGAATGATGGGCGCCGCAAGCTTCTTTTCATGCTCGTAGAGGCCCGGTGCAATAAAGGCCCATGCCTGATAGAGGATGTAAGGCAAGGCGATGATGAAGGCGACCATCATGGTGACCTTCATCGGCACAAAAAACGGGGCCGTGACGTCGGTTGCGATCATCGAGGTGCCGGCAGGCAGGCTATTGATCATCGGGGTGGCAAGAATGGAATAAATGTCCGGCGCCCAATACACAAGGCCAAGAAACACCACGATGAGCGAGGCCGCGGCCTTCACCAATCGGTCACGAAGCTCGACAAGGTGGGTGACGAAGCCTTCCTCTTTGCTGACACCGTCATGGCCTGGTTGGTTGTCGCTCATCATTCGTCTCTCGGCCGTTTCTTTAGAAAGCGCTTGCGCATGCGGTGACGCAGCCGCTCGCGAATGCGTCGCTGCTCGGCCTGCTCGGACCACGATGGTTCTGGGGCATGGATATGCAAACCCCGACGCTCAAGCGGCGTCGTGAGCTCGTCCCCAAAGCCAGACCAGTTGTCATCGGCGGCACTGGCGACCGTTGATCCAATTCCTGAAAATTCTTGACCCACACTTTCAACGCCCGACTGAATCTGATCGCCCATGGTCTTGACCTGATCTTTCATCTTTCGAAGTTCTTCAAGATCGACCTGACGTTGAATGTCGGACTTCACGTCATTGACATAACGCTGGGCACGGCCAAGAAGGGCGCCAATCGTGCGGGTAGCGACGGGCAGACGCTTGGGGCCCACCACCACAAGGGCCACCACGCCAATCAAGATGAGTTCAGAAAAACCGATATCAAACATAGGAATGCATCAGGCCCTTCTCAAGTTCTTAAACGAAGACCCCTTTCGGGGTCTCGAGAACACGATGGCCCGCGGATCTCACGAGTGAGTCCGATGGCGTCAGTCACTGAGGTGTCTTGTCTTTGGCCTGCACATCAATGGTGGGGGTTTCTGTCTTCTGGGTTGCGGTGTCGTCAGCGCCGGCGCTGGCGTCCTTCATGCCGTCTTTGAAACCCTTGACGGCGCCACCAAGGTCAGAGCCCAGGTTACGAAGTTTTTTGGTGCCAAAAACCAAGAGAACAATCAAAAGAACAACCAACCAATGCCAAACGCTAAAGGAACCCATAACGGTCTCCGAGGAATAAATGTTGTCGAACGCGGGTGTTAAGAGGCCTGAAACCCGCCTAGAACGTGCATGTGAAGATGATACACCTCCTGTCCGCCCGCTTTGCCGGTATTGATCAAGGTCTTGAAGCCCTGGGGGGAGCCATTGTCAGCCGCAAGCTTGGGGGCAAGCACTAGCATTTTCCCCAAGAGGTCAATGTGGTCGTTGTTCACCTGCTGAAGGGACTCAATGTGGAGCCTGGGGATGATCAGTAGGTGCAACGGTGCCTTGGGGTGGATGTCATGAAAGACGATGAAATCCTGGTCTTCATAGACCACTTTGGCAGGGATCTGGCCCGCAACAATTTTGCAAAAAATGCAGTGAGGGTCTTGGCTCATGAATTTTTTTCCGAGGCTCGGCGAGCCGCCTTTTCGTCCAGCCCGGAGATGCCCTCACGACGGGCAAGTTCAGCAAGCACCTGCTCAGGCCGAAGCCCTGCCTGCACCAGGGCCACCAGACAGTGAAACCAGAGATCGGCCATCTCGCTGACCAGGCGGTCAGGCACCGCATCTTTTGCAGCCATGATGACCTCGGCGGCTTCTTCGCCCACTTTTTTGAGCGCAGCATCCGGCGCTGCGCTGAGCAGCCTGGCGACATAGGAGCTTGACGGGTCGAGGCCGCGGCGGCTGGCAATGACATCGGCCAGGCGCGACAACACAAGGTCTGGATCTTGCAGATCGGCGTCCGCCGGAAGGCTCTGTGGATGGATCGGGGTCGAAGGCTTGGAGCTCATGAGCGGGATCTTAGGGCTTTTTCGAAGAATAAATCTCTTCGGGGTCTTTCAGGACAGGGTCCACGGCGTGCCAGACCCAACGACCACTGGCCTGGGTGGCGCCTTGGCCCTGGGGTTCAAGCCTGCGATACATGCATGACTCTCGGCCGGTGTGACAGGCAATACCACCCACCTGCTCGATCATGAGCAAGATGACATCGCCGTCGCAATCGAGCCGAATCTCGGAGACTTTCTGCCGATGGCCAGACTCCTCGCCCTTGTGCCAGAGTCGGCCACGAGACCGCGAAAAATAAACGGCCTGCCCCGTTCGGGCGGTTTCCTCAAGTGATTCCCGATTCATCCAGGCAACCATCAAGACCCGATGCGTCACCGCATCCTGCGCGATGGCCATCACCAGTCCACGGTCGTCCCAGGCGATGTCGTCAAGCCAAGCAACGGATTGCGTCGAGTTCATAAGGCCCTCGCTGAACGAACACAAACACCATGATCCGCCATGAACTGCTTGGCCTCACCAATCGTGTGCTGTCCAAAATGAAAAATTGAGGCCGCCAACACCGCGTCAGCGGCGCCCTCGGTCACTCCGGCCACGAGATCGTTGAGCGAGCCCACCCCGCCACTGGCAATCACTGGAATGTTCACGGCCTGCGACACAGCCCGGGTCAGGCCCAGGTCAAAGCCTTGGCCTGTGCCGTCACGGTCCATGCTGGTGAGAAGAATTTCTCCGGCGCCAAGCCTGGCCACTTCGCGTGCCCAGTCGACCGCATTCAGGCCCGTGGGATTGCGTCCGCCATGGGTGAAGACCTCCCAGTGATCACCTGTGCGCTTGGCATCAATCGCCACGACAATGCACTGGGCGCCAAACTTTTCCGAGCAGTCCCGCACAAGCGACGGGTTCTGGATGGCGGCCGTGTTGATGCTGATTTTGTCGGCGCCGGCATTGAGCAGGCGGCGCACATCGTCAACCGTACGAACCCCCCCGCCCACCGTCAAGGGAATAAAAACCTGATCGGCCACTGCCTCAATCACGGGAAGAATGAGATCACGCGCGTCGCTGGATGCGGTGATGTCCAAGAAGGTGACCTCGTCGGCGCCTTGTTGATCATACTGGCGAGCAATTTGAACCGGGTCACCGGCGTCACGAAGGCCAACGAAGTTCACCCCTTTGACAACCCGTCCTGCGTTGACATCCAGGCAGGGAATGATTCGTTTGGCAAGCATGGTGCGGCCCTTTTAACGGGCTCTCACTCGCTTTCCGAGAGTTCGTCAGCGCGCTTTTGCGCCTTTGCAAAGTCGATGTGGCCTTCGTAGAGCGAGCGGCCAAGGATGGCCGCCTCAACCCCCTCAGCGGCAACAGCACAGAGGTCTTCGATGTCTTTCATACTGGCGATGCCCCCACTGGCGATCACAGGGATGGCCACACTTTGCGCCAGCTTCACCGTGGCCTCGAGGTTGACCCCCGTGAGCATTCCGTCACGCCCAATGTCCGTGTAAAGAATGGATTCCACACCGTAGTCTTCAAACTTTTTCGCGAGATCGATCACCTCATGGCCAGAGAGTTTGCTCCAGCCGTCCGTGGCGACCTTACCGTCTTTGGCGTCAATCGAGACAATGATGTGGCCAGGAAACGCCACGCAGGCGTCTTGAAGCAGGCCGGGATTTTTCACCGCAGCCGTGCCAATCACAATGAAGCTTGCGCCGTCATCAAGGAATCGCTCGATGGTGTCCAGGTCGCGAATGCCGCCGCCAATCTGCACCGGCATTTCATCGCCCGCCGCCTTGATGATGGCCTTAATTGCCGATTCATTTTTGGGGCGGCCCGCAACGGCGCCGTTGAGATCCACCACATGCAGACGGCGAGCGCCAAGCGAGCGCCAGTGTTGGGCCATCTCACCTGGATGGTCCGAAAAAATTGTGGCATCGGCAAGATCGCCTTGCTTCAGACGAACACACTGGCCGTCTTTGAGATCAATCGCGGGGATCAACAACATACGCTGAGCTGCCTAATCATGATGGGTTCCAACCATTACGGGTTCCAAGACACAAAATTCGACAAGAGCTGCAGGCCTGCGGCAGCGCTTTTTTCGGGATGAAACTGCGTTGCAACGATGTTATCTCTCGCGACTGCACAGGTAAAGCGCTGACCATAATCACTCTCACCAAGAATGTCTTGGTGATCCGAGGGTTCTGCATGAAAGCTGTGCACAAAATAAAACCATTCGCCCTGGGGAACTCCCTTCATGACTGGGTGATCGCATGCCCAGCGCACCGAATTCCAGCCCATGTGCGGCACCTTGAGCGCACGGCCTTCGGAATCCACGCAGCCGCGTTCGGCCGAAAATTTCACCACCTTACCGCGCATCACACCAAGGCCAGGGGTGTCACCTTCTTCACTGTGGTCGAAGAGCATTTGTTCTCCGACACAGATACCCAGGAAAGGTTTCTTTCGACAAGCTTCAAGAATGGCCTCTTGGAGGCCCGAGCGCAAAAGGCTGGCCATGCAGTCGGGCATGGCACCCTGACCAGGAAAGACCACGCGCTCTGCGGCTCGGACCTGATCGGGATTGGCCACAATCTGAACGTCAAGCCCCGGCGCCACCTTGTGGAAGGCGCGCAGCACGCTGCGCAGGTTTCCTGATCCGTAATCAATGATGGCAATCACATCAACACCCTTGTCACTTCAGAGGCCCGGCAGGCGGGCCATCAACCCGACCACCACTAGAGCGAGCCTTTGGTCGAAGGAATGGCGTCTTGTGCCAGGCGTGGGTCCGGTTCGACCGCCATGCGCAGAGCGCGTGCAAACGCTTTGAAGATCGTCTCGCACTGATGGTGAGCGTTTTCGCCTTTGAGATTGTCGATATGCACGGTCACCAGCGCGTGATTGACAAAGCCTTGGAAAAATTCGTGAATCAGATCGAGGTCGAATTGGCCCACCATGCCTCGCTTCCAGACCACGCCGAACTCAAGGCCGGGTCGTCCCGATAAGTCCACCACCACCCGAGAGAGCGCTTCGTCAAGAGGCACATAGGCATGGCCATATCGGCGCACGCCGCGCTTGTCACCCATCGCTTTGGCAAAGGCCTGGCCCAGGGTGATGCCAAGATCTTCCACCGTGTGGTGAGCGTCGATTTCGAGGTCGCCCTTGGCCTTCACCTGAAGATCAATCAGGCCATGACGAGCGATCTGGTCCAGCATGTGGTCGAGAAAAGGCAGGCCTGAATCCAGGCTTCGTTCACCCGTGCCATCCAGGTTAATGGCCACTCGGATCTGGGTCTCGGCGGTTTCGCGACTGATTTCAGCGGTTCTCATGACGGCTCCTTTCCCGCAATGATACATTCGCGCCATGAGTGAATTCTGGAGTTCAGTGGTGGGTGGCCTGACCCCCTACACCCCGGGCGAGCAGCCGAAAATCGAAGGGTTGATCAAACTCAACACCAACGAGAATCCCTATCCACCCTCGAACAAGGCCTTCGCTGCTATCCAGGCGACGACCCAGGAGAGCCTTCGGCTCTATCCCGACCCTGAGTCAACGGGGCTTGGCCAGGCCATTGCCCGACACTGGAAGGTGCCAGGCAGCCATGTATTTGTTGGTAACGGATCAGACGAGGTGCTTGCCTTTGTCTTTCAGGGCCTGCTGGACGGTCGCAGACCTGATGGCCAGGCAAACCGTGGGCCTCTGGTGTTTCCAGAGATCAGCTACAGCTTTTACCCAAGCTACTGCGCGCTCTACGGCATTGGCTATAACACCCTTGCACTGGCCGACGATTTTTCACTGGATCTGAGCGCCATCCCACAGAATGCTGGCGCCGCCATTTTCCCCAACCCGAATGCCCCCACGGGCCAAGCCGTGACCCGAGATGAAGTGGAGGCCTTGCTGAAATCGCGGCCCCATCTGATGGTGGTGGTCGACGAGGCCTATGTCGATTTCGGCGCCGAGTCCTGCGTTCCACTGACCCTTCGCTACCCGAATCTCTTGGTGACCCAATCACTGTCGAAGTCCCGGGCGCTGGCAGGAATTCGGGTGGGATTTGCCATTGGGCAGCCACATCTGCTGGATGCGCTGAATCGAATTAAAAACAGCTTTAACTCTTACCCCATTGATCGACTCGCTGGCGCCGCGGCCGCCGCCGCAATGGACGACCGAGAATGGTTTGAGACCAATCGCCAAAAGGTCATTGCCAGCCGAGGCGTCATGACGTTAGGCCTTGAGTCATTGGGGTTTGAGGTGGTGCCCTCGAAGGCGAACTTCGTGTTTGCACGCCACCCCGAACATGACGCTGCAGTGATCGCTCAGAAACTTCGCGAGGCGAAGATCATCGTGCGTCATTTCGCCAAGCCAAAGATTGATCAGTTTCTTCGCATCACCGTCGGGACCGATCATCAAATCGCCGCGCTGATCAAGGCGCTGCGAGACATCTTGGCGAAGCCCTAAAAAGACCAATAGACTCGCGCCCTCAGCGGAGTCTTGTCGAAGTCTTGCTTCACGGAGTCTTACTTCAGCCTGAGTTCGGCGGCTCGTGCGTGGGCCGTGAGATGCTCGCCGTGGGCAAGGATTGAGGCCACACGGCCAAGCGACTGGGCGCCAGATTCGCTGATGTTGATCATGCTGGTACGCTTTTGGAAGTCATAAACGCCCAAAGGCGATGAGAACCTGGCTGTGCGCATGGTCGGCAGGACATGGTTCGGCCCAGCACAGTAATCGCCAAGGGATTCCGAAGCGTATCGACCCATGAAGATGGCACCGGCGTGCCGGATCTTGTCGGCCCAGACCTCGGGTTGATCGGTCGACACCTCGAGGTGCTCGGCCGCAATGGTGGATGCAATCTGGCAGGCCTCATCAAGATCACGCACATGAATGAGCGCGCCACGATTTTCCATCGAGGTTCGAATGACGGCGGCTCTGGGCATATCAAGAATGAGGCGATCGATCGAAGCCTGCACGGCATCGATGTAGGCGGCGTCGGGTGTGAGAAGAATCGCCTGGGCCAGTTCGTCGTGCTCGGCCTGTGAAAAAAGATCCATCGCCACCCAGTCTGGCGGGGTTTTGCCGTCGCAGATCACCAGAATCTCTGAGGGGCCAGCAATCATGTCAATGCCCACCTGGCCAAAGACCTGACGCTTCGCTTCGGCCACATAGGCATTTCCTGGGCCCACAATCTTGTCGACGCTGGGAATGGTGGCTGTGCCGTAGGCAAGCGCGGCAACCGCCTGCGCTCCGCCGATCGTAAAGACACGATCCACACCCGCAATGGCCGCCGCCGCCAGAACCAGATGGTTGCGCACACCCTGGGGCGTGGGCACCACCATGATGACTTCGGCCACGCCCGCCACCTTGGCAGGAATGGCGTTCATCAGCACCGACGACGGGTAAGCCGCCTTACCGCCGGGCACATAAAGCCCTGCCCGGTCGAGCGCAGAGACGCGCTGGCCAAGCTGGTTGCCAAGGGCATCGGTGTGTGTCCATGACGACTGCTTTTGAAGCTCATGAAAAGTACGAATGCGTTGGGCGGCCTCTTCCAGGGCGTGGCGCTGCTCTGGCGAAAGCTGGTCAAGCGCATGCATGAGTTCCGACTTGGGAATTTCAAGTTCGGCCACCGAACTGGCTTTCACCTGATCGAATCGAGCGGTGGTCTCAAGCAAGGCCTCGTCACCACGGGCGCGAATGTCGGCAACGATGGCTTTCACCGTCTGCCCAATGGCCTCGTCTTGCGCTGCGTCGAAACGCAAAAGCGTCGCGAGCCGCGATTGGAAGTCGGGCTGGGTTGAAGAAAGACGGGTGACGCGAACGGGAGTCATGAGAGAAATTAGCGCAAAGGGTCTGTGAAAAGGTTGATGGCCTATTTCTGACTTGCGGCCTTGGCAAAGGTTTCGACCAAAGGACGAAGAAGCTCGGGGCGTGTCTTCAAGGCGGCCTGATTCACAATCAGCCGAGCCGAGACGTCCGCAATTTTCTCAACCTCTTTCAGGCCATTGGCCTTCAAGGTGCCGCCCGTCGAGACAAGATCCACAATGACATCGGCAAGCCCAACGAGTGGCGCAAGTTCCATCGAGCCATAGAGCTTGATCAGGTCCACATGGACCCCTTTGCGGGCAAAGTGGTCTCGTGCGGTTGATAGGTATTTGGTGGCCACTCGAATGCGCGCGCCACGATGCACGAGGGCGTCATAGTCCAGGGCGTCGGGCACGGCCACACTCATGCGGCATCGTCCAATTCGAAGGTCCACAGGCTGAACCAGCCCCTCACTTCCTTGCTCAGAGAGCACGTCTCCACCAGCAATTCCCATGTCCGCTGCGCCGTACCGAACATAGGTTGGGACGTCACTGGCGCGAACAATCAGCAGGCGAAGATCGGGGCGATTGGTCGAGAGAATCAGTTTGCGTGATGATTCCGGCGATTCGGTGGGGATGATGCCCACAGAATTGAGAAGCGGAAGTGCTTCTTCAAAGATTCGTCCCTTCGACAGGGCAAAGGTCATCATGAGTTGGGCTCCACATGTTCAGCGCTTGGGGTCGCCGAAGCGTCGCCACGAAGACGGGTGACACGAGCCCCAAGACCCTTTAACTTTTCTTCCATGCGATCGTAGCCACGATCGAGATGGTAGATGCGGTCAATTTCGGTTTCGCCCTCGGCAACCAGACCCGCAATGACGAGCCCTGCCGAAGCACGAAGATCGGTGGCCATGACCCGGGCACCCGAGAGCTTGCCGACCCCCTTGACCACGGCCGTGTGGCCGTCAACTTCGATATTCGCCCCAAGCCGGCGAAGCTCCTGCACATGCATGAAGCGATTTTCAAAAATAGTTTCCGTGATGATGCTTGTGCCTTCGGCCACCGCGGCCACCGCCATGAGCTGAGCCTGCATGTCCGTGGCCAGGCCCGGAAATGGCGCCGTGCGGAAATTAAAGGCCTTCGGGCGCTGCTGCGCCGTCACCTGAATACCATTCGATGTTTCGCGCAGCCCAAGGCCCGCCTCTCTGAGTTTTTCGAGTGTGGCCGTCATGGCGAGAGGCTCCGCATGGCGGACATGCACATCACCCCCCGCAGCAGCGACCGCGCAGAGGAAGGTGCCTGCTTCAATGCGGTCAGCCATGACCGCATGTTCGGCGCCATGCAGGCGCTCAACACCGTGAACAACGATCCTGTCGGTGCCTGCACCTTCAATATGAGCACCCATGGCGATGAGGCAGTTGGCCAAGTCAACCACTTCAGGCTCGCGGGCTGCGTTGTCGATCACTGTGGTTCCCTCGGCGAGGGTTGCCGCCATGAGAAGGTTTTCAGTGCCCGTCACCGTGACCATATCGGTCACGATTCTTGCGCCCTTCAAGCGTTTGGCCTGGGCCTTGATGTAGCCATGCTCAATGCGAATATCCGCACCCATCGCAGCAAGACCTTTGATGTGCTGATCCACCGGCCGCTGGCCGATGGCGCAGCCGCCAGGAAGGCTGACCAAGGCCTCGCCAAAACGAGCCAACATGGGGCCCAAAACCAGCACGGACGCACGCATGGTTTTGACCAGTTCATAGGGCGCCTGAAGATGCGTGAGCGCGTCCGAGGTGAGGGTTACGCGATCTTGCCCACGAGCATTGGGCGTGGCGACATCGACACGAACGCCCATCTGCACGAGGAGCTTTTTCATGGTGTTCACATCATGCAGATGCGGCACATTCGCAAGCACCAAAGGTTCAGCCGAGAGAATGGATGCGCAGAGAATCGGCAGGGCTGCATTTTTTGCGCCCGACACGATCACCTCACCCTGCAAGGGCGATCCGCCTGAGATTTTGAAACGATCCATGGACAGGTTGACCGATACTGGCGGGCTAGGCGTTGGAGGACGCCCATTCGGAGGGCGTGAGTGTTTTCATCGACAGGGCGTGGATCTCGGCCTTCATGCGGTCGCCAAGCACGGCGTAAACCATCTGATGCCGGGCAATCAGCCGTTTGCCTTCGAAGGCCTCGCTGACGATCACGGCCTCAAAGTGATGGCCATCACCCTCCACCGAGAGGTGCTGACAGACCAGGCCTTGACCGATGTAATCTTGAATTGCTTGCGGAGTCACCATAGCGGTCATTGTAACCGTCTGGCCTCCGCGTGATCAGGTGACGGCTGCGGGATTGGCCTCGCGCAGCATGCGCAGAAACACGGTTTCAAGACTGTCTTCCGACTGAGTGAGCAGCTCTGCTGTGGGGGCATCCGCCAAGACCCGGCCCGACTTCAAAAGAATGATTCGCCGACAGAGTGACTCGGCCTCTTCCAGGTAGTGGGTGGTCAGAATGACCGTGTGCCCCTGCTGGTTCAGCCCCTTGATGAACGCCCAAAGGCTTTGCCGAAGTTCAACATCCACTCCGGCCGTGGGCTCATCCAGAACAATCACGGGTGGCTTATGCACCAGGGCCTGAGCCACCAAGACCCGACGTTTCATGCCACCCGACAATGCCCGCATATTCGCCTCAGCCTTGTCGGCCAAACCAAGGTGATGAAGGAGCGCATCAATCCAGTCGTCGTTTCGGGACAGCCCGAAATAACCCGACTGAATTCGGAGCGTTTCGCGAACCGTGAAAAACGGATCAAACACCAGTTCCTGGGGCACCACACCGAGGCAGCGTTTGGCGGCAACCGACTGACGGGCCACATCGAAACCCATGACCGAGGCCGAGCCCGACGTGGGATGGACAAGCCCAGCAAGAATCTGAATCAACGTGGTTTTACCCGCGCCATTGGGGCCTAATAGGCCCACGAAATCGCCCTGGCGCACCTGAAGGCTCACGTCGCTCAGCGCGTTCACCTGACGATCTCGGCTTTGGTAGGTCTTGGATACGGCGTTCACCTGAACCGCAGAAAGCTCAGAGGTCGTCATATCAAACTTGAGAGGGTGAATTCGGGTGATTGGCAAGGTCCCAGTCGAGGACATCAAGCAAAGAGCTCAACCTAGCCAGTGAGATCAGGTTTTCAGGCGCGCCAACAATCGAGATGGGCTGACCAAGCTGGGCCCGAACCTCGCGGTCGAGTTGAATCAACACGGCCAAGGCCGCGGTGTCGACCGCATGCAGCTGGCTTAAGTCGGCAAGGATTTTACGAGGTAAGGTCTGACGTTTTTCCCGCAAGACCAGCTGATGTCTGGCCAATTCCGCCGAAGCATTCGCGACCGTCAGCGAGCCTTTGAAGCTCAGCCGCAGATCATGGCTCATGGTGACTTCGACGCCTGCCTGCCGCC
This sequence comes from uncultured Bordetella sp., assembly GCA_964460315.1. GTDB lineage: Bacteria > Pseudomonadota > Gammaproteobacteria > Burkholderiales > Burkholderiaceae_A > Lacustribacter. The sequence goes on along the minus strand of CAYWPQ010000002.1, from coordinate 73,474 downwards.
AGCATTCGCTGCCAATGTTCGATTCTTGTCTTGCAGCGATTGAATCAGGCCATTAATGCCGCTGGCTCCAACCACCTGCGTGAACTGGTTACGGTAATGCTCAACCAGCCAAAGGCCGAGGATGTTGAGGTCGAAGATCTTCCAGCTGGCGCCCGACTTTTCCAGCCGGTAATCAAGCTGAATGGCCTCCTTGCCTGGACGAAGCACCTGGGTTCGAACGATGACCTCGTCATCGTCGGGCTTCGAGCGCATGGGTCGAATTTGAATGGTGGTGTCTGTCACCTGACGAACCGCGTCGGCATAGGTTAAAAGTAAGAGCCTGCGAAATTCGGTCATCAGCTGCTGCTGCTGATCGGGTGTGGCCTGGCGCCAATTGCGCCCCACTGCCAGCGCCGTCATGCGTTGAAAATTCACGTAAGGCATGACACGCTGATCCACCAGGGTGTTCAAACGCTCAATGCTTCCCGTTTGCAGGGAACGATCGGACCGAATTTGATCCAACACACCCTGGGTCACCGTACGAATGAGTTCGTCCGGAGCAGCTGTGGCCTGGGCAAACACGACACTGGACATCAGGCCCACGAGTAGGCCTGTCATCCAACGGTTCAAGAGACGAATAATGGTCATGGCTCAGTCTTCTTCATTGGAAAGCGGTGGTGGATCACCATCGTAAACCTGGCTTCGACGTCTTGCCAAAAATGCGTCACGAAGCCCGCTGTATCGGTCAAACGAGAGGGCGTCAAGAGTACCCTCGGCACCCAAAAGCGTCTTGCGGCGGTCCAGCGCAATGAGGGTGAAGGCCGCGATGCGGCCATCGCCCGAGGGGATCACGCCATCCACCGGATCAAGGCGCATATCCGCCACAGTGCCAAAACTGTCCCGAACGGTGCTTGGACCAAGCAAAGGCAGCATGAAGTAAGGGCCGGGTCTGGCACCCCAGACCGCAAGAGTCTGACCGAAATCTTCCGAGGTCTTTGCAAACCCCATCTCGCTGGCGGGGTCTCCAAGGCCTGCGAAACCCAGGGTGGTGTTGAAGAGCACGCGGGCAGCGGACTCGCCAGCCTCCGAGGGCTTGCCCTGCAGGAGGTGATGAATCGAGGTGCTGACATCCGCGAGGTTGCCAAAAAAGTTTCGAACCAGAAGTTGGAATACCTCGGGCACATAGTCGCGATAGATTTCAGCCGCAGGCTTGATGAGGTTCCGATCCAGGGTGTCATTGAAGGTGTACACGGCTCGGTTGTAACGCTCCCAGGGGTCGCGTTCGTCCTTGACATGGCCAGCAGGAAGACTGGCGCAGCCGCCAAGCCCCGCCAGCATCGCGAACGCAGCCGACAACATCAGCGCACGCAAAGAAAACGCATGCCCACGTGGCTGAGGGCGTGGGTGTGTCATTGACGAGACCATCGACGGATCAGCGGTGAATCGCATTACTTCGCACCATCCTTGTTTCCTGCAGCGCCATCCGACGGCCGGTTGTAGAGAAACTGAGAAATCAGATTCTCAAGCACCACCGCCGACTGGGTCATGCGAATTCGATCCGAGGCTTTGAGCATTTCAATATCGCCACCCGGCTCAAGGCCAATGTAGTTGTCCCCCAGAAGGCCCGAGGTGAGGATCTTGGCCGAGGTGTCCTTGGGGAATTCGTACTGCGCATCAAGATCAATCACGACAAGCGCTTGGTATTGCTCATCGTCAAACTGGATTTGTCGAACACGACCCACCACCACGCCGGCGCTCTTGACCGCGGCGCGAGGTTTCAGGCCGCCAATATTGTCAAAGTAGGCTTTGACTTCGTAGCTGCTGCCTGAGGACGTGGCGCCGAGGTTGCTGACCTGCAGGGCCATAAACACCAGGGCCAAGATGCCCAAAAGCACAAAGGCTCCGACCGCGAGATTAAGTTGACGACCTTGCATTATGAATCTCCAAACATGAGTGCCGTAAGCACAAAATCAAGACCTAACACCGCAAGCGAACCAGCCACCACGGTCAGTGTCGTGGCGCGGGCTACGCCCTCAGGCGTTGGCCGTGACTCGTAGCCTTGAACCAAGGCCACATGGGTCACCGCCAAACCAAACACAACGCTCTTCACCACGCCATTGACAATGTCGTCCCAGAAGTCGACGCCATCGGACATCTGCGACCAGAAGGACCCGGGGTCCACACCAATCAGCACCACACCGACAAGCCAGCCCCCAAGCACGCCCACTGCCGAGAACAGAGCGGCCAACAAGGGTACGGTAATTAAGCCGGCATAAAAACGCGGGCCCAACACCCTTGAGATGGGATCCACGGCCATGGTCTCCAGCGCAGACAGCTGCTCGCCCGCCTTCATGAGGCCAATCTCTGCGGTAAGCGAGGTGCCCGCCCGCCCAGCAAAGAGCAGGGCCGAGATCACGGGGCCAAGCTCACGCACGAGGGAGAGCGCGACCAAAAGGCCCAGGGCCTCTTCGGATCCATAACGCCGGAGGGTGTAATAACCCTGCAGACCAAGAACCAATCCCACGAAAAGCCCCGCCACCAGAATGATGGCCAAGGAGTGGTTACCAAGAAAATGGATCTGAGCGGCGATCAGTCTGGGTTTTTTCCAGATGGAGACGGTGCGGGCGACCACCTGAAGCAAAAGCCTGGCAAACACGCCTAAGGCTTCAACAAAACGAAGGCATGCGGCGCCAATCGAGGCGATCCAGTTCGCCAAAGCGGTCATGCTGGCTCCTTGAAGCCAAGGGTTTCATGCATGGGCGGCGCGGGGTAGTGGAATCGAACAGGCCCATCCACGGCGCCATCCAGAAACTGGCGCACAAAAGGATCTTGGCTTGCGTTGAGTTCGGCAGGGGTGCCCGCCGCCATGAGTTTGGCCCCCGACGGCGAGGGCGCAAAGACCATCACCCGATCGGCGATCGCAAAGGTTTCGATGACATCGTGGGTGACCACCACCGAGGTGGCTCCCAAGGCCGAATTTAACTCACGAATGAGGTTGGCCGTGACCCCCAACGAGATGGGGTCGAGCCCGGCAAAGGGCTCGTCATAAAGAATCAGTTCCGGGTCAAGGGCAATGGCACGGGCAAGCGCCACTCGTCGTGCCATGCCACCGGAGATCTCGGCCGGCTTGAGCTGGGCGGCGCCTCGAAGCCCCACGCACTCGAGCTTCAACATGACCATGTCGCGAATCATCGATTCGGAAAGCCTTGTGTGCTCACGCAATGGGAAGGCGACATTTTCAAAGCAGGTGAGATCCGTGAAAAGCGCGCCAAACTGAAACAAGAGACCCATGCGGCGGCGAGCCTCATAAAGAGCCCTTGCATTGGAGCGGTCAAGCACCTGACCGAAGACCTGGACAGCACCCTCTTGCGGACCGACGAGGCCACTCATCAGTCGCAGAAGTGTGGTTTTACCGACCCCCGATCCCCCCATCAGCGCCACCACCTTGCCCTTGGGAATCTCCAGGGACACTCGGTCAATCACACAACGATCGCCGTAGCCAAAACGAAGGTCACGAAAGGCGACCACCGACCGATCATCGCCTGATGCGCTTGGTTCCCGGACCACTGATGCACTTGCTGACAAGCCCGCTCCTTCACGTTTTGGGGAATGAACCCTTTGCTACACTGCAAGTTCGAGAGGTAAGTGTACCAATGGACGAACCCAAACCGACGCCAAACGGCTCTGTATCTGACACTCCGGCGATGTTGCTGGCGAACGCAGAGCGCATCGCTCGTCGAGCACGTGAGGTGATCGAGATCGAAGCCAACGCCGTGCTAGCCCTGGTGGATCAGCTCGATGATCAGATCGTCATGGCGGCCAACACCATCCTTCAGGCCACGGGGCGTGTGGTCGTCTCGGGCATGGGCAAATCCGGCCACATTGCCCGCAAAGTGGCCGCGACCCTTGCTTCAACCGGTACGCCAGCGCTGTTTGTGCATCCCGGCGAAGCTCGGCATGGTGACCTCGGCATGATTCAGGCAGACGACGTCGTGCTGGCATTTTCCAATTCGGGCGAGACCGAAGAGCTTGCATCCATTGCGCCGCATATCAAGCGGCTCGGAGCGAAACTGATCGCCGTCACGGGCAACCCCAACTCGTCGCTCGCCAAAATCGCGAATGTGCATCTCAATGCCTCTGTGAAAATCGAGGCCTGCCCGCTCAATCTGGCACCAACGGCAAGCACCACCGCCGCCCTTGCGCTTGGCGATGCGCTGGCTCTGGTGCTGCTCGACCTTCGAGGCTTCAGCGCCGAGGACTTTGCGCGGTCGCACCCCGGTGGAAGCTTGGGTCGCAGGCTTCTGATTCGAGTCGAAGATGTGATGCGAACCGGGCAGGACCTTCCTGCAGTTCCCCTGGGAACACCGGTGACCGAAGCATTCAAAATTATTAGTGCGAAGCGAATGGGCATGACTGCGGTGGTGGACGCCCAGGGAAAAGCGGTTGGCATTTTTACCGATGGCGATCTGAGACGTGTGCTCAGCCAGGGCGTGGATGTGCGGTCCATGACCATTGATCAGGTGATGTCGGCCAACCCGAAATCCATCGACGCGCAGAAGCTGGCCAGTGAGGTTGCTCACCTCATGGACACCACTCGTATCAACCATCTGTTGGTCAATGACGCCAACGGCAAACTGATTGGCGCCGTCGGTATTCATGATCTTCTGGAATCCAAAATTCTCTAAGCAGGCCTTCGCGCGATCCGATGACCCCACCCACTCACACCCACTCTCTGCAAGAGGCCCGAAGGCGAGCTCGCGATGTTCGCTGGATGTTTTTTGATGTGGACGGTGTGATGACGGATGGAGGCCTTTTCTATGGGCCGGACGGCGAATCATTCAAACGGTTTTCGGTGCTCGATGGCCATGGCCTGAAAGCCCTCCGGGCGGGCGGCGTGAAGATTGCCATTCTGAGCGGGCGACTGCATCCGGCCACGACGCGACGGGCCAATGAGCTCGGCTTTGATCTGGTGATTCAAGGGGAAGAGCGCAAAGGCGAGGCCTTTGATCGTTGGGCGAAAACCCAAGGTATTGACCCCTCCCATTGCGGCCACATGGGTGACGACACCCCCGACCTGGAGCTCTTTGCCCGGGTTGGGTTTTGTGCCTCAGTTCCTCACGCCGTCGGGGCCGTGATTGCCAAGGCCCATTGGGTCTCGACGCGTTCCGGCGGGCACGGCGCCGTTCGGGAATGCTGCGACTTCATTCTGGAGAGCCAGAATTGAGAACCGCAGAGTGGGTGGGCCATGTCATCTCCATTGCCTTTTTCGCGATCCTTGCGGTCGCATCATGGGGGTTAAGCGAAGTGCTTCAACGGGGCAAGATCAGCGAAAACGGAGGGCCTGCAAGCGGCCCGAACGCCGTGATCGATAACGCTCGTATCGTCCGCAGTGACGCACTTGGCCGGCCTCATTACCGAATTGAGGCGGCACGCATCACCCACAGCGACCGTGATGACCGAAGCGTGTTCATCCAACCCTTCATGGTCTCACTGGCCCCGAACAAACCAGCCACCTCAGTCCGAGCCAACACGGCTTCAGCCACACGGAACCAAAATCAGATCGACCTCTCCGGAGATGTGCTGATTACCCGACCAGCGTTTGCTGACCAGCCCGCTGCCAAAATTACCACGCCGCGTGCCACACTGCTGATCAAAGAGGAGCGTGCCACCACCGATGCGCCTGTCTTTGTTCAGCGCGGGGGGGCAACCCTTCAGGGGGTTGGAATGACCTTTGACCAGAAGACCCAGCGAATTGACATCACCTCGGAATCTCGGATGGTGGTCCCCAGGGAGAAGAATCGATGAACCACTTGACGATCCCAATTCAGAATCGCCGTTGGGCGATAGTCATGATCCTGGCAATGATTGGACTACCCCTGCCTTCGGCCATGGCCGAACGTGCCGATCGTGACAAACCAACCTTCATCGATTCCGATCAGCTGAATCATGACGAGCAGCAGCAGATCACCATCTTCACCGGCAATGTGGTGCTGACCAAGGGAACCCTCATGATTCGTGGTGACCGGATGGAGATGCGTCAGGACGTGGATGGAAACTATTTTGGAGTGATCACGGGACAGCCGGCAAGCTTTCGACAGAAACGTGATGTCGGCAATGAGTTCATGGAGGGCGAGAGCTTGCGGCTGGACTACGACGGACAGCAGGAAATCGTGGTGCTCACCGACCAGGCCGTCATGCGGCGCCTGGAGGGTGATGTTCTGATGGACCGAATCTCTGGTGACCGCCTCACCTACAACAATATGACCGAACGCTATTCGGTGGAATCCACCCAAGGGCAGGGTCGTTCACGCATGTTCCTGATGCCGCGAAAACCCAATGCCGCCCCCCAGCCAGCCCCCTCGAACCCCGCCGCCAAGCCCTAACCAACCACCATGATCAGCCCAAGCTCGCTTGATATTCGACAGCTGCGAAAAGCCTACAAAGGACGCACCGTGGTTCGCGATGTCTCGATGACGATCACCAGCGGTGAAGTCGTTGGTCTGCTCGGACCCAACGGCGCAGGGAAGACAACAAGTTTTTACATGATCGTGGGACTGGTTCGATCCGATGGCGGCGAGATCTGGATGGACGGAAAAAATCTGGCCTCCTCCCCCATTCATCAACGAGCCAGGCTTGGGCTTTCCTACCTTCCCCAAGAGGCTTCGGTGTTTCGCAAACTCTCGGTGGCCGACAACATTCGCGCAATCTTGCAGCTTCAACTGGACGATCAACAGCGCCCGCTGGCGCCCCCGGCCATCGAAGAACAGCTTGATGAACTTCTGAGCGAACTCCAGATCACGCATCTGCGCGACAGCATGGCCATCTCGTTGTCAGGGGGGGAACGGCGACGCGTTGAAATTGCCCGAGCCCTTGCAACAGCACCACGCTTTATTTTGCTTGACGAGCCCTTTGCGGGCGTAGACCCGATCGCAGTCATTGAAATTCAGCGGATTGTTCGCTTCCTGAAAAGCCGAGGTATTGGCGTCTTGATCACCGACCACAATGTGCGGGAGACCCTTGGCATCTGTGACCGAGCCTACATCATCAGCGAGGGAGCCGTGCTGGCCAGTGGTTCTCCACAAGAGATTGTTGCTAACGCCAGCGTCCGCAAGGTCTATCTTGGGGAACACTTCCGGATGTAGCGATCCTGAGCCTTCGCTATGAAACCATCGCTCGGACTTCGTCACAGCCAACAGCTCGCGCTCACCCCCCAGCTTCAGCAGTCCATTCGACTGCTTCAGATGTCCACCGCCGAGCTCGAGCAAGAGGTGGACAGGTTCCTTGCAGAAAACCCACTGCTCGAGCAAGAAGATGGGCCCCGTGAACTGGTGCAAACGGGGGATCGACATCCCCAGATCCAAGACCCGCAGGCCGCAGGCGCTCGCTTTGACGGGCCATCAGCAAGCAGCGCGCCGGAAGCAACCAATGATTCCAGTCGAGATGATTTTCCAGCCTCGGACCCCTGGCCCAGTTCGGCCCCACGAGGTGGTGATGATGATTTTGACTGGGCCAGTCAGCAAGCTGTGCCCACCCAGCTGCAAGACCATCTTCGAGAGCAGATGCTTGGCCTTTCGCTGTCGCCACGGGACCAGCTTTGGCTCGGTATTTTGATTGATTCACTCGACGATGATGGCTACCTGCGCGATGAGCTTCATGAAATTGAGGCCAGTGTTGCGGATCTTTTTGAGGAAACCTTTGGTGAACGGCTCGACGACGACGAGCAGCTTTTGGGGCTCACCCTGTTGCAGAGCATGACCCCCACAGGCGTGGGCGCACGAAATCTTCAAGAATGCCTCGGGCTTCAACTGGCCGAGCTCGAAAAACGCCTTCCTGAAGGACAGCAAGGTGATGGCGATCGCACCCGTGATGCTGCGCTCAGACTGACCCAGACCCTGGTGAAGAACCCCTCTCTTTTGGACCTTCTTGGAAGCCGGGATTTTCAGTCGATATGCAAACAAGTTGGCTGTGACCGTACCGCCCTCAAAGAAGCCATCGACCTCCTTCAGTCCCTTAATCCCAAACCCGGGGACGGGTTTCAAGACAACACCGCGGGTATCGTGATCCCTGATGTGATTGCTTACAGGGCTGCTCAAGGCGCAGGCTCGCACTGGCAGGTTCGACTCAATGAATCGGCGGTGCCCCGCCTGACCATTAATCCAATGTATGCCGAAATGATCAGGCATGACCGGGCAAGCTCCATGACGAGTCAGCTGCAAGAAGCCCGTTGGGTGATCAAGAATATTCAGCAGCGTTTCGACACGATTTTGCGGGTGGCCCAGGCCATTGCTCTTGAGCAACAAGCGTTTTTTGAAAAGGGTGAACTCGCCATGCGCCCATTGGTCCTACGAGAAATTGCGGAACGATGCGGGCTTCATGAATCCACGGTTTCCAGGGTGACTACCCATAAGTACATGCTCACACCCAAAGGCACCTTTGAGCTTAAGTACTTTTTTGCAAGCCATGTGTCCACCGACGACGGCGGCACCGCCTCATCCACAGCCATACGCGCCAAAATCAGGCAATGGATAGCCGACGAAAATCCAAAAAAACCCCTTTCCGATCAGCAACTTGCCGATCGCTTCAACGAGGAAGGGGTACGCGTTGCGCGCCGCACGATTGCAAAGTACCGAGAAGCGCTCAGAATCGAACCTGTCAGTCAACGGAAAAAACTCTAAGGGAGGTAACACCATGCATCTGACCGTCAAAGGCCATCACCTCGAGATCACCCCCGCGATTCACGACTACGTCGACCAGAAGTTTGGTCGGACCTGGCGGCATTTCGATCATGTCAACGAGGTCCATGTCACCTTGGGCGTTGAAAAGCTTCAGCAACGGGCCGAAGTCACGGTGCATCTTCCCGGCAAAGATATTCATTGCGAAGCGAGTCACGCTGACCTTTATGCTGCTATTGACGCTCTAGCCGACAAGCTCGACCGTCAGGTGGTTCGTTACAAGGAAATGCAGCGCCCCGGGGTGCACCGGGGCCAGAATCAGGCTCAGGTGGTCGTGGGCTAGGGGCTGCTCACGGCTTTCTGGCGGTTTGCACTGCGGCGCAACAATCGATTTATAATCCGCCCACTCGAGTAACCGAGGCGGAAGATGAACCGCATTAGCCAGTTAATACCGTTGACCAACGTTGTGGTTGGTCTTGATGCCAGCAGCAAAAAGCGAGTCTTTGAACAGGCCGGGCTTTTGTTTGAAAACAATCAAGGCATTGCCCGGGCCAAAGTCTTTGATTCGCTGTTTGCACGCGAGCGCCTTGGATCAACCGGCCTTGGCGAAGGCATTGCCATTCCGCACGGGCGGATCAAAGGCCTGGAAGACGCCACCGCTGCTCTGGTTCGCCTCGACGCCCCAGTAGCGTTTGATGCGCCCGACGGTAAGCCAGTCAACCTGTTGCTCTTTCTGTTGGTGCCAGAGCAGGCGACGCAGCAGCACCTTGAGATCCTCTCCGAGGTCGCCGAGATGCTCTCTGACAAAACCATGCGAGACACCCTGCTGACTCAGCCTGACCCCCAGATGCTGCACCAAGCCCTTCAGGCCTGGCAGCCAGCAAGTGCTTGACGTCAAGTCGCTCTTTCAGGAAAACGCCGAGGCGTTAAAACTTAGTTTTTTAACCGGCGAGGTTGGTGCCGACCGGAAAATTGAGGGCCAGTCGACCGAGAGTGCCGACCTGATTGGCCACCTCAACCTCATCCACCCCAACCGAATCCAGGTGATGGGTACGCCCGAGGTGGCCTATTACAACCGGCTTGATCCCCAACGCAAAAACTACTTAACGGCCGAACTGCTGTCCGGTAAGCCCCCGGCCATCATCATTGCGGACGATGAAATTCCCCCGGCCGATCTCTTCACGGCTTGTGAACGCGAGGGCTTGGCTCTTCTTCGCACACCGGTTTCCGCCGCACAGATTATCGAGATCGCTCGGGCCCAGCTCTCCAAAGCGTTGGCGCCCCAGACCCAGATGCATGGAGTCTTCATGGACGTGCTGGGAATGGGCGTGCTCATTGCTGGTGAATCGGGGCTTGGGAAAAGTGAGCTCGCTCTCGAACTCATCACCCGAGGCCATGGCTTGATTGCCGATGACGTGGTGGATTTCATCCGTGTCGCGCCCGATGCGATTGAGGGGCGCTGTCCCCATCTTCTGCAAAATCTTTTGGAAGTTCGAGGGCTTGGGCTTTTGGACATTCGTACCATCTTTGGCGAGACATCCGTGCGGCGCAAGATGCGGCTCAAGCTGATTGTTCAACTCATTCGCCGAAGCGTGATGGATGAGTTCGAGCGGCTTCCGCTGGAGGCCATGTCTCAGGAGGTGATGGGGCTGCCCATTCGTAAGGTGGTCATTCCGGTGGCGGCGGGACGAAACCTTGCCGTCCTGGTGGAGGCCGCCGTGCGCAATGCCGTGCTCAGTCTTCGCGGCATCGACACCATGAAGGAGTTCGTTCAACGCCAACAGCTTGCCATGCGCGGGGATTCGTCCGGAGGGGGCGCTTGAAGATCGTTCTTGTCACCGGCATGTCGGGCTCGGGAAAATCCGTGGCCTTGAATGTGCTTGAAGACGCGGGCTATTTCTGCATTGACAACCTGCCCGTTGCCTTTCTGGAGGAGGCGGCTCGGAATCTGTCCGCCGAAGGCCATCGTCTGCTTGCGGTGGCGGTGGATGCGCGCACGAGTGGGTCCCTCAATCAGCTAAGCCAAAGCCTGGAAGGCTTACGAATCGAGGGGCACAACCTTAAAGTGCTTTTTCTCAATGCCCGGGACGACACCCTGATTCAGCGTTACTCCGAAACCCGCCGCCGACATCCGCTGAGCCGACAGCTGATGCAACAGCAACAGCTGAGTGACGATTCGGTTCAGGGCTTGGCGCAGTGTATTGAACTTGAACGCGAACTGCTTTCTGAAATTGCACCCTTGGGCATCCCACTGGACACCAGCGATCTTCAGCCTCAGGCGCTTCGTCGCTGGGTCAAGGAAATTCTTGATCTCGAAACCTCCAAGCTCACCGTGCTCTTTCAGTCGTTTGCCTTCAAAGATGGAATCCCGCTTGATGCCGACCTGGTGTTCGATGCCCGCTGTCTGCCCAACCCCTATTACCGCGCTGAACTGAAAAGCTTAAATGGCCGTGACCAGCCCGTCATCGATTTTCTACGCGAGAGCTCAGAGGTGGCCGAGATGATTACCGACATCACCGCCTATCTGCAGAAGTGGCTTCCTCGGCACGCCGAGGAAAATCGCAGCTACCTGACGGTTGCAATTGGCTGCACCGGCGGCCAACACCGTTCAGTCTATTGTGTGGAACAGCTTCACGAGCACTTCAAGAAAAGCTACGCCTCAGGCATTCGCCATCGTTCACTGTCACAAAAGGGCAAGGCCTAACTTCTGCCCAAGCTTGGCAAGCAAGTCGGATGCCGGTTTGGGTAAAGCCAACCCAGGTACCTCGCCCCAGCCGAAGTGACGAAGATTGTTGCGCTTCGGCGAAGGGCTCAGCCGTCGTGGCCAATGAAAAACACCAGCCTCAATCTCGAGGCGCCGATGGGTCAGCTGATGGCGCATGCTGATGTGTTCGGTCGGCCCGCAACCTTTTTCAAACCAACCCTCAGGAGGCGCATCAAGACTGAGCCGCCAGGGCGTCCATAAACCAGGCCATAGTCCGTCCAATGGCTGTCGCTCAAGCCAAACGCCTTTTTCCGAAACAAACACCGCCCAGAAAATGGTGAGCTGCTTCGGCGCTTGTTTAAACTTGGGTCGCGGGTAAAGGCTGACCGAAGAAGTGATGTAGGCCATGCAATCAAGCGCCACGGGGCAGCGATCGCACTGAGGATTTCGTGGTTTGCAGACCATGGCGCCAAGATCCATGATGGCCTGGGTGTATCGAGAGACTTCGCGATGTGGCAGTCTGAGTTCCGCCTCACGCCAGAGGCTGCGCTCGAGTTCAGCACTTTGCCATGGCGCCTGTGCGGCAGTGTGCCGTGCCAAGACTCGCTTCACATTGCCATCAAGAATGGCCACGCGTTCGCCAAACACCGTTGACGCAATGGCCGCCGCCGTGGATCGGCCAATGCCAGGAAGCGCAGCAAGCTGATCGGCCGACGCCGGAAATCGCCCACCATGGTTTTGTTGAATCTCCCGCGCGCAGGCGTGCAGGTACCGGGCGCGGCGATAGTAGCCCAGCCCCGACCAGAGGGCGAGAACCTCATCCTCCCTGGCGCAGGCCAGTGTTGTCAGGTTTGGAAACTTCGACATCCAACGCAGGAAGTAAGGCACCACGGTCTGAACCTGAGTCTGTTGCAGCATGACCTCAGACACCCACACCTGATACGCATGTTGGTTCGGGTCGGAAGCTTTTTGTTGCCATGGCAGGTCGTGCCGGCCGTGTTTCTGCTGCCAGTCAATCAGGCGCTCTGCAAATGAGAGTAAGGGTTGGGTCAACGCTGGCATCCCGCGCAGTAAAACGTGCTTCGCTGCTGCTGCACCATCCGCTTCACGGCGCGCGTGCATTGCGGGCATGCAAGGCCCTCTCGACCATAGACCTGATGGCTTTGCCCATAACGGCCCGCCCGACCATCGGCCCCAACGAAATCTCGAATGGAACTTCCCCCAGCGTCAATGGCCCGAGCAAGAATCGCCTTCACCGCCTGCGCAAGTCTGTCAAAACGCGCTCTGGAAATTGACCCCGCCGACCGCTTGGGGTGAATCCCGCTGGCAAACAAGGCCTCACAGGCATAGATGTTTCCGACACCAACCACCTCCTGGCCCGACATCAGCCATGGCTTGATGGGTGTGGATCGGCCACGCGACTGCTGAAACAGAAAGCCGCCATGGAATGCATCATCCAGCGGCTCAAGGCCGCGAGCACTCGGGCCAAGCACGGCCGAAAACAGTTCGGGGTCTTTGGCGGATGCGTGATCAATCCACTGGATCGATCCGAAACGTCGAGGGTCATGAAAGACCATGTCACATTCCACCTGATCACCGCGACGGAAACGACACTGAAGATGGTCATGCAGCGCCATGGGAAGGCCCGGCTGCATGCAGCGCATGACGCCCGACATTCCCAGATGGGCGACAAGTCGACCCGCTGGAAATTCAATGATGAGGTATTTGGCACGACGTGTGATCGACACGACCGGCTGACCGACCAGACCCCGCAGGGCCTTCTCAGGAATGGGATAGCGAAGCCGTTTGCCACTCGACCGAAAACTAAGCAGCACCGAGCCCTCGATCGATTGACGAAGGTGTCGGGCCGTGACTTCAACCTCGGGTAATTCGGGCATGACAGCGTGCGTGAAGAATGGGATAGTCTAGAACCATGAATGTTCGAAAATCATTGTCCTTGTTCTTGGCCATCAGTGTGGGGCTTGGCTTGGCCACAGGCGTTCAATCAGAGGCTAAGGCGCGATCTGAACCTCAGCCTGAACGAACCTTAACACCGGCACAGGAACAGGCGGGTTATGTTTTTCAGATTCTGGCCAGCGAACTTGCGCTTGCTCAGGGCGAACTCGGTGTGGCGGCCGTGACCTATCTGAGCGTTGCCAAGCAGACTCGGGACCCGGTTGCCGCCAAGCGCGCCACCGAGCTCTGCATTGAAGCAAGACTTCCCGCTCACGCCGAGGAAGCCGCGGTGATCTGGCAGGCCAGCGCCCCCAATGATTTTGAGGCCGAGAACACCCTGGACCTGCTGCGCCTCGTGCAAGGAAAAACCCGCGATCTCATTGGGTCGCTCGGAGTTCGTCGCCAGGAGGCTCAAGCCAACGGCAAACTTGATGGTTTCTATGATTATCTTGCGAGCCTTGCCGGGCGTGCACCGAATCGGCAGGAAGGCTTGCGGTTGTTTGAAGCGGTCAGCCAGCCTGATCAAAACAGCCCTTCGGTAAGCTACACCCGAGCGATGCTTCATGAGCGTGCCGGTGACCACAAAACGATGGAGCGAATTCTTCAGCAACTGATTCGCGACCATCCCCAGCATGCTCACGCCCACAATGCACTTGGCTATCACCTGGCCGACCGGAACGAGCGACTTGATGAGGCTTTGAAATTGATTCAAACCGCCCACCAGCTTGCACCTCAAGATGCCCACATCACCGACAGCATGGGCTGGATCTATTTCAGGCTCGGTAAGCTCGACCTTGCCGAGAAATACCTTCGCATGGCTCATGAACAACAGCCAGATGCGGAGATCTCAACCCATCTTGGCGAGGTGCTCTGGGTGAAGGGGCGCAAAGACGAAGCCGAGATCTTCTTAAAACGCGCATTTCAGGTCGACCCGCGCAACGAAGTCTTGCTGAGTACGCTGAAACGCTTGGGAATTTCTCCGCTTCGTGTTCATCCGGGCCAATGACTCATGGCGTGCCTCCGAGGCTTCGCATGAGGCTCATCCGGAACGCATGCCCAAAAGCCGCTTGCTGAAGGCTGTACTGGCCATCGCTGTGGTCTGCCTTCTTTCCGCCTGTGCAAGCGGATCCAACCCCCTTCAGGCCATCGACCGCCCAGGTTCTGAAGAGATCGTGGTGATGAGCAGTCAGACAGGTCGGTTCGTTCTTCGTGTGGTCGACCCGAGCGGATCGACTCGCGGGGCCCAGGGAGGGTTTGAGCTTCTACGAACCCGAAGCCTTGCCACCAAGAGTCTTGGCACCCAGCTTCATCTCTATGGGCCGATGAATCAATCGCTTGGCTCGTTGGAACAGGTCGGCGACCAACTGATGGCCAGAGATGGAAGGGGCCGAAATCTCTCGCCGACCGAACTCACCCATCAACTCAACATGCTTTTGGGGCAGACTGACTGGCTGAGCCCACTGATGGCGATGGATTTCGCCGCCCGGCTGCTCAGACATGTGGAGGCTTCAGAGGTCAGCAGCCAAAATTCAACACGCGCGCCTTCCGAAACGGAATTCACCATCGGAGAGCTCCGACTAAGCTTACGAACCATCCATGACTGACCCTGAGTTTTCAACGAAGTCTCCAAGCCAACGCTGGCTGGCGCCAGCGAAGATCAACCTCTTTTTGCATGTGATCGGGCGCCGCCCCGACGGCTACCACCTGCTGCAGAGCGTTTTTGAGTCGATTGATTGGTTTGATGAGCTCATTTTTGACCGGACAAGCGCCCCGGGCGTTGTCCGTCAGGGTGACTTGCTGGGCCCAGAATCCGAGGATCTTGCCTTCCGAGCAGCCAAAGCCTTGCAGCAAACGCCCGCGTGGAAACAGGCTGGAGCACCAGGCGCCGTGATTACAGTGACCAAAACCATTCCCGCAGGCGCCGGCCTTGGCGGGGGAAGTTCAGACGCCGCCACCACCCTCATGGGCCTGAACACCCTATGGCGGCTGGGTCTGTCCCGACAGGAACTCGCTGAAATTGGGCTGACACTCGGAGCCGATGTTCCCTTTTTCCTGGTGGGTCAGTCAGCCTTTGCGCAAGGCGTTGGTGAAAATCTGCTACCACTGGCAAGCCGGGCCCGTTGGGTGGTGGTTGGGGTGCCAAGCTGCGCCGTCGCCACCGGCCCAATTTTTCAGGCGCCCGAATTGACACGCAATTCCAAACCCTTGAAAATCGCTGACTTCGCTCAATTTGCCTTAAATCCCGTCTGGGACTTTGGCCACAACGATCTTGAGCCCGTAACTCGGGCTCGATTTCCAGAAGTGGACCAGGTGCTTCGATGGTTTTTAAAGGCGGCTGAAAGCGAAAAAATTGCACCCGCGGCGGTTCGGATGTCGGGTTCGGGAGGCGCGGTGTTCTGCACTGCACCCTCGAAAGAGGCAGCCGAAACGTTGAAATCGCAGGTTGAAATGCTGCAGGCCGACGCTCAGAGATCCGGTCAAGGTTTAGGCCTTCGACACCTGAGAGTCTGCCAGACCATTCCAACCCGCTCGAGGCAGGGCTAAACCCCCGTCAGGTCCCGCCGTGTCAGTGCAAGTTGCAGAAAACGTTGTGTCCTGTTGGGGAGTCGCCAAGTTGGTTAAGGCACCGGATTTTGATTCCGGCATTCGAGGGTTCGAATCCTTCCTCCCCAGCCAAACTGACTGAGCCCATATACAAAACACCATGGTCGACCGCATGTTAACGAGCGAAAGCGGTGCCCCCGAAGGGCTCATGATCTTCACTGGCAATGCCAATCCGAAGCTTGCCGCCGACGTCGCCCGCCATCTCAACACCCGCGTGGGTCGCGCCAACGTTGCACAATTCAGCGACGGTGAGGCCACCGTCGAGATTCTCGAACATGTTCGCGGACGCCATTGCGTGGTTCTTCAGTCCACCTGCGCGCCAGCCAACGACCACCTGATGGAAGTCATGCTCATGTGCGATGCCCTGCGTCGCGCCTCTGCCGAACGAATCACGGCCGCCATTCCCTACTTCGGTTACGCACGCCAAGACCGTCGTGTGCGTTCATCACGAGTCCCCATTAGCGCCAAAGTCGTGGCCAACATGCTGCAAAGCGTTGGTGTTGATCGTGTGCTCACCATGGATCTCCACTCCGACCAGATCCAGGGTTTTTTCGATATTCCGGTCGACAATATTTACGCCGCCCCCATCATCCTGGCGGACGTCTGGCAGCAGACCTACTCCGACCTGATGGTGGTCTCACCCGATGTTGGCGGTGTCGTCCGCGCCCGTGCCTTTGCCAAACAGATGGACTGTGACCTGGCCATCATCGACAAGCGTCGTCCAAAGGCCAATGTCTCTGAAGTGATGAACATCATCGGTGATGTCGAAGGCCGCGTCTGCATGATCATGGATGACATGGTGGACACCGCCGGCACGCTCACCCGGGCCGCCCAGGCATTAAAGGAACACGGCGCCAAGCGTGTCGTTGCCTATTGCACCCACCCTGTCCTTTCGGGCGGAGCGATTGATCGAGTCGCCCAATCCGCGCTTGATGAACTGGTGGTGACCGATTCCATTCCTTTGTCAAAAGAGGGGCAGGCCTGCCAAAAAATCCGTGCGCTCTCATGTGCAGGCTTGGTGGCGGAAACCATCTTAAGAATTGTGAAGTCGGACTCGGTGAGTTCGCTCTTTGTTGAATAAGTTTCTCCTTTCTTGAAGAACGGTCTGCTGGTCGCGGCAGCCCATCCATCGGAAAGGTTTTTAGCCCACATGCCTTGTGAAATCGGCATGTTTTATTGAAGGAGTTGTTGATGAAAGTAGTAGCCACTTCCCGTGAGGTGCAGGGATCGGGTGCGAGCCGCCGTCTGCGTCGTAGCGGCAAGGTGCCAGGAATTGTCTATGGCGCCCAGAAAGCCCCCGCCAATATTGAAATGGATCACAACCCCATTTTGTTGGCCCTGAAGGTTGAATCATTTCATTCGTCGATTCTTGACTTGGAAATCAACGGCAAAAGCGAACAGGTTTTGCTGCGTGACTACCAGATGCATCCTTACAAGCCTCTGGTCCTTCACGTTGACTTTCAGCGCATTGATGCCAAAGCCAAGCTTCAGACCAAGGTGCCTCTCCACTTCAAGAATCAGGAATCGTCACCGGCCGTCAAACTCGCTGGCGCCATCGTCAGCCACGTGCTGAATGACGTTTTGGTGTCCTGTCTGCCCAAAGATCTTCCCGAGTTCATCGAGGTCGATCTTTCAACCCTTGCCGTGGGCCACTCCATTCATGCTCGTGACCTGGTGCTGCCTGCCGGCGTGACCCTGGTCTTGCATGCCGGTGAGAACCCAACCGTGGTGGTGGCCTCCGTACCCGGTGGTGGTGGCGATGATGCTGCTGCTCCAGGCGCAGCTCCCGCGGCTGACGCCAAGCCTGCCGCCTAAGTCGGCCTGGGGCAAGTTGAATGCTGAAGCGACACTGAGCATTCAAGGTGCCCCCAAGGTTGCAACCCCGAAACCGCCCGATTCAGATCATGTCGGGCGGTTTTTTTAATTCCTCTTCACGATGAAACTGATTGTTGGCCTCGGCAACCCTGGTGCGCAATACAGCGGCCATCGGCACAATGTCGGCTTCTGGCTGCTGGATCAGCTCGCCCCATTGGGATGGGCGCGTGAATCTCGATTCAAAGCCGACCTGGCACGTCAACGCCTGGTCGGGGAAGACCGCTGGCTGATGAAGCCCGCCACATTCATGAATGCCTCAGGCGAGGCGGTGGGTGCATTTGCCCGATTCCATCGCCTGACGCCTGAAGACATTCTTGTCATTCATGACGAACTTGATCTTCCACCGGGCGGCATTCGCCTGAAGCAAGGTGGTGGCCATGGAGGCCACAATGGAGTGCGAGACATTGAATCGCATCTTGGCTCACCCAACTTCTGGCGACTTCGCGTGGGCATTGGCCATCCAAGGACACTTGGCCTTGCGCAAGATGTCGCTGCCTTTGTGTTGAATGCGCCGCGAGCAGAGGAAAAGACATCGATTGACCACGCCTTGGATCGAATCGTCAAAGAACTACCCAATATCCTGAGTGGTCAGGTGACTGCTGCGCAGCGCGCACTGCACTCGCTTTAGACGTTAAACCGGAAGTGCATGACATCGCCGTCCTTGACGATGTAGTCCTTGCCCTCGAGCCGCATCTTTCCAGCCTCTTTGGCGCCCTGTTCGCCTTTCAGCGCAATGTAGTCGTCGTAGGCTGTGACCTCGGCACGAATGAAGCCACGTTCGAAGTCGGTGTGAATGACACCTGCAGCCTGAGGGGCCGTGGCACCAATACGAACGGTCCAGGCGCGCACTTCCTTCACGCCGGCCGTGAAGTAGGTCTGCAGACCCAGCAGTGAAAAACCCGCGCGAATTAATCGATTCAATCCGGGCTCGTCCATGCCCATATCACTTAAGAACACCTGCTTGTCTTCGTCGGGCATGTCGGCAATCTCGGCCTCAATGGCGGCGCAGATGGCCACCACAGGCGCCTTCTGCGCCTGGGCATAGGCCTGAAGCTTTTCCAGGTGGGGGTTGTTGGCAAACCCGCCTTCGGCCACGTTGCCGACAAACATAGCGGGCTTTGCCGTAATCAGGCAGAAGGGCTGAATCAAGGCAAGTTCGTCGGTATCAAGCGACAGAGCGCGTATGGGCTTAGCCTGATCAAGCTGAGCGCGGCATTTCTCGAGAACCGCCAAGAGCTTGACCGCCTCTTTGTCGTTACCTGACTTCGCAAGCTTCGCCGTTTTGGTGATCTGCTTTTCCACGTTGGCCAGATCAGCCAAAGCAAGTTCAGTTTCAATGGTTTCAATATCGGCCAAAGGGTCCACGCGGCCATTGACATGAATCACATTGTCGTCATCAAAACAGCGGACCACATTCACGATGGCATCTGTTTCACGGATGTTTGCCAGAAACTGGTTGCCAAGGCCTTCGCCTTTGCTTGCGCCCGCAACCAGGCCCGCGATGTCCACAAACTCTACCGTGGCCGGAAGAATGCGTTCGGGCTTGACGATTTCGGCAAGCTTGGCAAGCCGTGGATCAGGCACTTCGACAATCCCGACATTGGGCTCGATGGTGCAAAAAGGGTAGTTTTCCGCCGCGATGCCTGCCTTGGTGAGTGCATTAAAAAGGGTGGATTTGCCGACGTTGGGCAGACCGACGATGCCGCATTGAAGTGCCATGAAGAGTTCTCGAAAAAGACTAAGCGCCTATTATCGCGCTTTATCCTCTTGCGGCGCGGGCAGGGTTCCAAGCGCCTGAACCTTGACCATGAGCTGGTCGCGCGTCTCGATCCAGTCCGGGCTCACCTCAATGCAGGCCACCGGACAGACCACCTGACACTGAGGCTCATCAAAATGCCCCACACACTCGGTGCAGCGCTCGGGGGCGATCTCATAAATTTCCTGGCCCATGCTGATCGCATCATTCGGACAGACGGGCTCACAGACATCACAGTTGATGCATTGGTCAGTGATGAAAAGGGCCATGGACGGTGAGCTCGAGAGAGATCCGGAGAAGATCTCGGGCTAGGCTGCAGGCGCCGCAGGAATGCGCTTGGCAAGCCAGGCCTCGACGGAAGGGAAGACGAACTTACTGACATCGCCGCCAAGCTGGGCAATCTCGCGAACGATCGTCCCGGAGATGAACTGGTACTGGTCTGACGGGGTGAGGAAGAGGGTCTCGACATCGGGCAGCAGGTACCGGTTCATGCCGGCCATCTGAAATTCGTACTCGAAATCGGACACGGCCCGCAGGCCGCGAATGATCACCTTGGCGTCATGCTTTCGAACGAAATCCTTCAAAAGCCCCGTAAAGCCGCATACCTCGACATTGGGATAGTGGCCAAGAACCTCTTGAGCAATCTGAACCCGCTCATCCATGGAGAAAAAAGGCTTTTTGGATCGGCTGTCGGCAACACCGACGATCACCCGGTCGAACAGCTTGCTGGCGCGACGAACGAGGTCCTCATGACCTCGGGTCATGGGATCAAAGGTTCCTGGGTAGACAGCTCTCAACATCGTGGACTCCCTCTCTCGCATTGGGCGATTGAAGGAGATGATAATGAACCATGCCGGCCTTGTCTGCGCGAAGACGTTCAAGATGGTGTTCCTGAGCCCACGACAAGGTTAATTCCTG
Source organism: uncultured Bordetella sp. (assembly GCA_964460315.1). Lineage (GTDB taxonomy): Bacteria > Pseudomonadota > Gammaproteobacteria > Burkholderiales > Burkholderiaceae_A > Lacustribacter. The sequence goes on along the minus strand of CAYWPQ010000002.1, from coordinate 53,010 downwards.
GTCCGTTTCAATGTATATCAAGCCGCCTGGAACCAGATGCTGCAACGCAAGCGGCAGGATTTTGTCCACCATTCCCTGGCCAAAAGGCGGATCAAGAAAGATCAGGTCGAACCGAGCGTGGCGAGGAATAGCCGTCTCGGCCCTGCCTTGGATCACGCCGATTTGGTCGTGAGCACCGAGTTTTTCAACCATCGCTCGAATGGCTGCGCAGGCTTTCGGGTCGGGCTCGATCATCAGCACCGAAGCAGCGCCCCGCGAGGCGGCCTCCAATCCAAGACTTCCTGCACCGGCGAAGAGATCAAGGCATGTCCACCCCGGAATGCTCTGGCCAAGCCAGTTGAACAGCGTCTCGCGGACTCGGTCCGGCGTGGGCCGAAGACCCGGATGGTCATGCACGGGTATTGGGGTTCGCTTCCACTGACCACCAATGATCCGAAGCTGTCCCATTAGGGCTGAAATCCCTCCGGCCCCGCCACCACCACCACCGACATCTGCTCCGGTTGCAGCACTCGGGTCATCACTCGGCGGACATCGTCTGCTGTCACAGCAGCAATCTTGGATGACCAGGTCTGAAGATAATCCAAAGGCATGTCGTAGAAATTCATCTGTGCATAGTTGTCCAGCAGCTTTCGATTGCTGTCCACGCGCAAGGCAAAGCCGCCAACAAGGTTCTGTTGGGCAGCCTTGATCTCCTCCGCTGTTGGACCGTCTTTCAGAAAGCGTTTAACCGTCGCCCGCACCACTTCTAAGGCCTCAGGTGCTTTGGCACGTTGGGTCTGAAGGCCGATCAAAAAAGGGCCTGGCTGAGCAAGCGGCTGAAAGGCGCTAAACACGCTGTAAGAAAGCCCGCGCTTTTCACGAATTTCTTCGGTAAGCCTTGCAACAAAACCACCGCCGCCAAGAATGTAATTGCCAACAGTCATTGCAAAAAAATCAGGGTCGTCTCGAGCGATGCCGGGCAGGCCCAGCCAGACATGGCTCTGGCTGGCGGGGTGTGCGATCGATTGACGCGTGGCCGAAGTTTTCGTCGACCAGTCACCGCGCTGGGACATGGCTGAAACTGGACTGGCTTGCGTCTTGGCTGCGTAGACAAACATTCGGTCCACCAGCTGACGAGCCTGGGCCTCGGTCAATGCACCGACAATCGTGACCCTCATGCGATTGGGCTTCCAATAGTCACGATGAAATTCCGTGAGTGACTGCGCCGAGATTGAGCGGATGGACTCCGGCGTGGCCGACTGACCGTAGGGGTGTGAAGGGTAAATGGACCGCCACAGCGCACGAGTGGCGATGGACTGCGGCTGGGTCATGGATTCTTCGATGGCTGCAATGGTGCGCGCTTTTTCTCGATCGAGAATCGCCGGGTCAAACTGGGGATGATGCAGCAGGCGCGAGCCAAGCAAGGCTGCACGCTCTTGAATGTCCGTGTCATTCAACATGCGCAGGCTCAGGCTGGCACGGTCAAGCGATGTGCCTCCCGCTCGCTGAACAGCCAGCTCCGCGAAAGCTTCACTCACCTCGGTCTCGGTCATTGCGGGCTGTCCATCCGCTGCCCGAAGCCCCTTGGAGAGCATGCCAAGGGTCAGAGACGCGAGGCCCGACTGGGCTGGGGGGTCCCAGCGGCTGCCCGCATCGATGTCGACCGCGACATCCACCATCGGGATCTCGGGTGCAGATACGAACACAACACGTGTGCCATAGGCCGTTGTCCATTCGACGACGTTGGCGTGCGCCATCGCCATGGGGCCAAACACGATCATCAGAAAAAAACGTCGAGCAGTGGATATCAAGATAAGGTCACCAATGAATCAAAGGGTTGGGATTGGCTAGTGGCGAAGGCCGGGAGGCGCGGACCGGGGCGCGGCCTGTGACAGTGGCAGAGGTTCGAACTCAAGTGCGGTCAGCTGGGTGTCTAAAAAATAGCGTCCCGCCACCCGCTGAAGGTCTTCGCTACGAATGTCATCAAGAAGTTTCAGCCAATCTTCTGAATCATTGAGGCTTCGATTGGCCAGCAAGAGTCGCGCGGCCTCCATCGCCAGGGAAAAGGTGGAGTCCTGACGAAAGACCTGGCTGGCTTTGGCCTGACGTTTCACTCGCGCAAGCTCGCGCTCCTCCACTCCGTCTTTCGCAATTCGAGCAATCTCTTCTTTAATCTTCGCCTCGAGAGCGCCAAGCGTCACCCCTTCCGAAGGCGTGACATCGATATAAAACAAGCCGGGCCCTCGACTAATGCCGGTGGCCCCTGCGCTCACGGAGATTGCACTGCGCTCCTCACGCACGAGACGCTTGGTGAGCCTTCCCGTGCCTGGGTCATCAAGAAGGGTGCCAAGGACATCAAGCGCCACGAGATCACGCGCCTGCTCGGATTGCAGGCTTAAAGGACCCAGCGACTCGTTGAGCACGGGCGACTTGTAAGCCATCATCAAGAACGGATTTTTCGCGGGCGCGCGCAAGGCCACACGTCGGGTTCCGTTCTGTTGGGGTTCGAGCTGCGGCTTTCGTGCCGGCAGTGTTCTGGATTCCATAGGGCCATAGAGCTCTTGCGCCCACTTCCAGACCTGATCGGACTTTACATCACCCGCCACCACAAGAATCAAATTGTTGGGGGCATACCACGTGGCGTACCAATGCTTGACGTCATCCAGCGTGAGGTTTTCAAGATCGTTCATCCATCCAATGATGGGATTGCGCACTGGATTGGCATGAAAAGCCTGAGCCATGAGGGTCTCGTAGGCCAGACTTGAAGGGTTGTCGTCGGTTCGAAGTCTGCGCTCCTCCATCACCACTTGAATTTCTTTGTCGAACTCGTCTTGATTGAACACAAGGAATCGTTGCCGGTCGGCCTCGAGTCGCATCACCTCTTGAAGTGCGTCTTTATGAACCTGCTGAAAATAACCGGTGTAGTCCTTGGCCGTGAATGCATTCTCGCGGCCTCCAAGGGCAGCAACCCGCCGGCTGAACTCGCCCGGCGCAAGGCTTTGAGTTCCTTTGAACATCATGTGTTCAAGAACATGCGCAAGCCCCGTGCGGCCATTGGTTTCGTCAATCGACCCCGCCCGAACCCAGACCATGTGCAAGGCCGTGGGTGCCCGTGGATTTTCATAGACCAGAACCCGCATGCCATTGGGCAGCGTTCGATCGAGCGTGGGTTTTGCGGCGCTTGCCCAGGCGGCTGACACAGACCACGAAAACCCCAAGGCTGTGAGGCAAGCCGCAAGCCAGAGATGACGATGCTTTTTCAGCATGAGAAGAATCAGCCTTTCCTTTTCGGGATAAGATCAAACGAGATCATCCGACCAAAGCGCACCCGAGACATTCGCGAGCGCGCCTGCGAGATGACGAACTTGTATTCAACCCGTAAGCAGACCACAAAATCAATGATTGGTTTCCTGGGGCTGGGCCGAGCCCTTGATCGGCTAAAGATCACTCGCCTGAAAGAAGGCCTCACCAAGACTCGGGCCCAGCTTGGCGCGCTCTTTTCAGGAAGGCGCCTGGATGACGCCTGGTTCGACGATGTTGAAACCGCCCTGCTCACCGCCGACGTGGGCACCCAGGCGACAGCCGCCTTGCTGGAATCTGTGCGGGCCGAGATCAAAGCCCGACGACTCACCAACGACAGTGCGCCTGAGGAACTGCAGTCGGCCGTTGCCGATTGCCTTGAAAAGGCATTGATGCCTCTCACGCCAAAGGCCATCGACACGCAGTCATCGCCGTCCACCACCGTGGTGATGGTGGCGGGTGTGAATGGTGCGGGCAAGACAACTTCGATTGGCAAGCTCGCCAACAACTGGAAGCAGCAGGGAAAGCGTGTTCTGCTTGCGGCCGGCGACACCTTCAGGGCAGCCGCTCGCGAGCAGCTCATGGTCTGGGGTGAACGCAACGGCGTGGATGTGATCTCGCAAAGCCAGGGCGACCCTGCAGCGGTTGCTTTTGATGCGGTCAGCGCAGGCAAGGCTCGTGGCGTCGATGTGGTGCTGATCGACACCGCCGGCAGACTGCCCACCCAGCTTCACCTGATGGATGAACTGAAAAAAGTGAAGCGTGTGATGGGAAAGGCCATGCCCGATGCCCCCCATGAAACCTGGCTGGTCATTGACGGAGGCACAGGGCAAAACGCGATTGCCCAAGTGAAGGCCTTTGATGACGCCCTGGGACTGACCGGTCTGGTGGTGACCAAGCTTGATGGCACGGCCAAAGGTGGTGTGCTTCTGGCTATCGCACAGGCACGGCCCATCCCCGTGCACTACATCGGCGTGGGCGAGGCCATTGAGGACCTCCAGCCCTTTGATGCCAAGGCTTTCGCCTCGGCGCTTGTCGGCGATATCTAGGCCACGCAGTCCACGAAGTACTGCATCTCGCCCGTTTCCGAGGGCTGCTGCACCAGCCCATGGATGTCCGCTTCAAACCCTGGGAACCGGTCATTGAAGTGCCGCGCAAACTGCAGGTACTGGATGATGGTTTTGTTGAAACGCTCTCCGGGAATCAGCAAGGGAATGCCGGGCGGATAGGGCGTTAAAAGGCTCGTGGTGATTCTTCCCTCGAGTTCATCAATGGGCACACGCTCGGTCTTGCGGTGAGCAAGGCATGAAAAGGCATCCGCAGGCTTCATCGCCGGTTCCATGTTCGAGAGATACATCTCGGTGGTCAGGCGCGCGATGTTGTTGGCCTTGTAGATGTCATGAAGCTGCTGGCAGAGATCCGCCAATCCAACTCGTTCGTAGCGCGGATGCTTGGCGCAGAATTCAGGAAGAACGCGCCACATGGGCTGGTTCTTGTCGTAATCGTCCTTGAACTGCTGAAGCGCAGTCAGAAGGGTGTTCCAGCGGCCCTTCGTGATGCCGATGGTGAACATGATGAAAAACGAATAGAGGCCGGTCTTCTCGACAATCACGCCATGCTCCGACAGGTACTTGGTGACGATCGATGCAGGAATGCCTCGGGCGTCAAATTCGCCCTTGATGTTCAGGCCGGGGGTGACCACGGTGGCCTTGATGGGGTCGAGAATATTGAAGCCTGGCTCAAGGCCATCAAAACCATGCCAGTCGTCGTCGGGCTTCAGGTCCCAATCATTCCGATTGGCCATGCCGTGGGTGTCAGAGGTCACGTCCTCCGGGCCCCAGACCTTAAACCACCAGTCGGTGGCGCCAAACTCCTCTTCCACCTTGCGCATGGCGCGACGGAAATCCAAGGCTTCAACAATGGACTCTTCCACCAAGGCCGTGCCCCCCGGGGGCTCCATCATCGCAGCCGAAACATCCAGCGATGCAATGATTGAATACTGCGGGCTCGTGGAGGTGTGCATCAAATAAGCCTCGTTGAACATGTCCCGATCCAGGGTTCGGGTCTGCGATTCCTGAACAAGAATCTGCGAAGCCTGCGACAAGCCAGCAAGAACCTTGTGGGTCGACTGAGTTGAAAAGACCAGAGGGTCCTGCGGGCGAGGACGGTCTTTACCAATCGCATGCATGTCGCGATAGAAGTCATGAAAGGCTGCATGTGGAATCCAGGCCTCATCGAAATGCAGGGTGTCGATGGCGCTTCCCAGGACGTCTTTGATCATCTCCACGTTGTAGAGCACGCCGTCATAGGTGCTCTGGGTAATGGTGAGAATGCGCGGCTTGGCTTGGCCAGAGGCTAGGGCCTGCTTCGCGAAGGGATTGGCTTCAATCTTCTTCTGAATGGCTTCAGGCTTGAATTCGCTGAGCGGAATGGGGCCGATGATGCCGAGATGGTTACGAGTGGGCATCAGGAACACAGGAATGGCGCCCGTCATGATGATCGAGTGCAGCACGCTCTTGTGGCAGTTGCGGTCCACCACCACGATGTCGCCCGGCGCCACTGAGGAATGCCAGACAATCTTGTTCGAGGTTGACGTGCCATTGGTGACAAAAAAGCAATGGTCCGCATTAAAAATTCGCGCCGCATTGCGCTCGGAGGCCGCCACGGGGCCGGTATGGTCAAGCAGCTGACCCAGCTCATCCACCGCATTGCAGACATCCGCGCGCAGCATGTTCTCGCCAAAAAACTGGTGGAACATCTGGCCCACGGGCGACTTTAAAAAGGCAACGCCACCCGAATGGCCGGGGCAGTGCCAGGAATACGACCCGTCTTGCGCGTAATCGAGCAGCGCACGAAAAAATGGTGGCGCCAGCGAGTCCATGTACGACTTGACCTCGCGCAGGATGTGCCTGGCGACAAACTCGGGCGTGTCTTCAAACATGTGAATGAAGCCGTGAAGCTCGCGCAGGACATCATTGGGGATATGCCTTGAGGTTCGGGTCTCGCCATAAATGTAGATGGGAATCTCAGCATTGCGAAAGCGCAGTTCGCCCACAAAGGCACGGAGATTTTTCAAGGCCGCATCGGTGTCCTCCTTCGACCCCGAACCAAATTCCTCGTCATCAATCGACAAAATAAAGGCCGAAGCCCGGCTTTGCTGCTGCGCGAACTGAGAGAGATCCCCATAGCTGGTTACGCCCAGCACCTCCACACCCTCCTTTTCGAGTGCGTCAGCCAGGGCGCGAATTCCCAAACCCGAGACGTTCTCGGAGCGGAAATCCTCGTCAATAATCACCACTGGAAACCGGAACTTCATGGCGCAGCCTTTCCCCAAAATAGAAGCGCGATAGTAGGGCAAAAACTCCGAATTGCGGGGTTTAGCACTCTGGAACTGTGAGTGCTAAAATGGGTCTATAGCAGGCAAATGATTGACTCTGCCCAATAGGAGGTTTTTGCATGACTGCACAAGCTTTCGCTTCAAATACCGCGCTCGCGGCCATGTCCTTGTCGCCCGGCGGCAACCTGGACGCCTATGTTCGCGCCGTTCAGCAGTTCCCCATGCTCAGTCAAGAGCGTGAGGAAGAACTTGCCCTGCGATTCCGAACCCTTCAAGATCTTGATTCAGCCCGTGAGTTAGTACTCTCTCACTTAAGACTTGTGGTCTCCGTGTCGCGGCAGTTCAAGGGTTATGGACTGCCCCAGGCCGACCTGATTCAGGAGGGCAACATTGGGCTCATGAAGGCGGTCAAACGCTTTGACCCCACCCGGGGCGTTCGTCTGGTCTCGTTTGCCATGCTCTGGATCAAGGCGGAGATTCACGAATACATTCTGCGCAACTGGCAGCTGGTTAAAGTCGCCACCACCAAGGCCCAACGCAAACTCTTTTTCAATCTGCGGTCGATCAAGCAGTCGCTGGGTGTCGAGGACGGGGTCAGTGACGACCAGGCCAAGGTCATTGCCCAGAAGCTGGATGTGTCATCGAGTGATGTACTGGAGATGGACCAGCGAATGTCCGGTGGGGATGTGGCCATTGAAGGTCAGATCCATGACGGGGAAGAGTCCTTCGCGCCCATTGCCTATCTTGCAGCGCCCAACGCCGACCCCGCTCATCTGGTCGAGACTCAGCAGTCCCAGTCCATTCAATCCGAAAGCCTTCTTCGCGCATTACAAAGCCTTGATGACCGCAGCCGAGAGATCGTCATGGCACGCTGGCTCAAAGAAGACGATGAGTCGACTGAGACGCTGCACGAACTGGCCACTCGTTTCGGGGTTTCCGCAGAACGGGTCCGGCAGATTGAAGGCCAGGCCATGAAGAAGCTGCGGGCCGCACTTTCTTAAGTCCATGGGTCTGCAGCGGCTCCATCTCGCAGCGCCTCTTTTTCTGTTGCTCGGTGCCGTCGGCATCACCACGGCCATGAGCGCTCAGGCCTTTGCGAGCCCGATTGGGGCGACCGCCCGAATCCATGACCTGGAATGGGATCTTCATGAAATGACCATCGGCCAGGCCAAGGCGATGGCGAAGGCCACAGGCTTTGTGAGCCGTGCTGAACGTGAGTCTGGCGGCTACATCTATGAATACGGCTGGACCCAGAAAAAAGGCTGGAACTGGAAAACACCCTTTGGCGTGCCAGGCCAAGACAATGAGCCCGCGGTTCACTTAACGTTCGACGAAGCGCAGTCCATTTGTCAATTCTTTGGCAAACGCCTGCCCACCGACAAAGAGTGGACCAGCGCTGCCTACCTTGAGCAACGCGACCATCCACCCCCTGGATTTGTGAAAGGCAGGCGCTACACCTATCCCAATGGCGAGTCCGCAAAAGCAAGTCACTGTTTAAATGGCTGCGGGAACTACAAAGGCACTGCACCGGCTGGCGTCTTGAACCGGGGCGTGGGTGCCGTGCCCGTCATGTCAACGCCCGCCGGCGTGAACGGCCTCTTCGAGATGGGTGGCAATGTCTGGGAATGGGTAGACACCGGCCGAGGCGATGAGCGAATAACTCGAGGCAGTTCCTGGTGGTATGACGCAAGCCGTCAACAGGAATCGGATGTCGCTACCAAGCCAAAAGACACGAGAGTGGGGTATATCGGTTTTCGTTGCGTGCGTGACCGTCGCTAGCCAACGAGGTAGTGATCCACCAAGAGCGCCGCGAAAAGTAGCGCCAGGTAGTTAATCGAATACTTGAACGTTTTCCTGGCGAGTGGCTCGGAATATTCCTGATAGAGCTTCCAACTCAGCCACAAAAAATAGCCCCCTAAGACCAAGGCCGAGGCAAGGTAGACAAGGCCGCTCATGCCAATCAAGGTGGGCAGAATCGTGGTCGCAACCAAAAGCAAGGTGTAGAGCAGGATGTGCAGCCGGGTGAACTGTGGCCCATGGGTGACCGGCAACATGGGCAAGCCCGAGCGGGCATAGTCGTCAGTTCGGTAAAGGGCCAAGGCCCAGAAGTGCGGCGGCGTCCAGACAAAAATAATCAGAAACAACACCCAGGCTTCGATCGGCGCCTGTCCTGTCACCGCGGCCCATCCAAGCACAGGCGGCATCGCGCCGGATGCGCCACCAATCACAATGTTCTGAGGGGTGAGCGGCTTCAGAATCACCGTGTAAATAATGGCATAGCCCACGAAGGTGGCCAGTGTGAGCCAGGTGGTGAGCGGGTTGACAAAAAAGTAAAGAAGGAAAGTTCCGATACCCCCAAGCACCCCGGAGAACACCAGAGTCTGCTGCGCCGTGAGTGTGCCCGATGGCAGTGGCCGCCACGCGGTACGGGCCATCTTGGCATCGATATGCTGCTCAACCAGACAGTTCACGGCCGCAGCCGCGCCAGCAATCAGCGTGATGCCTATCGTGGCGCTGAGAAAAATATCGATCGGCACGCCGCCTTGCGTGGCAAGAAACATCCCGATCACGGCACAAAAGGTGATGAGCATCACCACCCGAGGCTTCGTCAGGGCGAGGTACTGCTTAAGAATGGATGAAGGTGTGAGGCTAAATTCAGTCATGGGCTCTATTCAACCGATTCGCGAGGCTTTAAGCAACCGGTTCATGTCTTTTTTCATACCGTTTGGATCTGGATTGTCAGGGAATCTCATCATCAGATTTCCCAGTGGATCAATGACCCAGATGTTGCTTGCGCCCTGATTGGATTGGGCCGACTGTGCGGCCACCGAAAGCCAATTGCTCACTAAGGGGTCAGTCCTGTTGGATGATGCAAGCCGGACCACCCAGAGCCCCTCGTGCTCGGCTAAAAGCGCAGGGTCTGGGGTTCCTTGATCCGTGAGTATCCAGATGCGTTCAACACGTTCACGCTCGCGGCCTGTCGTCAAACGAATCTGGCGCATCAGCCAGAGTTCTTGTTTGCAGGCTTCCGAGCACTGGGCCGGCCCCATGCGCACCATCAGCCAGCGCCCCTGCCAGTCGCCAAGCCGAGTCAATGGGCCAGCCTGGGTCTGTTCACGCCTGACTGCAAATGCGCTCTCGGCCTTTGGAAGGACAAGCGAGCTGACCGAAACATCCGTGACCGTGACCTGAGGCTCGACAAAGTCGCCGTAGTTGGTTCGCCCCTCTGGCTTCACCCCGTAATACATGGTGTAGGAAGCAATCACGGGGGCAATGGTCACCGCAAGCACGCCCCAAAGGGGCCAGAGGTTACGTTTCTTTTTGGTCTCGTTCATGGTGATGGCTTAAACAAGGGATCGAGGTCTTAAGCGCCAGGCAAAAAAGAGCGCCAGCGCGGTGAGCAAAAACCACTGCAAGGCATAGCCGAGATGCTTGGGAACATCATCCGTCACCTCGGGCACGCGACGCAGTAAACCATCACCATTGTCGCTGGTCTGCCAGACAATTACCGGCCAAACCTTTCCGGGTATCCATTGCTGGGCAGCGTCCCAGTCAAAGTTCTGCCAGAGCTGGCCTTGGCGCAGCTGCTCCGCCCTTGACGAAAGCTCCACGCGGCGCATGACCGACGCCAGTGCAACACCCTCGAGTCCTTGGGGATTTGCTGCAGCCGGCATCTTGGGCGCAGGGCCTGCCCCAGGGGCTTTCGGCATCCAGCCGCGATTCACCCAGACAAGGCTGTCATCAGGCAGCCGCAGTGGTGTCAGCACATGCACCCCGGGGCGTCCGTCCCATGCGCGGTTATCAAGCGCAATGCTGCGGTCGTGGATCCAGTCACCCTGGAGGAACACCCGCTGCTGGTCAAGGTCGCTGGATGAAAGGGAGTTTTTCCAGGCCATGGCGGTCATGCCTTGAGGCATTGCGCCGGTTGAACTCAGGCCGAGTGCCATGGAGTTGGTACGAGTCTCGCGCAGCTCCGTCAGGTGTCGCTTCTCCTCCGCACGGTTAAGCTGCCAGACCCCCAAGGCCACACCAAGCAAGGCCAAGGCTAGCGCCACCCCCACCGCAAGAAGCGATGATGCACGCGACCGAGAGCTTTTGTTTACTATGGTCACCTTAGGGGGTTCCGATGAAATTGGTTGTAGCCATTGCGTTTGTGCTGATCCTTGTGAGTCTTGGCTCTGCTTTGTTCTACCTCATGCGAGACAAAGGCACGAGCGACAAAACTGTGAAAGCACTCGCCCTTCGCGTCGGGTTTTCCGTGGCGCTTTTTCTCTTTCTGATCATCGCCCATCAGCTGGGTTGGATTCAGTCCACAGGCATTCGTTACTGAATGCACGCTTAAAAAACAAAGGCCGCGCAATGCGGCCCTTGCATGTTGGGCGACACGGCTTACAGCCAGTACACCACCACATAAAGACCAAGCCAGACCACGTCAACAAAGTGCCAATACCAGGCAGCGGCCTCAAAGGCGAAATGCTGGTTGGGCGTGAAATGGCCTTTCAGGCAGCGGCCGAGCATGACGGCCAGCATGATGGCACCGATGCAAACGTGAAAACCGTGAAAACCTGTCAGCAAATAGAAGGTTGAGCCAAAGATTCCTGAGGTGAGCTTCAAGTTGAGATCCGAGTAGGCGTACATGTACTCATAGGCCTGGAATCCAAGAAAGATTGCACCCAACAGAATGGTCAGACCCAGGAACAGGTTGAGCTTGCCCCGGTTGTTGTCGCGCAGTGCATGGTGGGCGATGGTCAGCGTCACGCCCGAAGCCAAGAGCAGAGCGGTATTGATGGTGGGAATCCAGAACGGGCCCATGGTTTTGTACTCTTCGATGAGCCCGGCAGGACCCGTGCCCTTGCCCCAGACGGCCTGAAAATCGGGCCAGAGGATGGCCTTGTGATCAAGATCGGCAAGCCAAGGCATCGCCAGCACGCGGGCATAGAACAGTGCGCCGAAGAAGGCCGCAAAAAACATGACTTCTGAAAAAATAAACCAGCCCATGCTCCAGCGAAAGCTCACATCCACTCGGGCGCTGTACTGACCGGATTCGGATTCGGCAATCACCGCACCAAACCAGCCAAAAAACATGTAGATCAGAATGGCAAAACCAATCAACAAGGCTGGCATGCCGTAGGCATCGCCGTTGAGCGCGCCGACTGACCCAAACAGGGTGAAGATCATGGCGAGTGATCCAATGACCGGCCATTTACTGGGCGCGGGCACAAAGTAATAAGGTGCGTGGCTTTTTGAACTCATGAATCTCCCCTCTTCGAAGCTACTTTTTAAAATATTCTGTTTACAACGATGAACCGATCACCACGCGAACCACAACGATCAGGGTGATGACAAATGCGATTCCCGCAAGAACCCCCACAATGGCCACGTGGATTGGGTTCAGCTGGGCAAGGTCACGGTCATGGTCTCGACCCTTTCGAACACCAAAAAACGACCAAAGAACGGCAGCAAGCGTTCGGCTCAGGCTGGACTTGCGCTGAAGGACATCCCTCACCGATTAGCCCCCAACCTTAACCACCAAAGGCTCCGCTACCCCTGGCTTTTGAGCCGCGTGACCAGCGACTTCAAAAAAGGTGTAGCTCAGGGTAATGGTGGTGATGTCGGCGGGAAGCTTGGGATCAATCACAAACACGACCGGGAATTCACGGGTTTGTTTTCCTGCAAGCGCTTGCTGCTCAAAACAGAAGCATTCCAGTTTCTTAAAGTGGCTTGCGGAATGCCGCGGCGCATAGCTTGGAATCGCCTGGCCCACCAGGCTCGCCGACGTGGCGTTGATCACCTCATAGGTCACGGTAGCCAGTTCGCCTGGGTGAACGGTCATGTAGGCCGTTTTGGGCTTAAAGACCATGGAGCCCTGAACATTGGCATCGAACTCCACGGTGATCGTGCGCGAGGCGTCGACCTGGGTGTTTTTCGCGAACTCACGGGCCTCGGAATAGTTGAGCTTGTCACGACTGGCCAAGACGTTGATGCCCGTGATCTCGCAGATTTTTTCGTAAAACGGCACCAGGGCGAAACCAAACCCGAACATCAGGATGGCAATCATCAAAAGCTTGCCAAGCATTCGGCCGTTGTCGGTTTTCACGGCCGGTGATGCGGCCTGTCCGGAATCACCGGAGGGGACTTGCGATGGCTTGCTGGATGGGTCGTTGTTCATCATTGAAGAAGAAGATATTTCGCCACAATGCCTGCAAAAAATACGGCGGCCACTGATGCCAGGATCAGGGCCAGCCGTAAGTTCGAACCTTTGCGAGGTGCTGTCATCTCAGCCGAATTCAATCACTTCACAACCGGCGGAGTTTCAAAGGTATGGAATGGCGCGGGCGATGGAACGCTCCACTCCAATCCACCCTCGTTGCCCCAGGGGTTGTCGGCTGCTTTGGGTCCGCCCTTGATGCACTTGATGATGATGTAGAGCAAGAACAGCTGGGTGAATCCGAAGCCGAAGGCGCCCACGGATGCAATCGCATTGAAGTCGGCGAACTGCATGTTGTAGTCGGCGTAACGGCGCGGCATGCCCGCAAGGCCCAGGAAATGCATGGGGAAGAAGGTGATGTTGAAGGTGATCATCGAGAGCCAGAAATGGATCTTGCCAAGCTTCTCGTCGTACATGTGGCCAGTCCACTTCGGCAGCCAGTAATAGAGGCCAGCGAAGAGCGCAAAGAGCGAGCCCGCCACCAAAACGTAATGGAAATGAGCCACAACGTAGTAGGTGTCGTGCAGCTGGATGTCAATCGGAGCCACCGAAAGAATGATTCCGGTAAAGCCGCCCATGGTGAACACGAAGATGAAGCCCACGGCAAAAAGCATGGGGGTCTCGAAGGTCATCGAGCCTTTCCACATGGTTGCAAGCCAGTTAAAAATTTTGGCGGCGGTTGGCACAGCGATCAGCATCGTCGCGTACATGAAGAAGAGCTGGCCAGTCACCGGCATGCCTGTGGTGAACATGTGATGTGCCCAAACCACAAAAGAGAGCACGGCAATCGACGCCGTGGCATAGACCATCGAGCTGTAGCCAAAGAGCTTCTTGCGCGAGAAGGTGGGGATAATCTCCGACACGATGCCGAAGGCGGGAAGGATCATGATGTAGACCTCGGGGTGGCCGAAGAACCAGAAGATGTGCTGGTACATCACGGGGTCGCCACCGCCAGCGGCATTAAAGAAGCTGGTGCCGAAATGGCGGTCGGTCAGAAGCATGGTGATGGCGCCAGCCAACACGGGCATCACGGCGATCAACAGGTAGGCCGTGATCAGCCAGGTCCAGACGAACATCGGCATCTTGAAAAGCGTCATGCCAGGGGCGCGCATATTCAAGATGGTGGTGATGATGTTGATCGAACCCATGATCGAGCTTGCGCCCAGGATATGAATCGCGAAGATGGCGAGGTCCATGCCCACGCCCATCTGCGTCGAGAGCGGTGCATAGAGGGTCCAGCCAGCAGCCGTTGCGCCACCGGGCACGAAGAATGAGGCCACCAGCAATAACGCCGCGGGAATCAAGAGCCAGAAGCTGAAGTTGTTCATGCGGGCGAAGGCCATGTCGCTGGCGCCGATCTGCAGCGGCAGCATCCAGTTCGCAAAGCCAACGAAGGCCGGCATGATGGCGCCGAACACCATGATCAGGCCGTGCATGGTGGTGAACTGATTAAAAAGTTCGGGGTTCAGAATCTGCAGGCCAGGCTGAAAGAGTTCGGCACGGATGCCAAGCGCCAGAAAGCCTCCCACAAACAGCATGGCAAAGCTGAACCAGAGGTACATGGTTCCGATGTCTTTGTGGTTGGTTGCAAACAACCAGCGTCGCCAGCCGTGGGGGTGATCATGGGCATGATCATCGTGCCCAGCGATTCCATGTTGAGGTTCTAACACTGCACTCATCGTGATCTCCTTCGAATCTGGATTGACAACGCTTATTTCGCAGCTGCTGACGTGGCAACGGCAGCAGTTTTCACGGGAGCAGCCAAGGCTGCGCTCTTGGCCTGTGAGGCCACCCACTTGGAATATTCCTCGGCCGACACCACGCGGACGACAATCGGCATGAAGGCGTGGTCCTTACCGCAGAGCTCGGCGCAGTGGCCGCGGTAGGTTCCTTCTTTATCCGCCTTAAACCAGGTGTCGCGAACAAAGCCAGGGATAGCGTCTTGCTTCACGCCGAAAGCAGGGACCATCCAGGCATGGATGACGTCGTTGGCGGTGGTGACCACGCGAATCTTTTTACCGACGGGGACCACCATGGGGTTGTCGACCTCTGAAAGATAGTGCTCGCCTTTGGGGGCCAGGCCAAGGATCTGGTCGCGAGGCGTGGAGAGCGACGACAGAAACGAGATGCCCTGTCCTTCACCCTTCAGGTAGTCGTAGCCCCATCGCCACTGATAACCCGTGGCTTTGATGGTGATGTCCGCGTCGGCGGTGTTCTTTTGAGCGATCACGATGGGTGTGGCGTAGACACCAATCACAATGACGATCAAGAGGGGGATCACCGTCCAGGCCACCTCAACCGCCGTGCTTTCATGAAAGTCAGCAGGACGATGGCCCTTGGATTTCCGATGGGCGTAGATGGAATAGAACATCACGGTGAAGACCGCGATGAAGATCACCACACAAAGCCAGAACAAAAATGTGTGCAGATCGTAGAGATCTGCAGCCATGGCGCTTGCGGGCGTTTGAAGGTTGTACCGTCCGTCCATTGAAATGTCTCCCCCATCCTCAATGTTGTTGCTGTTAACTCAACCAGGCGTCGCACATCCTCTGAGCGCCGCCCTGAACTCGTCGTAAAACTTCTTACGGCCGGTCTGATCCACAAACTGGCCAACTTCCAATTCCTGCTTCGGGCTGACCAGCCTAATTAAGCCCTTGCGGGTGTCATCAAACTGACAGCGAAGCCAATCTCTGGGGATCACCCTTCGATCTGAAGTTGCTCCCCGTACCACCTCAACACAGACACAGCTGGGCTCAAGCGTGATGCGTTCGTGATCGCGCGCATGGCGGCAATAGACCACGAAGGCAAGTGCCAAAGCACCGATCTCAAGCAACATAAAGGGGATCACGAGCCAGGCACCTGAAAGCGCCCATGCGGAAGAGACGACCAGTGTGCCTGCACCAATGATGCCGAAGGCGACAAGCAGCTGGCGGGGTGTCATGACGCAATTGCGCCGAAGCACCCACGATCTCGATGACGTCTCCATGCTCCCCCCAACGACTTAAGCCTGATGACCGAGTTGACGGATTATATGTCGCTTGCCAAATTTTTGGGGGCTTTCCCCACCCAACGAATGGTCTGGACCTGTTGCTGATCGATCGTATTCGCGGCGGATTTCGGGGCAGCGGCCCAGGCGTGGCCGAATACCAGTTCAACTTGAAGCACGATGCGGTCGCCCAGCCGAAGGCTCTCCATGGCCTCCAAACAGCGAGCTTGCCAGCCTCTGCTCGAGAGGCCAACAGGCCTTGAAAGCAGGGGGTTTCCTCCGAGCAGGCGCAGATCGGCAAGTGCCGATTCCGGGCTTGGATAGCTGAGATTCAGCCATTCCGCATCCATCACGGGGTTCTCACAATTCAGCCCAATGAGCGCGTCTCCGATGTCATGCATGTCTGGATAGCCAGGTACATGTCGCACCTGGTCAACGTCGCCCAAGGCTTTGGCGAATGACCGAAAGCTGTCTGGCCCCAGGGTCACGAACATCAAAAGACCTCCTGGCTTTAACGATCGAACCCAGAAAGCAAGGGTTGATCGAAGGTCGGAAAGGTAAGCCAAAAGCCCCAGTGATCGGATCATCTCGAGCGACTGGGCCGGCTGGTTCATGGCCTCGCCAAAATTGGCAAGGTCGTGATGCAGGCGGTCCTGCGGCCGAATATGGTCCGTCCGAATATAGGTGAGACGCTCATCCAGGCGAGCGTTGGCCTCCGTCCAAAGAGGGTGGTCCTGAATGGATTTCGGCCCCCTGCGCGCAAGCTGCCGACGCATCGCTCGCGGATCAATCGATCGGATGAGGGGATCTTTTTGCACCTGCCGAGTATATTGAATCGGTGCCCTCTAAGACCCCTGATCCAACCCCTTTAGAAAAACTAAAGCTTGCACTTACTTTTATCGCAAGACATTTAATGCTTGGTTCGTGCTCGGTCTGCCCAAGGACATCATGGGGGTCACCAATTTGTCCGTCCTGTTCCCAAGAGCTCCGACAGACCCGCTGGGGAGTAAGCACCTTGATGGTTTCCGGCCATCGCGTCCCAGTCCTTTGGCGAGCCCCTTATGACGGCCCCCTAACCGACGCTATTTTTTCGGCGAAATTCCGCGGTCATTGGTCTCGTGCTCGAGTCCTGGGCAGCCTGCTTGGGGGTCTTCCAAAACCTTGGATGGGTGAAGACCCCATCCTTGTGCCCATCCCGATTACGCCAGCACGGCTTGCTCATCGAGGCTTTAACCAGTCGGTCATGATTGCTCAGTCGCTGGCCGACGCTTGGAACTTGAAAATCGCCCGCCAAGGGTTGACGAAAACCAGAGGGACCCAAAGGCAGGCCAAACTTGGCCGAGAAGGGCGGGCCCATAACCTTCAAGCGAGCTTCCTTGCCGGCCGCTCAGTTCAAGGAAAGCGCGTGCTGCTGATCGATGACATCATGACCACCGGCGCGACACTCCGTGAAGCCGCAGCCGCCATCCAGGCCGCAGGGGGCCTGGTGGTCGCTGCCGCAGTGGTCGCCCGAGTTGACCGAAACCCAATAGCCACCAAGTCCCATGCAAGAAAACATCCCCGAATTTCACATCGTCCTCGTCGAACCCGAGATTCCGCCGAACACCGGTAATGTGATTCGACTCTGCGCCAACACCGGTGCAAGGCTTCATCTTGTGGGTCCGCTTGGCTTTCCGATTGATCACAGCAAGATGAAACGTGCGGGGCTCGATTATCACGAGCTCACCATGTTTGAGACCTACACCAGCTGGGATGATTTCCTGACCCAATCCGCTCCCGAGCCCAGTCGAGCCTTCGCCCTCACCACCAAAGGAACTCGCCGGCCCGATCAGGTGAGTTTCCAGAAAGGGGACTGGCTCATTTTCGGCTCAGAAACCAAAGGGCTCGGTGAGAAGCTTGCCTGGTTCGATGACTCGCAACGGCTCCGGCTTGCCATGCGGCCTGGCAATCGCAGCATGAATTTGTCCAATGCTGTGGCGGTGACTGCCTATGAGGCCTGGCGGCAGCTAGGCTTTTGCGGAAGTCATTAGGTCAAAGGCCTCGTCCACCTTGGTGGCGACACGCACATGACGATGATGCCCGGGCTTTAAAAAACCAAGGCCGACCGCATGCTCAAGGAAACCCAATAGCGGTGTGTAGTAGTCGAAGGCGTTCAATAGCACCACGGGCTTGGTATGCAGCCCAATCTGATGCCATGTCCAGGTCTCGAAAAACTCTTCAAAGGTGCCAATGCCGCCGGGCAGCACAAGAAAGGCATCAGCGCGCTCGGACATGATCGATTTGCGTGTATGCATGGAATCCACCACCAAGAGCTCGGTGAGTCCATCCATCGCGGGTTCGATGGACAAGAGGCTTTCTGGAATAACCCCCGTGGTCTGGCCGCCTTGGGCAATCGCACCCCTGGCCACCGCGCCCATCAGACCGTTTCTCCCGCCGCCATAGACCAGGGCAAGGTTTCGTTGGGCAAGCTCTCGGCCACAAGACTCGGCAATGGCCGACCACTTGGAGTCATTGCCCTCGCGAGAGCCACAAAATACCGTCACCGTTTTAACCGACATGTTCATCCCTTGGTTCGCGAGACATTAACTGTTCAATCGCCTGAGAGGCCGACCATCGACCCGCAATCAACTGGCTCACGGATTCCGTAATGGGCACATCCACACCGTGTCGCTGAGCCAGGGCAAGCAGCGCCGGTGCCGTGGCCACACCCTCGGCAACATGGCCAAGGCCTTGAACCACCTGAGCCAGCGGCTGGCCCTTGGCAAGACCCAGCCCCACACGCCGATTGCGAGAGAGGTCACCCGTGGCGGTAAGAATTAAATCACCAAGCGTGGCAAGCCCCATGAAGGTTGCCGTTTGCGCACCGATGGCACGGCCAAGACGTGCCATTTCGGATAGGCCGCGGGTAAGCAAGGCGGCTCGGGCATTGGCGCCAAGATTCAAGCCATCACAAACGCCCGCAGCGATTGCAAGAACATTCTTCATGGCGCCGCCAAGCTCAACGCCGATCAGGTCTGAGGTTGCGTAGACACGCATGCCTCCCCCGTGACATTGCTGCGCAGTGATGCGGGCCCATGCAAGATTTTCACTGGCCAGAGTCAACGCAACCGGCAGCCCGGCCGCAACCTCTTGCGCAAAGCTCGGCCCCGAAAGCGCGCCACACGGCCATCCCGGGCAGGCGTCTTTCGCCATTTCATGAGGCCATCTCAGCGTCTTTGAATCATGTGAGTCAAGGGCAAGTCCCTTCGCCAGCCAGACAAAGCCCTCGCCTTCGCGAGCCTGCCCAAGCGTATCGCGAACAAGGCTTAACGCTTGAGTTAGCCCCGACAGAGGTGTCGCCAAAATCAAAAGCCCTGACGCGTGATCTGAAGGTGATGCTGAGGTTGTTGATGATTGGCCCGACAAACGAAGCGGCTGCAACTGGGCACGCCAGTTTCTTAAGGCAGCCGAAATGTCCGTCTCGACGCCGAGCTGAGGAGGGAACGCAAAGCCCTTCAGATAGGTTTCGTTTTCCCGTCGCTCAAGCATCAAGGTCATCTGAGTGGCGTCACGCCCAACCAGCGTGACCTGCCCATGAACCGAGCGACGCGCGAAATGAATGGCTACAGCCGTGCCCCAGGCACCTGCTCCGATCACAAGGACACGGGGCAACACGGCCGATTGGGTCATTACTTTTTCTTCGGCAGAATCAGGCCGCTGTCCGAGGTTTCTTTCGCTGCGACGGCCTGGCTTAAGCGCTGCTGATAGAACGCCTCCCAGTTCAGTTCAGCAAGATGCACTGGCGGGAAGCTTGCACGCTGAATCACGTCAGCAATGTTGGCTCGCAAGTAAGGGTAGATGATGGCGGGGCACGAAATTCCCTTGAGCAGTTCCAGCTGATCGTCGGGCACACCAAGAATTTCAAAAATACCAGCCTGGGTCGCTTCCACCAAGAAACCCACCCGATCACCAAGACGACAGGTGACTGTGCAGCGGACCGCGATCTGGTAGAGGCCCGCCTGGAGTTCTTGCTCAGCGGTGTCGATCTGGAACTCAAGCTTGGGCTCGGACTGGTCAAGGAAAACCGCGGGTGCGTCAGGAATTTCGACCGAGAGATCTTTTAGATAGACGCGCTGCAGATTGAACTGAGGCGTGACCTCTTGCTTCGGCGCTGCAGCTTCTTTGGGTGCTGCCGACGCAGAATTTTTCTTTTGAGCTTTTTCAGCCATGGCCATCTTTCTTCTTTAGGGTCAATAAAACATTAGCTCGCCAGCAAAGGGGCGAGGCCGCCATCCCGGTCAAGCGCAGCAAGATCGTCGAATCCGCCAACATGACGATCCCCGATGAAGATCTGCGGTACCGTTCGACGGCCGGTTTTGGCCATCATCTCGTCGCGCTGCGCCGGGTCAAGGTCAATCCGAATCTTTTCAATTTCAGTGACGCCGCGTTGCTTTAAAAGCATCTCAGCTCGCTGGCAATAAGGGCAGACGGCCGTGCTGTACATCACAACTTTGGGCATGGTGCTCTCCGGTTTAGCTGCGTTTGGATACGGGCAGGCCAGCCTGTTGCCAGGCATCGAAGCCACCCTCGAGGTTGAACACCTGCGCAATACCCGCCTTTTTGAGCATCCGTCCGGCCTTCATGCCTCGCCAGCCGCTCTGGCACATGAGCACCACAGGAACCTGATCTTTGCCCTTGGTGGCCCGTTTTTTTACCTCATCGAGCTGGGCAGCAAGGCTGCTCATGGGGACGTGAAAGGCCTGTGGCGCGGCGCCTCGGGCAAGCTCCTTGGATTCGCGAAGGTCGACCAAAAGCGCATCTTGGCTGTTCAGAAGCTGGGTGGCGCCAAGCGTATTGATATTCAGAGCGCCCGAGCCACGGCTCACCACCGGCCAAAGAAGAAGGCCGCCGCTTAAAAATGCAGCCACTAGCAAGATAATGTTGTCGAAGAAGAAATCCACGGGATCCTCTGGAAAATAGGGTTCAAAGACAAGACACCGCAAATTATAGAATGGCAAGCATGAGCAAAACTTTCTCCATCGTTTTATTACGCCACGGCGAGAGCCAGTGGAACCTTGAAAACCGCTTCACCGGCTGGGTGGATGTGGACCTCACGGCCAAGGGCCGAGACGAAGCCAAAACCGCCGGTGAGCTTCTTCAATCGAAGGGTTTTCGGTTCGATCGGGCCTACACCTCCGTGCTCAAGCGGGCCATCCGCACGCTCTGCATCACGCTCGATAGCCTGGATCAGATGTGGATTCCCGTGGAAAAAGAGTGGCGTTTGAATGAACGTCACTACGGGGCGCTGACGGGATTAAACAAATCCGAGACAGCCGCCAAGTACGGGGAAGAACAGGTGCTCAAATGGCGCAGGGCCTACGACATTCGCCCCGAAGCACTCACCCCAGACCACGAGCACTGGCCAGGTCGTGATGCGCGCTACCAGGGCATTGACCCGGCGCTGCTCCCCGCCACCGAATGCCTCAAAGACACCATTGAGCGCGTCACGCCGCTCTGGGAAACCGCGATCGCACCCAAGGTTCGCGCAGGGGAGCGGATCATCATTGCCGCCCACGGGAACTCGATCCGGGCCTTGATCAAGTACCTCGAAAAAATGTCCGAATCCGACATCATTGCCCTGAATATCCCCACGGCCCAGCCCCTGGAAATCAGGCTCGATGAAAACCTTGGCTTTATTGACCGCCAATACCTTGCCGATCCTGCGGTCATTGAGGCAGCGATGGCAGCCGTTGCTAACCAAGGCAAGGCGAAAAGCGCCTAAACTTTCGGTGAATGAGCAAGACAAAGTCTTTATGAAAGACGTTATGCCGAAAAAACTTCAAGTCGTCAGTTGGGTCGCCGTGGGACTGGTCAGCGGAATTCTGGTCAGCCTCGGCTTTCATGCCGTCGCCCAGCGCGAGGCCAAGCTCTCGCTGCCGGTCGAAGAGCTGCGCCAGTTCGCTGACGTTTACGGGGCGATCAAGTCCAACTACGTCGAGCCCGTTGAAGACAAAAAGCTCATCACGGAAGCCATCAGCGGCATGTTGACCGGGCTTGACCCCCATTCGGCTTACCTCGATGCAGACGCCTTCAAAGAGCTGCAGGTTGGAACCCAGGGCGAATTCGGTGGTCTTGGCCTTGAGGTGGGCACCGAAGATGGCTTCGTGCGTGTGGTCTCCCCCATCGACGGCACGCCAGCTGAACGCGCTGGAATCAAAGCTGGGGATCTCATCATCAAGATTGACGACAAAGCGACCAAGGGGCTTCCCCTGAATGACGCCGTTAAGCTGATGCGCGGCAAGCCGCAGACTTCAGTCACGCTCACCATTAGCCGAAAAGGCCAGACCAAGCCGCTGGTCTTCACCATCGTTCGCGACATCATTCAGATTCGTAGCGTTCGATCAAAAATGATCGAGCCTGGTGTGGGTTACATCCGCATCACCCAGTTCCAGGAACACACCGTGGAGAACCTGGCGAAGCATTTCAATCAGCTCGCTGCAGAGCAAGGCGGCTTGAAGTATCTCGTCCTTGATCTTCGAAATGATCCAGGCGGGTTACTCAATGGGGCCATTGGTGTGTCTGCAGCATTCCTTCCAGAAAAATCGTTGGTCGTCTGGACCGATGGCCGCCAAGACGACGCCAAACGCAAGTACTTCGCCACACCCGCTGACTACCATCGCGGCGCCAAAGAAGATCCTCTGGCCAGCCTGTCGCCGCTTGCGAAGACCATTCCCATGGTTGTTTTGGTGAACGGTGGCTCCGCATCTGCCTCTGAAATTGTGGCTGGGGCCTTGCAAGATCATGGGCGCGCAAAAATTCTAGGTACCCAAACCTTTGGCAAGGGATCGGTTCAAACCATTTTGCCCCTGACCGCCAACACGGCCATCAAGCTCACCACAGCGAAGTACTACACGCCGAAAGGGCAGACCATTCAGGCCAAAGGCATCACGCCCGATCTCTGGGTCGAAGAGACCGCTGAAGGCGCCGTGGTCGATCGGCTGCGAGTCCGTGAAGCCGACCTGGACCGACACCTTGTTGGCGAAAACGAACCCAAAAAACCGGCCAAAGCTGACAACAAAAAAGCAGTGAAGCCAGCGGCAAAGCCTGCAGAGGCAGCGGAAGCAAAAGACATCAAACCCATCGAATTTGGCAGCGCAGATGACTACCAGCTGCAGCAAGCCATCAATCACCTGAAGGGAAAGCCGGTCGCGACCTCTGCACGTCCCGCACCATGACCGACAGCGAACTTCTTCGCCATAGCCGCCATGCACTTCTTGATGGCTTTGATGAGGAAGGTGTCGAGCGAATTCGGTCATCCGCTGTCTTAATTGTTGGGGCGGGTGGGCTTGGATGCCCAGCAGCCACTTATCTCGCCACCAGCGGATTGGGTCGAATCGAATGGGTGGATGGCGATCGAGTCGAGGCGACCAACCTGGCAAGGCAAACTCTTTTTTCACCCCAAGACATTGGCCAACACAAGGTTGTGGCCGGTGCCTCAGCGCTGCAGCGACTCAATCCGTCGATTGAGATCGTGACGCACCCAATCAGCGCCGACGAAGAATTTCTTGACCAACGGATTCCTCATGTTGACCTTGTGCTGGACTGCACCGACCGCTGGGCCATGCGTCAATTAATCAACGCCTGCTGCATTCGTCATCAGAAGCCTCTGGTCTCCGCAGCAGCGATTGAATGGACAGGGCAGCTTCTTTGCATCATTCCCAGTCGCCCTGAACATGCCTGTTACGCCTGTGTCTTTGACCCCGACCACACGCCCGACGAGCATGCCTGCGGCGCCTATGGCGTGCTTGCCCCGTTGGTGGGTGCAATGGGCTGCCTTCAGGCGGCCGAGGCGATGAAAGTTCTGATCGGGAATCGAGAAGAGTCACAGAAACCCGTCCACCGCCCAGCCCAGATGCTGACCATGGTGGATGCGCGAACAGGCCGCTGGCAACAGGTGGCTCTTCGCCGCAACCCAGCCTGCAGCGTCTGCTCAACCCGTCCGAGCTAGGAAAAAAGCATCGAGACCGCCTGATCCGAAAGATCCGAAGGTCGCTTGCGAAAGCCGCTCTTGGCGAATTGAAGCCAACGGCCTTGCACAAAAGAGACGGCAATATTGGCCATCAGGCCGGCCTCCGGTCTGGCGGCGGAAGCGGACGACTCAGCCGTTTGCAGTCGAATGCACTGACGCAAGGAGGCTTCAACCCGCTCAATCAATTGGTTCACGCGAGCCTGAAGCCGAGCATCTTCATTCACAATCGCATCGCCCACCAAGACTCGGGTCATGCCAGGGTTCTTTTCAGCAAACTGCAAAAGCATGATCACGATGTCTCGTGCCTTGACTACGCCAGTGGTCTCGCGCGCTTCAATCTGATTAATCAGCGAAAAGATCGTTTCTTCAATGAAATCCAAAAGGCCCTCAAACATCTGCGCCTTGCTTGCAAAATGTCGATACAGCGCCGCCTCAGAAACACCAATACGAGCAGCAAGGGCCGCGGTCGTTACTTTTTCGGATGGACCCTCTTGCAACATGGCCGCGATGGTCTGAAGAATCTGCAGACGACGTTCACCCGGCTTGGGGCGCTTTCGGCCAGTGCTCTCCGTGGTCTCGGGCGTGTCGGGTATTGCGGTCATCAGGTGTCGTCTCGAGGGTTGTGTCATCAAGGGGCTCGAGTCAGTCGGTGCTGACTTCTTGTGAGCGCTGCCAAAGAGTTTACTTGAAGCGCCACATAACTTGGGCGGCGAACCGTTAAGGGTCGACCCGAAGACCGTGCACGGCCAAGCATGGTGGGGGATACCCAGATGCGAGCCGTACGGATTCCAAGGCGATGTGCAGCCTTCAGGTTGTCGGAATGGTCGTCGACCAAAATCAACTCAGCGGCACGTCGCCCAGAGAGTCGAATCATGCGGCGCATCAAAAGCGACGATGGTTTCGGACAAAGCCTGCCACAAGCCTTCATGTCCTCAATGCTCACGAGCCGAGAAAAAAGCCCGTGAAGACCCACCTTCTGAAGCACCATCTCCGCATAGGCGCGTGGCGCATTGGTCAGTAGCCAACGATCACCTTGAAGCTGACGAAGCCGCTGTCGTTCGCCACGGATCCGATGAATCATCGGTTCCAATTCGTTTAAGGGGTGAGTTTTGGCAAGGAAATCGTGTGGGTCGGTTGCATGGTGTCTCACCAAGCCCAAAAGCGTGGCGCCGTAACGAATCCAATAACGTTGTCGAAGCGCGCTGGCCTCGTCTTCAGGCAGATGAAGCTGCTCCTGAACATAATGGGTCATTCGGCGGTTGATCTCACCCATCACCTGCCATGAGGCGTCATAGAGGGTGTTGTCGAGATCCACGAGCCACAAAGGCCCCGGGCGGGATCGGCCGAGGGATGGCGGCCGACGCTTGTGCAGGCGCACCGGAAGAACTAGTGCGAACGAATCATCGTGCCCACGCCCTCATTCGTGAGAATTTCGAGCAAAAGGCAATGAGGCACGCGGCCATCGACGATGTGCACCGACTGAACACCGCTTTTGGCCGCTTCAAGTGCAGAAGAAATTTTGGGGAGCATGCCACCCGAAATGGTGCCGTCTTCAAAGAGTGCATCGATCTCGCGAGCCGTAAGCCCAGTAATGAGGGTTCCATGTTGATCAAGCACACCCGGCGTGTTGGTCATCAGAATCAGTTTCTCGGCCTTCAGGATTTCGGCAATCTTGCCTGCCACCAAGTCGGCATTGATGTTGTAGGTTTCGCCCTCGCGACCCGACCCGATTGGGGCGATCACCGGAACGAAACCGCTGGCCAGCAAGGAATGAATAATTTCCGGGTCGACCGATTCAATTTCACCGACATGGCCAAGATCGAGATCGGGCTCGGTGTTGGCTGCAGACTTCACCAACATTTTGCGGGCACGAATGAGGCCGCCATCTTGGCCGGTCAGCCCCACTGCCTTGCCGCCCGCATGGTTGATGAGTTCGACAATTTCTTTGTTCACCTGACCGGCCAAGACCATCTCAACAAGGTCCATGGTCTCGGTGTCCGTGACCCGCATGCCCTGAATAAACTCACCTTTTTTGCCAACCTTGGAGAGCAGGGATTCAATCTGAGGGCCGCCGCCGTGAACCACCACGGGAAGAATTCCAACAAGCCTGAGCAAAATAATGTCGCGTGCGAACGACTGCTTGAGATGCTCTTCCGTCATGGCGTTGCCGCCGTACTTGATCACGACCGTCTTGCCATGAAACCGCTTAATGTAGGGCAGGGCCTCGGCCAGAACGGCCGCCTTCACAGCGCCGTCAGGCGCTGGCAGTTCGTGCTTGGATGCGTCCGTCATTTAGTCACCAAATTGGCGTTGGCGAAGTTCCCGACGCTGCTGAGCTTCCACAGTAAGGGTGGCCGTTGGACGGGCCAAAAGACGCTTTAAACCAATGGGGTCGCCGGTTTCCTCGCAAAAACCATAATCGCCCGATTCGATCCGCGCGAGTGCCTGCTGAACTTTTTTAATCAGCTTGCGTTCACGGTCACGGGTACGCAATTCGAGCGCATGCTCTTCTTCAATCGTGGCGCGATCCGCAGGATCCGGCACGAGTACGGTTTCACGAAGATGCTCGGTGGTTTCGCCAGCGTTGTTACGTAACTCGGTTTCAAGCTCGATCAGCTTGCGCTTGAAAAAATCAAGCTGAGCGGGACTCATGTAGTCATCCGCGGGCTGAGCCAAAAGCTCTTTTTCGGTCGAAATGGGTTTGAAACTTACAGTGGTCATCAGGTGCTACTTTCTTCAAACAGAGACTTCAGGAACTCCACCTGAAACCTTACCACATCAGGGTTACAGCCACTTAAACAAGGCACTGCTCCAGCCCTTTCATGATGGTGTCTTTGGGCAGTTTCCGCCCGATAAAAACAAGCTTGGATTCTCGCTGCTCGTCCTTTGCCCAGGGCCTTCCAGCATCACCGCCCATCAGCATATGCACCCCCTGAAACACCATTTGACGGTCACTTCCCTTGATGTAAAGCACCCCTTTGTAGCGCAGCAGCTGAGGGCCATAGGCCTGTGACACCGCGCTCATGAAGCCCTCGAATCGCTCGGAGTCAAACGGGCGGGTGGATTTGAAAACAAAGGAGTGGACATCATCGATATGGCTGTGGCCGGCGTCGGTGTCTAAAAAACCCGGGTCGAGCTCAAGTGTGGCGTTGAGATTAAAGCCCCGAATGTCGAGAATCTCCTGAATTGGGGTCTGACCAAAATGCACCATCTGAAGGCCTGCTCGGGGATTCATTCGCGCAAGCCTTTGCCGAAGCTCGTGCAGAGCTTCGGGGGTGACCAGGTCACTCTTCGACACCAAGATGCGATCCGCGAATCCGACCTGGGCCTGAGCTTCGGCATGCTGGGTGAGCTGATCAGGGCCGTGAAGCGCATCAACCACGGTGATGACCGCATCCAGAAGAAAATGCTCAGCAATCTCATCATCAACAAAAAAGGTCTGGGCCACCGGGCCAGGTTCCGCAAGGCCGGTGGTTTCAATGATGACCCGATTGAAATCAATCTCGCCCGAGGCGCGTTTCGCACGCAGCCGATTCAGCATTTCAATCAAATCACCTCGCACGGTGCAGCAGATGCAGCCATTGTTCATCTCGACAATCCGCTCCTGGGTGTCGCCAAACAGGAGCTCGTTGTCGATACTTTCTTCGCCAAATTCATTTTCAATCACAGCGATCTTCTCGCCATGGGGTTCGCTCAGGATGCGCTTGAGCAGGGTGGTTTTTCCGGCGCCAAGAAACCCCGTAAGAATCGTGACGGGAATCACCATGGGCGTGACGGAAGCAACGGGGCCGGACGCGGCGGGGGATGGACGATTGGCAGCGGTGGTCATGAACACTCCAGCATTGGACAGCGATGAGCGAGCCTAGCTGCTTTTTCGCTTGGCTCTTGGATGGCTTGCATCATAAACCTGGGCAAGCCTTTGAAAATCAAGATGGGTGTAGACCTGAGTTGTCGCAATCTGCGCATGCCCCAAAAGCTCCTGCACGGCCCGCAGGTCGCCGCTCGATTGAAGCAGGTGGCTGGCAAATGAATGTCGCAGCATGTGGGGATGCACGTGGGTGGGCAGGCCCGCAGACTTTCCAAAGGCAGCAAACCGTCTCTGTACCGTCCTTGCAGAAATTCGTTCCCCCTTCGCGTTCACAAAGAGTGCGGGCGCATCCTCTGCAGAATCGGGGCGTGACGAGAGCCAGGAAGCTCGCTCGACAAGCCAGGCCGAGATCGCCTTCATGGCGTGCTGCCCAATGGGCACTCGACGAGACTTCTTGCCCTTGCCCACCACCAAGGCCTCAGCCGCCTCAAGGTCAATCCAGCCGACATCTTGAGCCTGAGATGCGCTGGAAGGATTCAGATTCAGGTTCACCATTTCAGCCAACCGCAGCCCGCAGGAATACATGAGCTCCAGCATGGCCCGGTCCCGAATCTCCAGGCCACGAGATTGCGCAGACAACTCATTCGACTCAGTGGACTCGTGCGACACCAGCTGAACCGCCCAATCGGTGGAGAGCGCCTTCGGCAGACGGCGGCCTTTTTTCGGTGCCTTGATGGCATCCACCGGATTGGCGGCGAGCTCCATGGTGGTCGATAGCCAATGAAAGAACGATCGCCAGGCGGACAGCCTTCTGGCGATCGATGCCGCCGCAAGTCCCTGGCTTCGCCAGGCCGACAGCTCACGACGAATATGCGCAGGTCTTACTAAGTCCAGCGAGACGGATTCGAATGCCTTGATGAGGTGCCCAAGATCTCGACGGTAATGATCGACGGTGAGCGGCGAATAACGACGCTCGTGAGCAATGGTCTCCAGAAACTGCTGAACCAGCGCGGTGGCGCAGGAGGGATCGCTCAAGATTTCGCGTGAAAGCGCGACAGTGCCGCGCTGGCAACCTCTCCAATCCGCTCCAAAAAGGCCACGCCAAGATCGGGCGAGAAGCGGCGCGAATCCGGAGAGCCCAAGACCATCACACCGAATGCCTCTGGTGAGGCTCCCACACGGAGCGGGAGCACGGCGATCGATTCCGCATCCCGGCCTGCCTCGGGAAGCAAAACGACACTCGACGACGTACTGACATGCCCGCAGACTGGTCGTGTCAGTCGAT
Organism: uncultured Bordetella sp.; assembly: GCA_964460315.1. Classification (GTDB taxonomy): domain Bacteria; phylum Pseudomonadota; class Gammaproteobacteria; order Burkholderiales; family Burkholderiaceae_A; genus Lacustribacter. Next base: position 24,099 of record CAYWPQ010000002.1, on the reverse strand, counting down.
CAATCTGACTGACATAGTCAGCATGCTCCGGCACCACCCAATCCTCATTTTGGAATTCATCCGCCACCTTCCAAAGGCCAATGCCCACCTGGGGCACGGTGAAGACCTGGGCCAATGAGTCGGCCAAAAAACGTGGAAGGCTTGATGAGTCACGATGCAGGAACAACCCTCGAATCCAACGCTGGGTTGACGCGGCGATGGCATCGTTTTCTTGGCCATGCCGCAAGAGCTCAGCCAGTTTGAGTTCCATCGACTTGATTCGCTCACGCAACACGGAAGCCTGACGCTCCACCAAAGAAATCGCCTGGCCCGACTGCGGATGGGGCAGGCTCATTTCAGAGAGCAATGAAGAATATTGCTGAAAAAAGCCAGGGTTAGCTTGCAGGTATTCCGCAATTTGGTCAGGAGTCACCGAAGAGGCTCCTGCCGTCGCGGCTGACCGAAGGTCAAGATGCGGTTCTTGTTGGCTCAAAGTTCGATCACTCCTTTAAAGACTGGCTCGGCTGGGCCCGTCATCATGACGGAATCCGAAAGCCTACCCGACCACTGAATCATAAGCTCACCGCCGCGAGTCAACACCTGCACTGGGTGTCCCCCTGCAAGGCGTCCACGAGCGATGCCCGCAACCACTGCAGCACAGGCTCCCGTGCCGCAAGCCAAGGTTTCGCCTGAGCCACGCTCAAACACCCGTAGCCGAATACGATCCCTAGCAAGTTGTTGAACAAAGCCGACATTGACTCTTTTAAGAAACCTGGGATGCGACTCACACCATGCGCCAACCTCGGCGACCGGATGGCGATCGAGATCATCAACCCACTGAACCGCATGGGGGTTGCCCATCGAAACGACTGAAAACCAGAACGCCGCACCCTGAGGCGGTTGGAGCTGCCAGAGATCTGCCGATCCCTCGATTCGATGGGCAAGCCCTTCCGGATTCAAGCTCACGTCATCAGGCCTCAGGCTTGGACGTCCCATGTCCACCGTCACCCGGCCATCGTCATGAATGGTTGGCGAGATCACCCCAGAACGAGTGCGCACACGAATGGTTGGGGCCTGCGAAAGCCCTTCGTCTCGAACGAACCGCGCAAAACAACGCGCGCCGTTCCCGCACTGTTCAACCTCTTCGCCATCCGCATTGAAAATTCGGTAAACAAAATCCACATCGGGGCCGTCGGCAGCCTCGACCAAAAGAATCTGGTCTGCGCCCACCCCGAACCGGCGATCAGCGATTCGTTGCCATTGCGCTGCGGAGAGTTGCAAAGGCTCGCGGGTGGCATTGATCACCACGAAATCGTTGCCTGCACCTTGCATTTTCGTGAACGAAATCTTCATGGGCATCGATTATGCATAGACCTTTGGGTAACCGGGTGGACGTGTCTTAAATCGACGATGAGTCCAGAGGTACTGCTCGGGCATCTCGCGAATTCTGGCCTCAATAAAACGATGCATCACGGCCACGGCCTCCTCGGGGGTTTCGTCGCCCTCCCGATGCTTCCATCCCGGGTAAAAGGTTGCCTCATAGCCATCATCGGTCATTCGAGTCACCAGCGGCAGCACCACGGCGTCCAGCATCTGGGCAAGTCGCACAAGGCTGGTCACCGTTGCCGCAGGCTCGCCAAAGAAAGGTACAAAAATCGAATGCCGACGGCCAAGGTCCATATCCGGAAGAAAGTAAAGCGGAACGCCGCGTTTCAAAAGCCTTGCCAGCCCTGCCAGTCCCTGTTGTCGGGACACAATCACCGGTGAATTAAATCGGGTTCGGCCCTCCAGCGTCCAGGCATCGAGCACGGGGTTGGACTGTTTTGCGTACATGGAAGCAAATTGGTGCTCGAGCTGAAACCGAACACCCCCAGCATCGAGCCCCAGAAAATGGGGCGCCAAAATAATGATTGGCTGACCGCGAAGTTCCTCAAAAAGGTCAAGCCTCTGAATTTTGACCCGGGCTCGGAGTCGTTCTGGCCTTCCAAACCAGATTTCAAAACGCTCAAAAAAAGCCCTGGCATAGCACTGAAAATGTGCTCTCACGATGTCGCGTCGTTCCTGATCCGTTTTTTCAGGAAAACAGATCTCGAGATTGCGTGTCGCCACCCGCCTGCGGTGCCCCGCAAAGCGCACCATGAGCTCCCCCACGGCCTTGGCTAGGCCAAGCATCAGGGGCCTTGGCAAGAAGGCGACACCACGCGCAGCCCAGAGCAGCAGCCAGCTGCCCAACCGGGTCAGCCGACTCATCACGGCGCGGAAACCCCTCGCGGCGTTTTGAATCGGTTGTAAGGCCAGAGGTATTGTTCGGGCGCTCGCGCAATCTGATCTTCGAGCGCCCGATTCATGGACGCAATGACGTCTTCAATCGGATGGTCACCCGCAGGCAGATCCGGCTTCCACTCGCGAAGGTCAAGATGCCAGCCCTCCGGGGTTCGAACACATAGCCCCCAGACCACCGCCGCCCCCGTCGATTGGGCAAGGCGAATAGGAAGAGTCATGGTGTAGGCTGGCCTTCCAAAAAAGCTGGCCCAGACACCGTCACCCTGACTGGGTACCTGATCAGGGAGCATGCCCAGAGAGGCGCCCGAGCGCAGTGCCCGAAGCAGCTGACGGACTCCCGCTGCATTGGCTGGTGCCGTCGTCACGGCCTTCATGGGGCGGAGGGTCTCCATCAGTTTTCGAAAAGCCGCCTGCTTGGCCGGTCGATACAGCACAGTCATCGGGAAGTGGGCCGAAAGCACCCGGGGAATCAGTTCAAAACCCCCAAGGTGTGGCGTGAGAACCATCAAGCCGCGCCCCTGGCTGATGAGCGCCTTGGCCTCATCAAGACCGGTGACACGCACCCGACTTAGAGCCTTGGGGTCGCACCAGATCTTGGGCAGTTCTGCGGCAACCAGCCCCGCATGGCCAATGGCGTCTCGATACGCTTTCGACCCCAGACTGGCCGGGTCACGGACCTTGCCTGCGCGCTGCGCGGCCGTCCACTGGTCCGCCATCATCCGCCGGTAGCGGGGTGAAGCCAGCCAAGCCAGCCAGCCCATCATGAAGCCGACAAAGCGTAAAAGTCCAAGAGGCCAGAGGGCAAAAAATTTGAAGAGCAGGTTCATCTGTTTTATAGTGATCCTTATCGCCGATTTAATTCACAACTTGCGGGGCGATGACACACCGAGAAGTGTACGGGGTGTCAGACAAATTCCGCTAAAGCGTCCGCCAGAAGCGACTCCCGTCGCCCGGCTTGATCTGCTCTAGCAACCGCAAACTGTGCGTCTTTACTAGGAGATCAAGTTGTCCCAAGAATTTTTCTTCACCTCAGAGTCCGTTTCCGAAGGCCATCCAGACAAAGTCTCAGACCAGATTTCCGACGCCATTCTCGATGCCATTTTGGCCCAAGACCCAACGTCTCGTGTCGCTGCCGAAACCCTCTGCAACACGGGTCTTGTCGTGCTGGCGGGCGAAATCACCACCCGCGCCAATGTCGACTACATCCAGGTTGCGCGGAACACCCTCAAGCGCATCGGCTACGACAACACCGAATTTGGTATCGACTACAAAGGTTGCGCAGTCCTGGTGGCTTACGACAAACAGAGTCCTGATATCGCCCAAGGCGTGGACAAGGCTCAGGACAACAACCTCGATCAGGGCGCCGGCGACCAAGGCCTGATGTTCGGCTACGCCTGTGACGAAACCCCGGTGCTGATGCCCGCACCCATCTATTACTCTCATCGCCTGGTTGAGCGTCAGTCCATGCTGCGTCGAGACGGCCGTCTGCCCTGGCTACGTCCCGATGCCAAGAGTCAGATCACCCTGCGTTACGTCAATGGCCGCCCTGATTCCATCGATACGGTGGTGCTGTCCACCCAACACGCCCCGGACATCAGCCTTGAACAGCTCCGAGAGGCCGTCATTGAAGAAGTCATCAAACCTGTTTTGCCCAAAGAACTCATCAAAGGTGAAATCAAATACCTGGTTAACCCAACGGGTCGTTTCGTTATTGGCGGTCCTCAGGGCGACTGCGGTCTGACAGGGCGCAAGATTATTGTGGATACCTACGGCGGGGCCGCTCCCCATGGTGGTGGCGCGTTTTCTGGCAAGGACCCCTCGAAGGTGGACCGCTCGGCAGCCTATGCTGGCCGTTATGTCGCGAAAAATATCGTGGCGGCAGGACTTGCCAAAAAAGCGCTGATTCAAGTGAGCTACGCCATCGGTGTGGCCAAGCCAACCTCGGTTTTTGTCACGACCGAAGGCACCGGCCTTGTGTCCGATGAAACCATCGCGAAAGCCGTTCAGGAAGTGTTTGACCTGCGCCCCAAGGGCATTGTGCAGATGCTCGATTTGCTTCGTCCCATTTATGAGAAGACGGCGGCCTATGGCCACTTTGGGCGCGAAGATGCGAACTTCACTTGGGAGAGGACAGACAAAGCGGCGGCGCTTCGGGCGGCCTGCGGCCTCTAAACAATCGCTTCATGTGACCGGAGAACGTCGGGG
>CAYWPQ010000002.1:0-19532 GCA_964460315.1 uncultured Bordetella sp. | reverse complement strand
TCGGGGATTCACTCGATGAGCGTTGGAGCCGATGGTTCATCGGGCGACCGCGAAGAGAGGAATCCCCGAAGGCAGGCCGATCACCTTCGTGAAAAACTAGCCATCGCGAACGCTTTCCGTTAGACTGCGCCTTCTGCTCAAGGAGCGTTGCGAGAAGGCCAAGCCGCCTTCCCAGGCTTGAGCGAATCCCAAAAGATTCAACGGCGCTCGCGAACCCTTCAACACCACTGAAAGGAGCGCGAGATGAGCGCTGTATTAAAACCCGTGACCGCCAACGGTCAGCCCGACTTCAAAGTTGCCGATCTGTCTCTGGCCGACTGGGGTCGCAAAGAAATCCGCATTGCCGAAACCGAGATGCCCGGCCTCATGGCCATTCGGGAAGAGTACGCCTCGAGAAAGCCTCTGGCTGGCGCACGCATCACCGGTTCGCTTCACATGACCATCCAGACTGCAGTGCTGATCGAGACACTCGTTGATCTTGGCGCTGAAGTGCGCTGGGCTTCGTGCAACATTTTTTCAACCCAAGACCATGCCGCAGCAGCCATCGCGGCCTCGGGCATTGCGGTCTTCGCCTACAAGGGTGAAACACTGGACGAGTACTGGGACTACACCCATCGTATTTTCGACTGGCCTAACGGACAGCCCTCCAACATGATTCTTGATGACGGTGGCGATGCCACCCTCTTGCTGCATCTCGGAACCGACGCCGCCAAAGATCCCTCACTTCTCTCTTCACCGAAAAGCGAGGAAGAGACCTGCCTGTTTAATTCCATCAAAAAGCAGCTTGCCAAAGACCCGGGGTTTTATGAGCGCAATCTGAAAGCAGTGATTGGCGTTACCGAAGAAACCACCACGGGTGTCCATCGCTTAAAAGAAATGTCCGCCAAAGGCACGCTGGCATTTCGCGCGATCAACGTTAACGACTCGGTCACAAAGAGCAAGTTCGACAATCTCTATGGCTGCCGCGAATCTCTGGTGGACGCCATCAAGCGTGCCACCGATGTGATGATCGCTGGCAAAGTTGCTGTGGTCGCGGGCTACGGCGACGTCGGCAAGGGCTCTGCACAGGCACTTCGTGCGTTGTCGGCCCAGGTCTGGGTCACCGAAGCGGACCCAATCTGCGCCCTGCAGGCCGCCATGGAAGGCTATCGCGTGGTGACCATGGATTACGCCGCCGACAAGGCCGATATCTTTGTGACAGCCACCGGCAACAAAGATGTGATCACCTTTGACCATATGGCCAAGATGAAAGACCAGGCCATCGTGTGCAACATTGGTCACTTCGACAATGAGATTGACGTGGCATCACTGTCCAAATGTAAGTGGGAAGAAATCAAACCCCAGGTGGACCATGTCATTTTCCCTGACGGCAAACGGATCATTCTTCTTGCCCAAGGCCGTCTGGTGAACCTGGGCTGCGGCACCGGTCACCCCAGCTATGTCATGAGCTCGTCGTTCGCCAACCAGGTGATCGCGCAGATTGAACTCTTCTCGCACAAAGATTTCTACGAAAGCGGCAAGGTCTACGTTCTGCCCAAGCATCTTGACGAGAAAGTGGCCCGGCTGCAGCTGAAGAAACTTGGCGCCCAGCTCACCGAGCTCACCGAGTCTCAGGCCCGCTACATTGGCGTTCCCGTGGAAGGCCCCTACAAACCGGACGCCTACCGCTACTGATGTCAAGATCCACCCCGCTTAGTCTGGAGTTCTTCCCGCCCAAAACCCCCGAAGCCAGTGCCAGGCTCGGGGTGGCGGCACAGGCATTGAAGGCCATTGCGCCGGATTATGTCTCGGTCACCTATGGCGCGGGAGGTTCAACCCGGGAGGGCTCGCTCGACACGGTGCGCCAGATGCTTCCCATATTCGGTGAAGTCGCGCCCCACATTTCATGCATTGGGGCAACGGCCGATCAAATGGACGAACTCTTGTCGCTCTATCAAACCATGGGCATTCGTCGGCTGGTGGCGCTGCGTGGCGACCTTCCCTCGGGCTATGGACAAGGCGGCGAGTTCCAGCACGCCAGCGATCTGGTTCGCTTCATTCGCGCCCGACATGGCGAGCATTTCTCCATTGAGGTGGCGGCCTACCCAGAGATTCATCCCCAGGCCAAAAGCGCTCAAGACGACCTCAGGTTTTTTATTGAAAAGGCGCGGGCCGGTGCTGATGGCGCCATCACCCAATATTTCTTCAATTCCGACGCCTATTTCCGGTTTGTTGATGACCTGTATACCCATGGCGTGGAACTGCCGATCATTCCGGGCATCATGCCCATCACGAACTACACCCAGCTGGCGAGGTTCTCTGACGCCTGTGGCGCAGAAATTCCGCGTTGGATCCGTCAGCGGCTTGCGGGATTTGGCGACGACAGCGAGTCCATCCAGAAATTCGGAGAAGAGGTGGTGACCGACCTCTGCGATCAGCTCATCACGGCGGGTGTTCCCGGTCTTCACTTCTACACCATGAATCGGGCCGAGCCCACACTGGCCATCATTGAAAATTTAGACCTTTTGGCCTGACGCGTCTAGGCTACCGCCTGAAACGAATGAAAGCCGGCCTCGGTCACGCAGGCGTCAAGCCTCAGATCGTGGGCTTCACCGAAACGCGATGTGGAGAGTCCGCCCGAGAAACAGACCCCAATCATTCGGGGGCGAGGCGGGGGCAGCTCCGCAACAGTTCGGTCATAAAACCCCTTGCCCGCGCCAAGTCGGGCGCCTTGGGAATCAATCCCCACACAGGGAATGATCCAGGTGTCGCAATCCATCGCACCCAAAGCTTCCGAAGTGCCTCCTGGAACGGCCAGTCCCATGGCGTCTTGAATGAGTGCTGAGCCCGGCTGCCAGCGCCTCATCACCAGCGGCTGATCACGAGCAACCACCACCGGCAGTGCCAGCTGAATTCCTCTTGCATGCCAGGCTCGCCAGGTTGCCATCAGGTCAGCCTCACCCCGCCAGGGCAGAAACACGGCAACATGAGACCATCCTTGAAGCACCGACTCGGCGGACAGGATGTCGGCGATTTTCTTTTCTGCATGGCGTCTTGCCTCTGCAGACATCGTTTCGCGTGCATGCAAAAGATGGCGGCGGAGGGAATCTTTGGCCATGATCGAGTTCTGATTCATTTAAAGGTAAATTTACTCTCTGTGAAACCGATTCAACACCGTCCATCCTCTAGGGGAAGCCCTCTGTTGTCCGTGATTTTGACCACAGGATGGCTCGTGGGTTTCATGGTCGTCGCGTGGCCTCTTGAAGCGAAGCCCACCAAAACACCACCGCGCTCGACACAAGAATCGCTCGTATCTTCAGCGAAAGAGGCCTTCCAGAAGGGTCGCCTCCCAGAGCTCGAACGCATCCGAGTCAAGATGCGAGGTCAATCGCTTGCCGTCTGGCCAGACTACTGGCACACCAAACTCATGCTCGGCATGCCTGGCCTTGAAGCAAGCGCCATGCGCGCCCATGTGCGCTCGTTTATGGAACGCCACCCTAGCCATTTTCTGGCCGAAAACATTCAACGGGATCTTCTCTCATCCTTCGTCAGTCGTGATCTTTGGGACGACACGGAAAGGCTCGTGAACGAAATCCCTCTCAGCGTCCATAGCCCTGGGCTGGCATGCGCCCGAGTCAAGTTTGGTCTCAAGCCCTCTGCCACGGCTACAAACCTCCTCAAAGACCATGTCGATGTCGGGCAAATTGCCGTGGGTCAAGAAAGCAGCAACATCTGCTTGAGACTGGTCGAACGCCTAGCCCACGAGGGGAAAACGGAAATCAGCTACGTTCGACAGCGGGCTCGCTGGGCCGCCCAAAGCGGCAATGAATCCGGTCATGCCAAGCTGGTCGAACTCATGCGCAGTCAGCCTCAGTGGCATGACACAGGTCTTCGCGGTCGTGACCCATTGAACTCAGAACAACTTCTCGGACAGATTCTTCGAGCCACTCGACTCAATGGCCTGAACTCACTTCAGAAACTTCAACAAAACCAGAAATCCCTTACCCCCGAGCAACTTCGTTATGCGCAGCTCGCCGTGGGTGCGGCTCTCTGGACGCGCACCCATGCGGAATCGTGGCCCATGATGCTCGAAGGCTGGTCAAGCCTGGCGTATCAGCCGGCAGCGGTTCAAATGACCGTGGCCCGAGAATCCATTCGGCGATCCGACTGGTCAAGGCTACTTCAGGTTCTTGACTTCCTTCCGGCCGCCGAACAAAACGACATCACCTGGCAATACTGGCGAGCTGTTGCACTGCGCGAGACTCAGAACCCAGCTGCGGCCCGAAAAATCCTCTTGCAGATCAGTGACGAGACGAGTTTTTACGGTCTTTTGGCGCGTGAAATGCTTGACGGTTCGGTTCGAATCGCAAGCCGCCCCGCGCGCCCTCTAAGCAACGATGAAATGGCCAGGCTCGATCAGGACCCTGGTATTCAGCGCAGCTATGCCCTGCTTCGCGCTGGCCTTCGGCCCGAGGCTATTCAAGAATGGTCAGCCGCCATGCGCGGCCGCAATGACGCCGAGCTTCTGCAGGCAGCACTCCATGCCCAGAACCTGGGATTCATTGACCGCACCATTGCTGCGGCCGACCGCACCCAAAAGGAACACGACTTTCGTCTGCGTTTTCCAACGCCATTCAAGGATCTCGTGGTGCCAGAAGCTCAACAACAGGCGATTGATCCCTGGTGGGTTCTGGGGCTGATTCGTCAGGAGTCACGCTTCATTCCCGACATTCGCTCATCAGTAGGTGCCACAGGTCTGATGCAGATCATGCCCGCCACGGGAAAAATGCTGGCCAGGCAGGTTGGTATGAAGAACACCTCGAAGCTGCAGCTCAATGACATCAAGACCAATCTGCGACTGGGAACCACCTACATGCGACAGCTCCATGAGCGCTTTGGTGGTTCGGCACTGTTGGCCTCAGCGGCCTACAATGCGGGGCCTTCAAGAGCGGTCACCTGGCGAGCTGCGCTGCCTCAGCGGATCGAGGGCGCAGCCTTTGCAGAATCCATTCCTTTTTCAGAGACGCGCGACTATGTCAAACGTGTCCTGACCAACGCGGTCCTTTATCATGCGGTTCATCATGAAGGTCGAGCGCCCTCTCTAAGAACACTTCTTGGCGAGGTCCTGCCCAACGAGGCCTCATAAACCAGTCGGAGAATTTGTTCATGTCATTGCTTCATGCTGATGTTGTCATTCTTGGTGGGTCCGGATTTATCGGCCGTGCGCTTGCCGCAGTGCTGATCTCTGCGGGGCAATCGGTACGCATCATCACCCGCAAGCGCGAGAACGCCAAAGCCCTGTGGACCCTGCCCCGAATTGAAATCGTTGAAGCCAACCCTCACGACGAAGCTGAGCTCTACAACGCCCTGGAAAATGCGAATGCTGTGGTGAACCTGGTGGGGGTCTTGCACAGCAAGAGTGGCAAGCCCTGGGGGCCCGACTTTGATCGCTCCCACGTCAAGCTGCCTGCCCGAATTGCCCGCTGCATGAACCGTCGTCGCATCCGCAGGCTTGTGCATATCAGCGCATTGGGGGCTGCCGATCATGCGCCGTCGATGTACCTGCGCTCCAAGGCCGCAGGGGAATCGGCGGTGAAAAGCAATCAGGGTATCGATCTCACCATCTTGCGTCCCTCGGTGGTGTTTGGTGCCGAAGATCAGTTCATGAACCTTTTTGCAAGGCTCCAACGCTTCGCTCCGGTCATTCCTTTGGCCACGCCACACGCCCGATTCCAGCCCATTGAGGTGAGAGATCTCGCGCACGCCATTGCCAACTGCCTCTCGAACCGGGCCACGATTGGAAAGAACTACGAATGCGTTGGGCCGGATGTGCTTACTCTGTATGAACTGGTGCACTGGGCCGGTGTCTATGCAGGCTGCCCTCGTCCCATCATTCCTCTTCCCGACGGCGCCGCCTGGGTTCAGGCATGGATCATGGAAAATCTCCCAGGCAAGCCTTTGATGTCCCGTGACAACCTGGCCTCCGCCAGCGTACCGAATGTGGGCACAGGGCCAATGTCTGCTGATCTCGGCATTACCCAGCCGGCCTCGATTCACTCGGTGGTGCCAACCTATCTTGGTGGCGAGTCGCCACGTGAACGACTCTCCAAGCGGCGTGCCAAAACCTGACCGCAGCATCAACGCATCCTTGGGCAGCCACAACCACTCTTCTCTTGCAGGGTTGGTGCCCCAGGATGATCCTGTTGCACAAAAGCTGCCATCCTCTATCCAGATCTTTTGTGTTGGCGGCGCCGTCCGAGACGTCTTACTCGAAGAACCCAGTCAAGATCGTGACTTCGTCGTGGTGGGTGCGACGGTCGACCAGATGTTGGCAGCCGGATTCCGGCCGGTTGGTCAGGACTTTCCGGTTTTTCTTCACCCAAAGACTCACGAGGAATATGCCTTGGCCCGGACCGAGCGAAAGTCAGGCCAGGGTTACAAAGGTTTTGTATTTTTGGCAGACCCCTCCGTCAGTCTCGAAGACGATCTCTCTCGCCGAGACCTCACCATCAATTCAATGGCTGTTGATCGCCATGGCGCATTGATTGACCCTCATCAGGGTGTTCGTGATCTTCGACAGCGGGTGCTTCGCCATGTCGGGCCGGCCTTTTCCGAAGACCCGGTCAGGCTTCTTCGTCTCGCACGCTTCGCTGCCCGCTGGCCAAACTTCTCGGTGGCACCGGAGACACTTGCTCTTGCCAAAGATATCGTGGCCAAAGGAGAAACCCAGGCCCTCGTTCCCGAACGTGTCTGGCAAGAGATCAGCAAAGGGTTGATGGAAGCCAAGCCCAGCAAAATGATTCGGCTGCTGATGGATGTCCAAGCTCTGGCCTCGGTCACTGGCTGTCGCGAGCCGCCCTCCGAAAAAATGCTTGAATCGCTGGACAACGCAGCCCAGGAACAGCTCCCCCTGTCGACTCGTTATGCCTTGCTTGCTGAGTTACTTCACGGCCAGTCCTCATTCAAAGCCCCCGGTGGCTGTCTTGACCTTGCATGCATTTACGCGACAGCCGTTCAAGAGCTTCCAAAACTTCGGCTGGCGATTCAAGTTTCGAATCGTTCAGCCCAAGAAGAAGCCATCACTTATCTCACCGACTGGTTTTCACGCATGGACCTCTGGCGAAAACCAGAGCGATATCAAGAACTCCTCTCCTGCCTTGGTCTGGGTCACCACTTGCAGCCCTCAGAGCGCAAACGTCTTGCGGCATTGGGCCAGGCGCTCACCACGCCCGAGGCGCAGCAACAGGTGAGCAAAGTGGCGCAAGAGGCGCAATCACTGGGCCGTCCCGTTGCCGAAGCGGTTCAAAAGGCCAGGGGGCTGATCCTTGCCGAAGTGTTGAATCGGCTGTCGTAACTAAAGCGCCGCCCGACGATCGCCGGATTCAAAACCAAAGCTGGTCAGGTCAGCAATTTTTTCAGACGAGAGGTTCTTGGTGAGCAGCATCACCTTAAACACCTCGCCCATTTCGGATTCGAGCAAAAGCATCTGAAGCGACTGAGTAAGACGTGTCTGTTCCATCATGTTCTTGGCCTGACTCATCAAAGCCTGGGCATGGTCCAGAACACCAAGGTTCATTAGAAACCGAGACTGTGTTGCAAACCCATCCACTGAAAAACCTGCTTGAGCAGCACAGGCAGCAAGCTCTGAAAAGTCAACATGGGCGGTGAGATCTCGGGTTCCCGGGGCATTGATCAATTCCTGTGGCGCGTCCAGGCGTCGATGCTGAACATGGGCGCAGAGGCTGCCACTCGATCGGCCCGGGTGATCGAGTTCGTGTCGAGCAAACCCATAGTCAATCAGTAACAGCGCGCCCCAATCCATGGAGGCGTAAATTGATTCAATCCACGGCGCAAGCCACGGACACCATTCGCCGCGATAACCCCGTGGCCAGTCCAATCCAGCAGCAGCCATCTGCCTTTGTCGTTGTATCACCACCCGATGCAGCGTCTCCCCGGCGGGGCGACTGGCCCAGCGAAAAGGAGTTTCTGCCTGAAGGCCGGCAACCTCGACACCCCACTCAAGCACCCGGTCATCGCCAATCCATTCAAAAACCTTGACGGGCATGGCATCAAGCACCTCATTGCCAAACACCAGGCCAGAAAATCCAGGCGCAAGCTGGCTTGACCAGCGAATGGTCTGCTGCTCAGTAATCAACCCCTCGGTCCGGCTGCGCTGGCTCTCCATGAGCCCTGCGCTCAACTCGATCAGCTCGAGGGAGACAGGCTTGTGATCATGCCTGGCCAGGCGCATCAATTCGGCCGCCAGATCGCCCCGGCCGGCCCCGAACTCCCGTATCTGCCAGGGGTGTGGATGTCCATCTTGAAGTCGCTTAAAAAACGACCAGACCCCATGGGCAAGCCAAGGGCCCAGCATCGGCCCTGTGATGAAATCCCCTTGCCCCTGCAGGCCCGGCCCAGCCTTGATCGGGGAGGGATCTCGATTCCCAAACGGCTCGCCCCCACCGCTGTAATAACCCAGATTGGGCTCGTACAAGGCACGTTGCATAAAGGCGTCGAATCCAATCCAGCCACCCGCCAGGCGGATTTCATTCTCAATCACGGAGACAAGGCTAACCATAGCCTTAGAGAGTATCAAAGCTACACTTGAGCCCTATGGATCAGGGACTCTCCACCAACATGAACCCCAAGGCTGGCGCCAAGGGCAGCTGCCTCATCACTGGCGGAGCAACACGTCTTGGCCGAGAGATCGCGCTGGCGATGGCCACAGCCGGTTGGGATGTCGCCATTCACTATCGTCAGTCCGTGCATGAAGCCAGCTCAGTCGTCGCTGAGCTGCAAAGGCTTGGTCGTCGAGCCCAGGCCTTCCAGGCCAATCTGGACCAAGAAAACGAGCTTCATGCACTTTTTGATTCCGTGAGCCAAGCCTTCCCCGACCTCTGTTGCTTGATCAACAACGCCTCACGCTTTGAGTTTGATCGACCGGAGTCGCCAAGTACAGACCTGCTGCGTTCCCACATGAACACCAATCTGGTGGCACCCGTGGTGCTCACCCAGAGGCTCCACGGTTTTCTCGCCAAACAAGAACCCAGTCTTGGGAATCCCTTGGGCGTGGTCATTCATCTCTTGGACCAAAAGCTATCGAACCCTAATCCTGACTTTTTTTCCTACACCCTCTCCAAGGCAGCCTTGCTTGAAGCCACACGGCTCAGTGCCATGGCGCTGGCCCCCGTCCTTCGGGTGGCCGCCATCGCGCCGGGAATCACCCTGGCCTCAGGCGATCAAACCCCAGAAGAGTTTAAAAAAACCCACAGCATGACCGTGCTTGGTGCCTCAAGCCACCCCAATGAGGTCGCCAATGCCGTGGTCTGGCTGGCAAGCGCTCGGGCAATTACCGGCACAATGCTGCTTGTGGACGGCGGCCAGCACCTGACCGCCCAGCCGCGTGACGTGATGATGATGATTCGAGAATGATTCAAACCCCAACCGAACTCCGACATTGCCGACGAATTTTTCTTCGGGACTGCGCCATTGAGGCCTCGATTGGCTTTCATGATTTTGAAAAGCAAGCACCCCAGCGGGTCTTGATCAGTGTCGACCTCTACATCCCCATTGAATCGAGTACCTCAACACGCGATCAGGTGGACGATGTGCTGGATTACGACCTGATTCGCAGCGCCATCGGTCGTATTGCAACCTCCAAGCATTTCAACCTTCAAGAAACTCTCATCGACGAGATCAGTGAATTCTGTCTGGCTCAGCCCAATGTGGCTGCGGTCAGGGTTGAAAGCCAAAAACCGGATGTCTATCCCGACTGCAAAACCGTGGGTATCGAAGTCTTTCGCTGGGCAGACAAGGGCTAGCGCCATGGGTAGCCACGACAAGGAAGCCTTCGAGGCCAATAAGCTTTCTAAGCGCCTGCATCGGCTGACCGGGCAAGCGATTATCGACTTCAAGATGATTGAAGAGGGCGACCGGGTCATGGTCTGCATGTCGGGCGGTAAAGACAGCTATGGCCTGCTCGATATTTTGCTGGGGCTGCGCGCCCGTGCGCCCATTCACTTCGACATCATTGCGGTGAACCTCGACCAAGGCCACCCCGGGTTTCCAAAGGAAACGCTTCCCAGCTACCTTCGACAGCGAGGCGTGGATTTCCATATTGAAGACCAAGACACTTATTCCATCGTGAAGCGAGTGATCCCCGAGGGAAAAACCATGTGCTCGCTCTGCTCAAGGCTTCGCCGGGGCGTGCTCTACCGTGTAGCCTCTGAACTTGGCGCAACCAAGATTGCACTTGGCCATCATCGTGACGACATCTTGCAGACCCTTTTCCTCAATCTCTTTTTTGGCGGCAAGCTGAAAGCCATGCCTCCAAAGCTGGTGTCGGACGACGGACGACACATCGTCATTCGCCCGCTAGCCTATTGCGAAGAAAAAGATCTTGCCGCATGGGCTGAGCTTCAGAAATTTCCCATCATTCCCTGCGACCTTTGCGGGTCTCAAGAAAATCTTCAACGCCAGCAGGTCAAACAGATGCTGGTCGACTGGGACAAGCGCTTCCCGGGCCGGATCGCCTCCATGTTCCAGGCCCTGGGCAATGTGGCCCCATCTCATTTACTTGACCCGAAGCTCTATAACTTTCAAGACCTTCAAGCCAGTCAGCTTCCAAACCCAGAGGGTGATCGGGCCTTTGATGCCAACGCCGTTGAATCCCCTGACGAGCAGCCGATTGAATTCATCGGCGCTTCAAGTCCAGCGCATCGCGCCTGGGGCCTCTAGCCATGCGTTCATTTCTAAGGCTCCTGACGATCTTGCGCGTGGTCCTGAGATACGGGCTGGATCAGCTTGCCCTTGACGGCGCCGCCAAGACCTTTGATTCACGCATCCTGAATGGCCTAATCGCCGTGTCACGACTGGGCCGAACCATGAAGGCGCCCCGTGGTGAACGACTCCGAATGGCGCTTGAAAGCCTTGGCCCAATTTTTGTGAAGTTTGGTCAGGTGCTCTCCACCCGAAGGGATGTCCTGCCTGAAGACATCGCCGATGAGCTTGCCAAGCTTCAAGATCAGGTGCCGCCCTTCGAATCCGCGCTTGCTGTGGCCACCATTGAGCATTCCCTGGGCCAGCCCATCGAAGCCATCTTTTCCGAGTTTGATCGTCGACCCATTGCCAGCGCCTCCATCGCCCAGGTGCATCTGGGCAAGCTGCAAGATGGCCGAGAGGTGGCGATCAAGGTGCTTCGGCCCGGAATGCTCAAAATCATTGAGCAAGACATGGGGCTTCTAAAGCTGATCGCCCGATTCGTCGCACGCTTTTCCTCCGACGGCCGAAGACTCAAGCCTGTTGAAAACGTTGAGGAATTCGACGGCTATCTGCACGACGAGCTTGACCTGATTCGCGAGGCCGCCAACGCCAGCCAGCTGCGACGAAACTTTGAAGACTCAAGCCTATTGAAAATTCCCGAGATGATCTGGGATTACTGTCGACACGATGTGATCGTGATGGAACGCATCTATGGCATTCCGATCAATCGTTTCGACAGGCTTCAGGCTGCAGGCATTGACCTGAAAAAGCTCTCCCGCGACGGCGTTGAAATCTTCTTCACCCAGGTCTTTCGAGACGGCTACTTTCACGCCGACATGCATCCAGGCAATATCCTTGTCGCCGACCGCGGCGAGCATTTCGGAAACTACATTGCGCTTGATTTTGGAATTGTCGGCACCCTTTCTGATTACGATAAGAACTATCTGGCCCAGAACTTTCTTGCCTTCTTTCGGCGTGACTATCGACGTGTGGCCGAACTCCATGTCGAGTCTGGATGGGTTCCCGCCGACACGCGGGTGGATGCGCTCGAAACCGCCATTCGCGGTGTCTGCGAGCCCTACTTCGACCGTCCACTGAAAGAGATTTCTCTTGGCCAGGTTCTGGTTCGATTGTTTCAGGCTTCACGGCGTTTTAACGTGGTGATTCAGCCGCAGCTCACGCTGCTTCAGAAAACCCTGCTCAATATCGAAGGTCTCGGTCGCCAGCTCGACCCCGACCTGGACCTCTGGAAGACTGCCAAGCCTTTTCTTGAGCGGTGGATGCAGGAACAAATTGGGTTTCGAGCGTTTCGCAAAGGGCTGATGAAGGAATCCGAAAGCTGGGCTCAAACCTTGCCCCAGATTCCAAGACTCGTGCATCAGGCGCTCAGTCATGCCGCGAAAAACGACACGTCCGATCTGCATCTTCAGGTCAGCCGGCTTGCCCAAGAACAACAGTCCTTAAAGCGCATGCTCTGGGCATTGATTGGTTTGTTGCTGGCACTGTTTGCTGTGTTGGGTTACTTTTTCGGGGCGCCGATCTTCACCTACTACTGAAAGGAATGTTGGAATGCTGCTCTGGCTGGTTCTGGCCTACCTGGCCCTTTCAATTGCTGTCGGTCTTTATGGTGCAACCAAGGTTCATAACGCCAAGGACTACATCACCGCTGGGCGCAATCTGCCCATGCCGATCATCCTGGCCATGGTCTTTGCCACATGGTTTGGGGCCGAAACCGTTCTTGGCATTTCAGCCACTTTTCTTGAAGAGGGTTTTCGCGGGCTGATTTCTGACCCCCTGGGGGCCTCGCTCTGCCTCGTTCTCTTCGGCCTGATCTTTGCAAGGCCGCTCTATCGGATGAACCTGCTCACGCTGGGCGACTATTTCCGTATTCGCTACAACCGCCAGACTGAACTCTTGCTTTCCATCTGCATCATCGTGTCCTATCTCGGATGGGTCTCCGCCCAGATCACAGCACTTGGGCTCGTTTTTAATGTGCTCTCCAACGACCTGATTTCCACCCAGAACGGGATGCTGATCGGCGCTGGCGTGGTGTTGGTCTACACCCTCTTTGGCGGCATGTGGTCCGTGGCGCTCACCACCTTTGTTCAGATGATTGTGATCGTGGTGGGGCTGTTGCTGGTCACGAGCAATGCTGCCGAACAGGCGGGTGGTGTCGCCAAAGTCATTGCGCAGGCCTCGGCCGAAGGCAAGTTTCAGTTTCTGCCAACCCTCGATGCCTTGGACATGATCGGCTGGATCGCCGCCTTGTTCACCATGGCCCTCGGCTCAATTCCTCAGCAGGATGTTTTCCAGCGGGTGAATGCGTCGAAAAATGAAAAAGTCGCTGTCTGGGGAACCACTCTGGGTGGCGTCTCATACTTCTTTTTCGCGGCGGTGCCTCTTTTCCTGGCCTATACCGCCACGATGATCGACCCTGAAATGGTCAAGCGACTCATGGCCACCGACAGCCAGCTCATTCTGCCCACACTGATTCTTGAACACATGCCATTTTTTATGCAGGTCGTTTTCTTCGGCGCTCTGATCTCGGTGATCATGAGCACGGCCTCTGGAACGCTGCTGGCACCCTCGGTCACTTTCACGGAAAACGTGCTGAAGGGCTTTGCCCCGCGCATGACCGACAGCCAGTTTCTCTGGTCCACTCGAATCACTGTGCTGATCTTCACCTGCCTGGTGACCTATTACGCACTGGCCTCGGACGTCAGCATTCATCACATGGTGGAGAGCGCCTACCGAATCACACTTGCAGGCGCCTTTGTGCCCCTAGCGGCAGGGCTTTTCTGGAAGAGGGCCAGCAATCTTGGTGCAGGTCTTGCCATCACACTTGGCTTGTCCACCTGGATCGTCCTGGAAATCACTGGCATTGAAGAGCCCGTTGAGCCTCAGCTGATCGGGCTGGTGGCCAGTTTGATTGGCATGCTGATCGGTTCTTGGCTGTCACCCAATCGCGGTGGGGGCCATGGCGGGGAGGCCAGACACCTATGAATATTGTCATTCTTGCTGCGGGCAAGGGCACACGGATGCGCTCTGACCTGCCGAAGGTACTGCACCCTGTGGGTGGCATGCCCATGATCAGCCACGTTCTTTGCACCGCGCACGCACTGAAGCCAACGAAGATTGTCATCGTGGTGGGTCATGGTGCCGAACAGGTCAAGGCGGCTCTTGATCCCTCGGTGAAGGCCTCTTCGGTGCCTATCGTCTGGGCACTGCAAGACCCCCCTCAGGGAACGGGGCATGCAGTGCAGCAGGCCGTGGAACATCTTGACCTCGCCGTGCCGACGATGGTGCTTTATGGCGACGTACCGCTGATCAGCGAGGCCACACTCACTCAGCTTTCAAATTGCGCACAGAGTCATCAAGGTATGGCCCTGCTCACCGCAAGACTTGCGAACCCCAAAGGCTATGGTCGTATTCTTCGTAAACAATCCGGCGAGATTCAGGAAATCATTGAAGAAAAAGACGCCTCGGATGCCGTTCGTCAAATTTCAGAAGTGAACACCGGTTTCCTCATCGCACCAACCAAGGGGTTGATTCAATGGCTGAGCCAGCTGACCAATCAAAATGCCCAGGGCGAGTATTACCTGACCGATGTCATTCGTCTTGCTGCCAGCCAATCCCAAGCCATCGGAACGGTGGAGGTTGCCGATATTTCTGAAATTTTAGGCGTGAATAGCCAGGCGCAGCGCGCCGAGGTGGAACGTGATTACCAACAGCATTTGGCGGGCGCTCTGATGGCTCAAGGCGTTCGGCTCGCTGACCCAGCCCGAATCGACGTTCGTGGCAGCCTTCAATGTGGGACTGATGTCGACATTGATGTGGGCTGTGTTTTTGAAGGCACAGTGGTGCTTGAAGCAGGGGTTCGGATCGGGCCTTACTGCATCTTGCGCAACACCCGGGTTGGTGCCAACGCAAAGATTGAAGCTTTTTCACACCTTGATGAGTCCGACGTTGGAGCTCAAGCCACGGTGGGCCCCTATGCTCGGCTGCGGCCTGGCAGCCAGCTTGGGGAAGGGGCGCATGTGGGCAATTTTGTTGAAATTAAAAACACCCAGCTGGGTTCCCACTCCAAGGCCAACCACCTCAGCTATCTTGGCGATGCCACCATCGGGACCCGCGTCAATATTGGTGCGGGCACCATCACCTGCAACTACGATGGTGCCTCGAAACACCGCACCATCATTGAAGATGACGCCTTTATTGGGTCCGACACCCAGCTGGTTGCACCCGTCACCGTGGGGCAGGGTGCGACGCTTGGTGCCGGCACCACACTCACCCACGATGCCCCAGCCAACCAGCTCACGGTCTCTCGTACGCCACAGATCACCGTGAAGGGCTTCAAGCGCCCGCATAAGAAATCGCACTAGAAAGGCTTCCCCAAGATGTGTGGAATTGTTGGTGCCATCGCCTCAGCCAACCGGCAACGAAATGTTGTTCCTGTTCTGATTGAAGGCCTAAGAAAACTGGAATACCGCGGCTATGATTCCGCCGGGCTTGCCATTCAGACATCAGACGGGATTGCTCGGCTGCGTGCGGTGGGCCGTGTGGCCGAACTCGAACTTCAAACCCCGGGGCTTGCTGCGAAAAGCGGCATTGCCCACACCCGCTGGGCCACCCACGGTGGCGTCACCACGAAGAACGCACACCCACATCTCTCCGAGGGGAAAGGCATCAGCGTCTGCGTGGTTCACAACGGCATTATTGAAAACCACGAAACCCTTCGCGACGAGCTTCGCAGCCAAGGGTACGAGTTTTCATCCGAGACCGACACGGAGGTCATCGCTCACCTGATTCACAGCCTGCGCCTTAAGACCAGGTCTCTCTTGGAAGCGGTTCAGCAGGCCCGGCATCAGCTTCATGGCGCATTCGCCATTGCGGTGCTCTGCAGCCGAGACCCCGAGGTCTTGATTGGTGCAAGGCAAGGTGCTCCGCTTCTGGTTGGCGTTGGCGCGAAAGACTCGGACGAGTATTTTCTGGCCTCGGACACCTCGGCGCTTTTGCAGGTGACGCGAGACATTATTTATCTTGAAGATGGCGATCTGGTCTCTCTGCATGCGGATCGGCTGCAGATTTTTGATCGCACGGATCAGCCGGTGCAGCGCACGGTCACCCAAAGCTCGCTCTCGCTGGATGCCATTGAGCTTGGCCCCTATCAACACTTTATGCAGAAGGAAATTTTCGAGCAGCCCGGCGCCATTGCGGCCACGCTTGAAGAAGTCATTGGCGCAGCCTCGATCTCGCCAAGGCTCTTTGGCATGAACGCAGAGCCCATTTTCCGTCAGGCTGAACAGGTATTGATTCTGGCCTGTGGCACAAGCTTTCATGCAGGCCTGGTGGCCAAGTACTGGCTTGAATCCATTGCCAAAATCTCAACCTCGGTCGAAATTGCCAGTGAATATCGCTATCGTGACAGTGTTGCCAAGCCCAAGACCCTGGTGATCACCATCTCTCAGTCTGGGGAAACCGCGGACACCCTGGCCGCGCTTTTGCATGCCAGCCAACAGGGCATGAGCGACAGCCTGTCCATCTGCAATGTACCGGAGTCCGCGCTGATTCGTGCATCGAAGCTTCAGTTCCTGACACGGGCAGGCCCCGAAATTGGGGTGGCCTCGACCAAGGCCTTCACCACCCAGCTGGCCGCTCTTTTCCTTCTAACACTCGTGTTGGCGAAGCTTCGCGGACACCTCCCTGACGATGCCGAGCAGCGTCTGCTTGGCGAGCTTCGTCACCTGCCTGCAGCCATGCTTCAGATTCTTTCCGCCGAGCCCGAGTTCAAGGCCTGGGCACAGCGATTCGTGCATAAGCAGCATGCGCTCTTTCTTGGCCGGGGTATTCACTACCCCATCGCGATGGAAGGCGCCTTGAAACTCAAAGAGATCAGCTACATCCATGCCGAGGCCTATGCTGCCGGTGAGCTGAAGCACGGGCCGCTTGCACTGGTCGATTCCGACATGCCCGTGGTCGCTGTTGCACCCAATGATCAGCTTGTTGAAAAACTCAAGAGCAATCTTCAAGAGGTGAAAGCCCGTGGCGGTGAGCTCTATGTGGTGGCTGACAAAGGCTCAGGTCTTGTTGCATCCGAAGGCGTGCATGTCATTACGCTGGGTGACCATGCCGGGCTTTTGTCACCTATTCTGCATGTCATTCCATTGCAGCTGCTTTCTTATCATGTCGCGCTTGCTCGTGGCCATGACGTGGATAAGCCCAGGAATCTTGCCAAAAGCGTCACAGTAGAATGACATCTGGCCGGCATCTTGTCGGCCTATTGAGAGGAGTTCATCATGCGAATTGCCATTGCTGTGGATGGCTCGGAGTGTTCCTTACGCGCTGTCCAGCACGCTCTTGCGCTTGCCAAAAAGCTCAAAGAACCCGCTGCTCTCGTCTTGATCAATGTTCATCTATCAGCACTTCTGTCACCCGTTGCACGCGGCATTGATCACCATCAGATCGAACAGTACATGGATCAGATTGCCGAGGAAGATCTTGCTGAGGCAAAAAAAGCTGTCGCCGCCAGTGGGCAGTCCGCTGAGGTCATTAAAGCCCACGGAGAAATCGCCCCGGTGATTCTGAATCTGATTAAAGATAAAGCCATTGATCTTCTGGTTGTCGGCGGCAAGGGGCGGGGTACCCTCACGGACCTTCTCTTGGGATCCACAGCCAACAAGCTGATTAGCCTTAGCCCCGTTCCGGTTCTTGTGGTGAAGTGATCGGTGGCGCCGCTGGCGCCACAAGTAGTTTTTTGATCGCGGCCAGCATGACCAGCCCTGGAATTGCCGCGGCTGTCGAGAGCAAAAAGAAGTTTGGCCATCCCCAATCCGAAGCCGTCACACCGGCCACCGGCCCCACCACCACACGGCCAATTGAAGCCAGCGCAGAAAGCAAAGCGAACTGGGTTGCTGTGAAACGAACATCGCAGAGCGTCATCAATAGGGCCACGAAGGCGGCCGTGCCCATTCCCCCTGCCAGATTTTCCAGTAAGACCACGGCGGTCATCCCAGCAATGGTGGCCGGGTGGCTTGCAAGCCACCAAAAACCCAGATTGGTCACGGCCTGAAGCGTGCCGAAAATAAGCAACGCCTTCCAAAGTGAAATGCGCGACATCAAAAGCCCGCCGGCCAGGCCGCCAACCAAGGTGGCAACAAGCCCAACACCCTTGTTCACCGCACCCACCTCTGCCGGGCTAAATCCGGCACCGCGGATCAGAAATGCGGTCGAAAGGCTTCCCGCAAAGGCATCGCCAAGCTTGTAAAAAATAATGGTGGCCAAAAGAATCAAGGCGCCCTTGCGGCTGAAGAATTCACGGAAGGGCTCCACGATGGCGGCCGCAAGCGTTGGGGGGCGCTCAGCTCGGCTCGGCTCCGGCGCCAGGGCCGCAACCACGGCCAGGCCTAAACAGAAGACGGCCATCAGCACATAGACCCCTGAGAATCCAAGATAGAGATCGGCAAGCATCAGGGCAAGGCCACCTGAAGTGAGCATGGCCAGGCGATAACCAATCACCGACCAGGCAGCTCCCAGGCCGCGTTGTTCAGGGCTTAGAGATTCTGCTCTCCAGGCGTCAAACACAATGTCAAAACTTGCCGAAAGAATGACCAGCATCAAGGCAAGCGCTGCAATACCCCATAGGCTCTCATCCGCATCGGTGGGTGTCTGCATCGACATGCCATAAAGAACAGCCGCCATCGCCACCAGCAGCAGCACCAGCCAGCCTCGCCGCCGCCCCCCCCAGGCACCAAGACCAGGGATTCGGTAGCGATCCATGAATGGCGCCCAACCGAATTTATAGGTGTAGGGCAGGCCCAAGAGCGTCAGCCAGCCAAGGGTCTTCAGATTCACGCCTTCCACGGTGAGCCAGGCCTGCAGTGTTCCCGAAGACAGCGCCAAAGGCAGGCCGCTGGCAAATCCCAGTAATAAAGTCATCAGAAGCAGTGCCCGAGATGGGCGGACCATGAGCGGCAAAGCTTCAGAACTCGGTGAGGCTGCGGAACTTGGGGCAGACTTGGAATTCAAAATAACGTTTTCCGAATAGACGTTTGACAACCTAAGGCGCTATTGTCTTCGCTTATGCCATTTCATGTCCGCTATCGTTTCCCCCGTGTGGTCAGACAGCTGTTGCAATCCAGCGGTCTGAGCCTGGCGCTTGCTCTCACCCTTATCGGCCAGACGCTGGCCCAGTCGGGCACTGCCTCGCAGACGCCTGGTATTCGGGTGGATGAGCCCTCTCGGCTGCGAAACCTGGTACCTGCCGAGGATCTTGAACGGGCGGCTGCACGACAGTTCAGCCAGATGAAACAAGAGGCCGCCAAAAAAAATGCCCTGGCCGGCGATGACCACCCTCAGCTCATCCGGCTTCGAACCATCGCCAACCAGCTTCTGCCGCACACCCTGCGATGGAATCCCGAATCCAAACGATGGGCTTGGGAAGTACAGCTCTTTGGGTCTCAGGCGATTAATGCCTTCTGCATGCCTGGGGGAAAGATCGGTTTTTATATTGGAATTTTAGAAAAGCTCCAACTGACCGATGACGAGGTGGCCATGATCATGGGTCATGAGATGGCTCATGCCCTTCGGGAACACTCCCGAGAGCGTCTGGCCAAAAACCAGATCACCGGAATTGGCGCTGGGCTTTTGTCATCCATTCTTGGGCTTGGCGATGTTGGACGTGTTGCTCTTGACTATGGCGCACAGCTCACCATGCTGAAGTTTTCTCGCGATGACGAAAGCGAGGCGGACCTGATTGGAATGGATATCGCAGCCCGGGCGGGCTACGATCCCCG
>CAYWPQ010000001.1:78490-155328 GCA_964460315.1 uncultured Bordetella sp. | reverse complement strand
AAGCCATGCTGCCGGGAATGATGGAGAAAGCAGCGGCTGAGACCGAAGCATCGGCGTCCGCCGAGTCCGAGCCAGTCACTCCACCAACCACGCCACCTGAGGCTTCCACGTGAGCGAAGAGTTAGACCCCCTCGACCACACCATCGAGCCGTCCTCAGAAGACCCATCCGAAACACTGCCTGACGCTGACGAGCCCCAGGCTGCCCAGCAAGACGCCGAACCCATTCCGTTCTTTGCCCAAAAGGGCGCCACCCCCAGGGTGGGCGGTCCTTCCCGTGTGGGGCTTGATTACGACCCTCCGAAACTGCACAAACTTCTTGCCGACGCCGGCGTGGGTTCGCGCCGTGAAATGGAAGAACTGATCCTTGCGGGCCGCGTGTCGGTGAATGGAACACCGGCGCATATTGGTCAGCGCATTCTTCACACCGACCAGGTCAAGGTCAACGGCAAGCCCATTCGAATTCGTGTGGCGCCACCGCCCGTTCGGGTATTGGCGTATCACAAGCCTGCGGGCGAGATCGTCACGCGGGATGATCCACAGCATCGCGTCACCGTGTTTAAAAAACTTCCGCCAGCAAAGTTTGGTCGATGGATTGCGGTGGGCCGGCTGGACATCAATACCGAAGGGCTTTTGCTCTTTACCACCTCGGGCGATCTCGCCAATCGTTTAATGCATCCCCGTTCGCAGGTTGAACGGGAATATGCGGTTCGCCTTTTGGGTGAACTTAGCCAGGAGTCTCGTCAGTCTCTGATGGACGGGATCGAACTTGAAGACGGTGTGGCCAAGTTTGAAAGCATTGAAGATGCCGGTGGCGAAGGCGCCAATTACTGGGTGCGCGTGGTCATTACGGAAGGTCGTAACCGCGAAGTGCGTCGCATGTTTGAGGCGGTCGGTGTGACCGTGAGTCGACTCATTCGCATCCGTTACGGACAGATTGCTCTTCCCTCCAATCTGCGACGAGGGCAGTCGGTCGATCTCGCTGAAGCCGAGGTCAATGCCTTGTGCAAGGCCGTTGGCATGCGTCAGGCCACCGAAGCCAAGCCTGGACAAAAGCGCAAACCGGGCGGGCCGATGGGTTCCGGAAACCGTGACGTTCAGGCCAAGGGGCCGAGGGGCCGTGGCCGGGCAGGACCTTCGCAGGAATGGAGTTCACCCAGCAGTGTGATGCGCCAGCAAAGCCAAGACCGCCCCCTGGTGGACGATGACGATTTAAGCCAGCCCCACCCCGACGACGAATGGCAGCCTTCTGGCCCAGACGCACATTTGTCGCATCTTGGTGGCTCGGCTAAAAAACGTGGCTCGGGCGCCAAAAAGCCCAACCCGCTTCAGACTTCTTGGGGTTCGTCCAAGCCAGCTTCGGGGGTGCTTTCTGCCCCGCAAAGGCCGGCCGGATCGGGCGGGCCCGGTGGCAGGTCAGGGCGCAAAGGGCCTCGATCCGGCGGTGCGGGCCCTTCGGGTGGGGGTCGCCCAGGCGGGCGGCCTGGATTCCGCGGCAAAAAGCCACAGGCCTAGACTTTTGGTTAACTTTCCAGTAAAATCAAGGACATAGCACGGAAAGCTGAAAGAAAAAAGCGCTTAACAGGCGTTCCGTCAACAAAAAAATGGGCTTCAAGAAAGCCCATTTTTTTTGGGCAAAAACTTTTGATTGAAGTGGCTGTTTAGTTCATTGGTTGGTTAAAAGATGGCAGATCTCTGGCGGGTCGTGGATTCCGCGACGCAGGAATTGGGTTTTGAGTTGATTGATCTTGAGCGAACGCCTGGCGGCATCACTCGGGTCTATATTGACGTGCGCCACGAGGCTGGCCAAGGCGAGCCTCGGCTGATCACCATCGAAGACTGCGAGCTGGTTTCCAAACAGCTCGTGCATCTTCTGCCCGTCGAGGGCTTTGACTTTCAACGGCTTGAGGTGTCGTCGCCAGGGATGGACCGGCCGCTGACCAAGCCTGAACATTACAAGCGGTTTGCGGGTTCCGTGGTGAAGCTTCGGCTGCGCATGCCACTTGAGGGCCGAAAGAATTTTGAGGGTGTGCTGCAGGTTGGCGCACAAGGTGAGTTGTCGCTGGAATATGAAGGCAAGGGTGGCGAGATGCTGCAGCTGGAATTCCAGATCGACGACATTGACAAGGCACGGCTGGTGCCGGAATACAAGTTTTAGGAGAACTACAACATGAGTCGTGAACTGTTAATGCTGGCCGACGCCTTGGCGCGCGAAAAGAATGTTGAACGCGAAATTGTGTTCCAGTCGCTGGAAAGCGCGCTGGCCTCGGCAACCAAGAAACGTTTCACCGACGAGGTGGATGTTCGGGTGTCCATTGACCGTGAGTCCGGCGAATACGAAAGCTTTCGTCGCTGGCAGGTGGTGCCCGACGGCGAACTGGAAGACCACGACCTTCAGGTGATTCTGACCGAAGCCCGCAAACAGATTCCCGATATCGAAGTGGGCGACTTTGTTGAAGAAGAACTCGAGCCCATTGAGTTCGGTCGTATCGGTGCCCAGGCCGCCAAGCAGGTGATCCTGCAGCGCATTCGCGAAGCCGAGCGCGAGCAGATTCTCAAAGACTTCCTTGAGCGTGGCGAAGTCATCATTAATGGCACGGTGAAGCGTCTTGAGCGTGGCGACGTTCTGGTGGAATCCGGCAAGATCGAGGCGAGACTTCCTCGTGACCAGATGATTCCGAAGGAAAATCTGCGCCCCGGTGATCGGGTTCGCGCCTACATGCAGCGTGTCGAGCGCACCCAGCGTGGTCCGCAGATCATGCTCTCGCGCACCGCTCCTGAATTCATCATGAAGCTCTTTGAAATGGAAGTGCCTGAGATCGAACAGGGCATGCTGGTGATCAAATCAGCCGCACGAGACCCTGGCGTTCGCGCCAAGATTGCCGTGTTCACGGCCGATCGTCGAATTGATCCCATCGGTACCTGCGTGGGTGTCCGTGGCTCCCGTGTTCAGGCCGTCACCCATGAACTCGCTGGCGAGCGCGTGGACATTGTTCTCTGGTCGGAAGACCCCGCCGAATTCGTGATTGGCGCCTTGGCGCCCGCCAACGTCTCGTCCATTGTGGTGGACGAAGAGCGTCACGCCATGGATGTGGTGGTGGACGAATCCGAACTTGCAGTGGCCATTGGCCGTGGCGGACAGAACGTTCGCCTGGCCTCGGAACTGACGGGCTGGCAGATCAACATCATGACGGCCGATGAGTCGGCCGAGAAAACCGAAACCGAACGTCAGAGCCTGCGTGAAGTCTTCATGGAAAAACTGGATGTGGACGGCGAAGTTGCCGACATTCTGATTGACGAAGGTTTTTCCTCGCTTGAGGAAGTGGCCTATGTTCCAGTCAGTGAGATGCTCGAAATCGAAGCCTTCGATGAAGATACGGTCAATGAGCTGCGCAATCGCGCAAGAAATTCTCTGCTGACCGCGGCCATTGCCCAAGAAGAAAAGCTCGAGACCACCGCGCAAGATCTTCTTGATCTTGAGGGCATGAATCGAGACCTCGCTGTGAAGCTGGCGGATTCCAAAATCTTCACCCGTGATGACCTTGCCGACCTTGGCGTGGACGAACTGGTGGAAATGACTGGCCTGCAAGAAGGCGCCGCCAGTGAACTGATTATGAAAGCCCGAGCCCATTGGTTTGATGCTGAAGAAACCGAAGCCGGAGGTTCAACGGATGCCCGCTGATAATGTTGAAAAGTTTGCTGCCGAATTAAAACTCTCGGTCGAGACACTGCTTGAGCAGTTGAAGTCGGCGGGCGTGGAGAAATCCTCGGCCTCGGACGCCTTGACCGAGTCCGATAAAGAGCATCTTCTGACGGCGTTAAGAAAAGCGCACGGCGCTGCCGAAGCACCCCGCAAGAAGATCACGCTCACCAAGCGTCAGACCAGTGAGATCAAACAAGCCGACGGTTCGGGCAAGTCGCGAACCATCCAGGTCGAGGTGCGCAAAAAACGCGTCTTTGTTCAGCGCAACGCCGCCGGCGAAGTGGAAGCACCGGTCGAATCCGCAGAGACCGCCACCCCAACGGCCGTCATCTCGGAAGCCGAACTCGCCCAGCGCGAGGCGGAAAGCCGCCGTCAATCCGAGCTTCTTGCCAGGCAAGAAGCCGAGCTTCGAGAGAAGCAAGAGAAACTTGAAAAAGAGCGTGAGCGCGAGGCCCAAGCCATGGAGCAGGCCCGTGAGGCTGCCCTGGCTGCGCAAGAAGTCGAGTCCGCGGGCGCTTCGGGTGCCGATCAGGCAGCCGTGAATGCGAAAGAGCGTGCACGGGTTGCCGCGGAAAGCGCCGAGAAATCGGTGCAGGCCCGTCGTGCTGTTGAAGACGAAGTGGCGGCCATCAATAAGCTGATGACGGCCGCACGCGCAGGCAAACTGGCCCCAACCGCCAAGGCCCCTGAAAAGGCAGCGGACCCGGCTTCCACCACCTTGCATAAGCCGGCCGCCAAGCCCGGCGAAAAACCGGCCGAAGAAAAGCCGAAAGAAAAGAAAACTGAAAAGCAGCTGAAGGCTTCCAAGCTGTCCTCCACATGGCAAGACGACGCCGCCAAAAAACGTGCCATCAAAACTCGCGGTGACACGACGGGTGGTGCTGGCGGATGGCGCAGTGGACCAAAGTCGCGTAGTAAATCGTCAAGCACGGAGCCCACGAATTTTGTGCAGCCGACTGAACCTCAGATTCGTGATGTGCACATTCCTGAAACCATTTCCGTGGCCGACCTTGCCCACAAAATGTCGGTCAAGGGCGTGGAGGTTGTGAAGACCCTGATGCAGATGGGCCAGATGGTCACCATCAATCAGATTCTCGACCAAGAAACCGCCATGATTGTGGTCGAAGAGATGGGTCACAAGGCCTACGCGGCGAAGCTCGACGACCCCGAAGCACTTCTGGAAGAGACCGAAGCGGAAAAGATTGCCCAGGCGCAGCTGGTCACTCGGCCGCCGGTCGTCACCATCATGGGTCACGTCGATCACGGCAAGACTTCGCTGCTGGATTACATCCGACGCGCCAAAGTTGCCGCCGGTGAAGCCGGTGGCATCACCCAGCACATCGGTGCCTACCATGTGGAGACACCGCGCGGTGTGATTACCTTCCTGGACACCCCGGGTCACGAGGCCTTCACGGCCATGCGTGCGCGAGGGGCGAACGCCACCGACATTGTGGTGCTGGTGGTGGCCGCCGACGACGGCGTGATGCCTCAGACCAAGGAAGCCGTCGCCCACGCGAAGGCAGCAGGGGTGCCCATTGTGGTGGCCGTCAACAAGATTGATAAACCGGAAGCCAACCCCGATCGCGTGAAGACTGAGCTTGTGGCGGAAGAAGTGATCCCCGAGGAATACGGTGGCGAGTCACCCTTCATTGAGGTGTCTGCAAAGACCGGGCAGGGTATTGATACGCTGCTTGAAAACATCTTGCTTCAGGCGGAAGTTCTGGAACTCAAGGCCCCGGTTGAAGCCAATGCCAAGGGCCTGATCGTTGAAGCTCGAATCGACAAAGGCCGCGGCCCGGTAGCCACCGTGCTGGTTCAATCCGGCACCCTCAAAAAAGGCGACATTCTTTTGGCAGGTTCGGCCTTCGGGCGCGTTCGCGCCATGTTGGATGAAAACGGCCGCTCAGTCGACACCGCGGGTCCGTCCATTCCAGTGGAAATCCTTGGCATGACCGAAGTGCCGCAGGCCGGCGACGAAATGATGGTGCTTGGTGATGAACGTAAGGCGCGCGAAATTGCGCTCTTTCGTCAAGGCAAGTTCCGTGATGTTCGTCTGGCCAAGCAACAGGCCGCCAAGCTTGAAAACATTTTTGAAAATATGGGCGAGGGTGCGCAAACGCTTTCGCTCATCATCAAGTCGGACGTTCAGGGCTCGCAAGAGGCTTTGGCGGCAGCCATGCAAAAGCTCTCCAACGACGAGGTCAAGGTCAACATCGTGCATGCGGCCGTGGGTGCCATCACGGAATCCGACATCAACCTGGCCATTGCCTCCAAGGCGGTGGTGATTGGCTTTAACGTTCGTGCGGACCAGCAGGCCAAGCGGCTTGCGGAGGGCAACGGTGTTGATCTGCGTTACTACACCATCATCTATGACGCTGTTGACGAGGTGAAAAACGCCATGCAGGGCATGCTTGCGCCCGAGCGTCGCGAAAATGTCATTGGCCTTGTTGAAATTCGACAGGTCTTCAAGGTGTCACGTCTGGGCAATATTGCAGGCTGTATGGTGCTGGAAGGCGTGATCAAGCGTGCCGCCCAGATTCGACTGCTTCGAGACAACGTGGTGCTCTGGACGGGCGAGCTCGATTCGCTCAAACGATTCAAAGACGACGCCAAGGAAGTGAAAGAAGGCTTTGAGTGCGGTCTCACCCTGAAGAACTACGACGACATTCAGGAAGGTGACCAACTCGAGGTCTTTGAGATTCAAGAAATTGCGCGGACACTCTCCTAAACCCGGCGACCGCGGTCAGCGCGTCGCGGATCAGATTCAGCGAGACCTCTCTGAACTGATCCGTCTTGAGGTGAAAGACCCTCGAATCGGCATGATCACCATCACCGACGTGGAGGTGACGCCTGACTACGCCCACGCCAAGATTTTCTATAGCGTCCTGCCGGACACGCCCGAGCAGATTCAGAAAACCGCGGAAGGTCTTGCGGCCTGCCGTGGGTTTTTGCGCTCCAAGCTTGGCCGGATGTTGAAGATTCATCAAACGCCGGACCTGCACTTTGTTCGTGATGACACCGTGGCCCGAGCCATTGCCATGAGCGAGCTCATCGATCGTGCACTCTCCACGCAGGCACGCGATGACTAACTCCCGTCGAGCCCTGGATGGCGTCTTGCTTTTGGACAAACCGGTGGGTCCGTCATCGAGCCGAGTGCTTGGGCATGTGAAGCATCTGTTTCATGCCAAGAAAGCTGGCCATGGCGGCACGCTGGATCCGCTGGCCAGTGGGCTTTTGCCGGTGATGTTTGGTGAGGCCACGAAATATGCGGCCGAAGGCCTTGATGCGGACAAAACCTACCTTGCCGATATTGGTCTGGGTGTGCAAACCAACACGGCGGATCGCGAGGGCGAAATCATCCGCGAAGCCCCGGTTCCCTTGGATCTTTCCGCCGACCGCATTCAGGACGTGCTGCAGGGTTTTCTGGGCGAGCAGACTCAGATTCCCCCCATGTATTCGGCACTCAAAAAAGATGGCCGTCCGCTCTATGACTATGCCCGTGACGGCCAAGAGGTAGAGCGGCTGCCTCGAACCATCACGCTGCATGAGCTTGAACTTCTCTCTTGGGTTTCGCCGCGCATCACCTTGCGGGTGAAGTGCAGCAAAGGAACCTATATTCGTACTTTGGCAGAGGACCTGGGCGCTGCCCTTGGTCTTCCTGCTCATCTGCAAGGCCTGCGCCGCATCGGTGTGGGTGAGCTTGTGGCCTCCGAGATGGTTCGTCTCGAAGACCTCGAGCAGGCTGACGATCACCAACGTGATCAGTGGCTCAAGCCGGTGGATTGGCTGATTCGAGACTGGCCTGAGGTCATGCTCGATGACGCGGATGCCCGCCGATTCCAACATGGACAGTCGATCAGGGTGCCTTCGCACCTTGTGCCGGATGTCTATCGCGTCAAGACTGTGTCGGGCCAGTTCATGGGCACCGGCCGAGTGGAGCCGCATCACCTGATGAACCCTGAACGGGTTCGTGTCTTATCTTCCTAGGAGTTGTTTATGCGCGCACTGCGCAACATTGCCATCATTGCCCACGTTGACCACGGTAAGACCACCCTCGTCGACAAACTTCTTCAACAGGCGGGAACCTTTGCCCGCCATCAGCAGGTGTCGGAACGTGTGATGGATTCCAACGATCTTGAAAAAGAGCGTGGCATCACCATTTTGGCAAAGAACTGTGCCGTCGATTACGAAGGCACCCACATCAATATCGTGGACACCCCGGGACACGCCGACTTTGGCGGCGAGGTCGAGCGCGTGCTTTCCATGGTGGATGGCGTGTTGCTGCTGGTGGATGCCGTGGAAGGCCCGATGCCGCAGACACGGTTTGTGACCCGCAAGGCTTTGGCCCTGGGGCTCAAGCCCATTGTGGTGGTCAACAAGATTGACCGTCCGGGCGCACGACCCGACTGGGTGGTCAGTGCCACCTTTGATCTCTTTGACAAGCTTGGCGCCACCGAAGAGCAGCTGGATTTCCCTGTGGTCTATGCCTCGGCGCTGAACGGCTTTGCCAGCCTGGATTACAACGAAAAAAGCGAGAACATGCGGCCGCTCTTTGATGCTGTGCTGAAGTATGTTCCGCAGCGTGCCGACGATTCCTCAGGCCCTTTGCAGCTTCAGATCTGCTCGCTTGATTACTCAAGCTATGTGGGCAAGATTGGTATTGGGCGTATTGCACGCGGCACCCTGAAGTCACTGCAGGATGTCGTGATTCAAGACGGCCCCGACGGCACTCCGAAAAAGGTTCGTGTGAACCAGATCCTCAAGTTTCGTGGCCTTGAGCGCGAGGTCGTTCCCCAGGCCGAAGCGGGCGACATTGTGCTGATCAATGGCATTGATGAACTGAATATCGGCACCACGGTTTGTCAGATTGACCATGTCGAGCCGCTGCCCATGCTGACGGTGGACGAGCCCACGCTGACCATGAACTTCATGGTGAATGCCTCGCCGCTGGCCGGCCGAGAAGGCAAGTTTGTGACCAGCCGACAGATCCGTGAACGCCTTGAGCGCGAGCTCAAGGCCAATGTGGCCCTTCGTGTTGATTTCAGCAGCGACTCCGACACCTTTGTGGTGTCCGGCCGCGGAGAACTTCACCTGACCATTCTTCTTGAGAACATGCGTCGCGAAGGCTATGAGCTGGCCGTCTCACGCCCACGGGTGGTATTTAAGCAGTCGCCGGACGGTGAACGCCTTGAGCCCTTTGAGATGCTCACGGTTGATGTTGAGCAAGACCACCAGGGGCCGGTGATGGAAAACCTGGGTCTGCGCAAAGGCGAACTTCTGGACATGTCGCCCGACGCCAAGGGCAGGGTTCGTTTGGAATACCGCATTCCTGCGCGGGGACTGATCGGTTTTCAGGGGGAGTTTCTCACGATGACCCGCGGTACGGGCCTGATGAGCCATATCTTTGATGACTACGGTCCTTACAAAGGCGAACTCTCGGATCGACGCAATGGCGTTCTTATTTCGCAAGACGACGGCAACGCCGTGGCCTATGCCTTGTGGAAGCTGCAGGAACGTGGCCGGATGTTTGTGAAGCCGGGTGATGCCCTTTATGAAGGCATGATCATTGGCATCCACAGCCGAGACAACGACCTGGTGGTGAACCCGGTGAAGGAAAAGAAACTCACCAACGTTCGTGCCTCCGGTAAAGATGAACACATTGACCTGACGCCACCCATCGAGCTCACCCTTGAGAAGGCTGTCGAGTTCATCGCCGATGACGAGCTTGTTGAAATCACCCCCAAGAGCATTCGCCTGCGCAAGCGCTACCTGAAAGAGCACGAGCGTAAGAAGGCGGTTCGCGAAGAGGTTTAAACCATGAGCACCCCCAATTCCGAAAACGCGATGCAGGCTGAAATCCAAGCGTCACTGAAGGCGTCACGTCAGATGCTGGATGATTGTCTGGTCAGCGGTCCGCTCCAGGCCGAGCTGATTCGTGCGGTTCAGTGCTGTGCTGATTCGCTTCGGTCGGGCGGCAAGCTGTTGTTTGCGGGCAATGGGGGAAGTGCTGCGGAAGCGCAGCACTTTTCAGCCGAGATGGTGGGACGATTTTTAAAAGAGCGTCGTCCACTTCCTGCCGTGGCGCTCAATACCGACACATCTGCCATCACTGCGATTGGGAATGACTATGGCTTTGAGCAGATCTTCTCTCGTCAGGTTCAGGCCTTGGGTCGAAAGGGCGATGTGCTGATTGCCATGTCCACCTCAGGACGAAGCAAAAATATTCTTGAAGCCATGAAGGCTGCGCGCGCTCTTGGCATGGTCAGCATTGCCCTGACCGGCCAAGACCCCCGAGACATGAAGACACTGGCCGACATCGTCCTGGCCGTGCCTTCCGGGCACACCCCTCAGATTCAAGAGGGGCATCTTGTTTTAGGCCACCTGCTGTGCGGACTGGTGGAGAACCAAATCCTCTCTTAGGTTCCGGCGACTCGCCGGATGCCTCGGGCCTGCCTTCAGCGGGGCCTGCCGCGGGTTTAAATTCGTCGCCAACCTTGGCCAGCGCCCAGACTTGGCTGATTGAACGCGGCGTTTCTCCGAGTGAGGAACTGGGCATTGCGAATCGAGCGGTGGCGATTCTTCAAGGCCTTGGGCTTGATGAGCCGACATTGATCGCCACGCTGCTGTCGGCCAGTTTTGAAGGTGGGCCGCGTCAGAGCGAAACCTATTCAAAACAGTTTGGTCCGGACGTCACCCAGATGCTCAATGCGCTTCACCGCCTGTCGAAGCTGGGTGATCAGGTGGTGATGGACGTTGACGAAGACGCTCCAGCGCAGATTGAAACCCTTCGGCGCATGCTGTTGGCCCTGGCCGACGATGTTCGCGTGGTCATTGCCAAATTGGGTCTGCACCTTTCTCGCCTGGAGTCGGTCGCGGCGCAGGCGGCCACCGTCGATGCGGATGCACAGCGTCTTGGAGAGGCCCTTGGGCGCGAG
This sequence comes from uncultured Bordetella sp., assembly GCA_964460315.1. GTDB lineage: Bacteria > Pseudomonadota > Gammaproteobacteria > Burkholderiales > Burkholderiaceae_A > Lacustribacter. The sequence goes on along the minus strand of CAYWPQ010000001.1, from coordinate 144,692 downwards.
ACGCTCCGTGTTCAGGCGCCCTTGGCCAATCGTTTGGGAATCTGGCAGCTGAAGTGGGCGATGGAAGACCTGGCCTTTCGGATGACTGAGCCTGACGCTTATCAAGCCATTGCACGTCAGCTTGATGAGACGCGACAGGCGCGCGAGGCTTTCATCACCACCACCATGGCACGAATTCGTCATTTGGTTGCAGCAGCCGAAATCGAGGCCGACGTCGCGGGCAGACCGAAGCATCTGTTTAGCATCCATAAAAAGATGAAGGCCAAGAGTCTTGGCTTTGATCAGCTGATGGATATTCGAGCCTTTCGCGTGCTAGTGACCACCGAGGCGCAGTGTTACGCAGTGTTGGGGCTGTTGCATGACCATTGGACACCGATGGATTCGGAATTCGATGACTACATCACGCGACCGAAATCCAATGGCTATCAGTCGTTGCATACGGTGCTTCTCGATTCCGAAGGCCGTCCTTTTGAAGTGCAGATTCGTACCCTTGAGATGCATCAGCGGGCTGAACTGGGTGTGGCGGCCCATTGGAAATACAAAGAGTCTGGTGGCAGTCACGCCTCCACGGGTGACTATGCGGGTCGAATCGCCTGGCTTCGTCAGATGCTGGACTGGGGGCGGGGTGCGCTTGGCCCGGTGAAGCTGGGTGATGATCGGGTCTACGCACTCACGCCCAAGGCGCGAATCATCGAGCTTCCCGCGGGCGCCACCCCACTTGACTTTGCTTATCACCTGCACACCGAGATTGGCCATCGCTGCCGTGGTGCCAAGGTCGATGGCCAGATGGTGCCGCTCACCACACCGCTTGCCACAGGGCAGACGGTGGAGCTCGTCACGGTGAAGCTTGGTGGCCCAAGCCGTGACTGGATGAATCCAGACGCCGGGTATCTTCAAAGCCCGCGGGCGAGACAGAAAGTCAGAACCTGGTTTCATGCGCTGGATCTTGCTGAAGGCCGCATCGACGCCAGGGCTGCCGAAGCAAAGAGCGAGCCCAGAGAGACCGGTAGCGATCGTCAAGATCTCCCTACCGATGCCGAGCGTCTAAGGCGTTCTGAAATTTCTGCGGAAGAGCTGATTCTCTCGAAGATTGCGAAGCCTCGCACGGCCGCCAAGGGGCAGGTCTTGGTGGTGGGCGTGGATCGCATGCTGACTGCTCTGGCCCGGTGCTGCAAGCCTGCGCCCCCAGACAGCATTAAAGGTTTTGTCACACGTGGACGCGGAGTGAGTGTGCATCGGGAAAATTGCGCGACCTTCATGCGGATGGCCAAGGATGCGCCCGAACGGGTGATTGACACTGAATGGGGCAGCACCAGTGCCTTGGAACCCGCCCGATACCTGATGGACATGGTGCTGGTGGCTCGCAGCCGACCTGATCTTCTTCGGGATGTGGCCGAAGTCCTCGCCCGCGAAAAAATTCCGATGGCTCGACTGAATTCATTTTCGAAGGGCGACACCATCACCATGGCCATGACGCTGCAGGTGGCTGATGCCGGTCAGCTGGAGCGGGCCTTGCTTATGCTGAATGAAATGAAGGGCGTGATGTCGGCAAGGCGTTCTTAGTTTGCGGAAGGAACGAACCCCACGGAAGTGATCTGGCTCAAAAACCGCGAAGGGATGGCCACGGTCTTGCGGGCGGTGTAATCAAAAAAGACGATGCCGGTTTTACCTCGGGCGACCTCTCGATGGGTCGTCTTTTCGCTGACTCGATAAAGCAGGTCGCAGCCCACACGGGTGAGATCGCCGACGGCAAGCTCAAACACCAAGACTTCGCCGTGGAATGCCTCGGATCGATATTGCACGGCGGCGTCTGCCACGATGATGCCCGCGCCGTCGATGTTGCCTTCGCTGAAGCCCAAGCTTTTCAAAAACCGCATCCGGGCTTCTGACACTAGGCCAATGAGTGCCGCGTTGTCCAGGTGCTGACCGTAGTTGATATGGCCCACCAAGATGGGAATTTCGGTGGCAAAGAGAAACTGCGCAGGAAGTTCGATCTTCACACGTGCCATGGCTGCTAGCCCCCGATGATCCAGCGCAGCGGGGTTAAAAGAAGATCAATGAACTGATAGGTGACGGCCATGAGCGGGCGCATCCAGAATGTCGAAATAATGCCTGCCACCAAAAGGCCCAGAACAATAAAGAAACCAAAGGGTTCGATGCGCGAGACCACCATGGCCTGACGCCATGGCAACAGCCCCACCAGAATGCGTCCGCCATCCATGGGCGGCAGCGGAAAAAGGTTAAAGACAAACATCACGATGTTGACCAAAATGCCGGCCTTGCACATGGACAGCCAGAATTCTTCTTGAACGCTTGAGCCAATCAAAAGATAAAACGCAATGGCCCAGCCAATGGCCTGGGCAAGGTTGACCGCGGGACCAGCCAAGGCCACCCAGATCATGTCGTGCTTTGGGCGGCGCAGCTGGGAGAAATCCACGGGAACGGGCTTCGCATAGCCAAAAAGAAAGGCACCCGCGGTGGCGAAATAAAGCATCAGCGGAATGGCGATGGTGCCAATGGGGTCAATGTGCTTGATGGGGTTTAAGGTGATGCGGCCCATCTGTTCGGCGGTATGGTCACCAAAGTAACGGGCCGCATAGCCATGTGCGGCCTCGTGCACGGTGATGGCGAAAAGTACGGGAATCGCGTAGATGGTGATGGTTTGAATGATCTGAGCGATGTCCATGCGGGCCTATTTCTTTTTGGGTCGGAATGCCTTGCAGACCGATTCGTGGGTTTCAATCATGACGCCGCTGATCAGTTCAACACCATAAGGAATGGCCGCAAAGATGCCATGCAGCAGCACCTCGCCATTGGGGCCGCGAACACCGCCAAGGGTTTCGGCGATCGACTTCGGCTGCCCGGGGAGATTCACCACCATGGTGTTGCCGCGAATCACGCCCACCTGTCGCGACAAAATGGCCGTTGGAACATAGTGAAGACTGATCTGCCGCATTTGCTCGCCAAAACCCGGCAGTTCCTTGTCGGCCACGGCAAGTGTGGCTTCAGGGGTAACGTCACGCTTGCTTGGGCCCGTGCCGCCGGTGGTGAACACAAGATCACAGCCTTCGACGTCGGCCAGTTCAATCAGGGTGTTGGAGATCACGCTGGCTTCGTCGGGAATGAGGCGCTCGAAGGCCTGCCATGGGGTGCTGATGGCCGATTCAAGCCACGCCCTGAGTGAGGGCAGGCCTTGGTCAGTGTAGACGCCCTGACTGGCCCGGTCGCTGATGGAGACCAGGCCAATGCGGGCGGGGCGCACGGCGGGCTGTGTCATTGGAGGCTGCGCCGAGGCAGGCTGCGCCATGGGGGAATCGGTGTTGGCCATGCCGCTATTATTGCGCTTATGAGCAAAACCCAACAAACCACGAATTCGCCGCTTTTTTATGCGCCCGAGAGCCTTCGCGAGCTCTCATTCAAAATTCTTCAGATGGCCAAAGACATTGGCGCCACGGATGCCTCTGCCGAGGTTTCGGAAAGCAGTGGGCTTTCGGTGACGGTGCGCAAGCAGTCCATCGAGACCTTAGAGCGCAATCGCGACCGAGCCGCTTCAGTGACGGTGTACAGCGGACTCAAACGCGGCCATGCAACCACCTCCGATTTTTCCGACAAGGCGCTTCGTGACGCTGTCGCAAAGGCGTTTGATATCGCTCGCTACACGGCAGAAGACCCCTGTGCCGGTCTTCCTGAAGACCATGTGATTGCCAAGAATCCGCCCGAGCTTGCACTCTATTTCCCCTGGGAAATTTCGGCCGAGGCCGCGGTCAAGCTGGCGATGACGGCAGAGAAAGCCGCGCTCGGTGTGAGCCCTGCCATTAAGAATTCGGAAGGTGCTTCGATTGCGGCCAGTCATGGCCAGTTTTATGCCGCCAACACACGTGGCTTTGTGGGTGGCTACCCCTACAGCCGTCACTGGCTCTCCGTGGCGCCGATTGCGCAGGCCGGTCAGTCGATGCAGCGTGATGACTGGTACACCTCGGACCGTGATCCATCCAAGCTGTCCGACCCAGAGGCGGTGGGGCGCTATGCCTCGCAGCGTGCCTTGGCCCGACTTCATGCCCGAAAGGTTCCCACTCAGCGGGTGCCCGTCATTTTTGAAGCGCCACTGGCCAGCGGCATTCTTGGCGCCTTTGCCCAAGCCGTGAGCGGATCGGCCCTTTATCGAAAGACCACTTTTTTGGCGGACAGTTTGAATCAACGTGTCTTTCCCAAACACATCCAGATCCATGAAGATCCATTGATTGATGGCGCGATGGGCAGCGCACCCTTTGATGATGAAGGCGTGCGCGTGCAGTCGCGCGATGTGGTGGTGGATGGCCATGTGAAGGGCTACTTCTTGTCGTGCTATACCGCGCGCAAGCTGGGTATGGAGTCGACCGGTAATGCGGGTGGTTCGCACAACCTCACCATGACCAGCGACCGGACCCGTTCGGGTGACGACCTGAACGCCTTGATTCGTAAGATGGGGCGCGGGCTGCTTCTTACTGAAGTGATGGGGCAGGGGGTGAACTATGTCACCGGCGATTATTCGCGTGGTGCGTTTGGCTATTGGATTGAAAACGGCGAGATTGTCTATCCGGTGGAAGAAATCACGATTGCCTCGAACATGAAAGACATGTTTCAAGGCATTCAGGCCATTGGCTCGGACACGCTGTGTCGTGGCACGAAAACCGTGGGCTCGATTCTGATCGACGAGATGACGATCGCAGGTGATTAAAACGAGTGATTAAAAGTTGTGCTTAAAGACCGGGCCGATGCTGGCTTGGCTGGTCGATCCGTTCGGGCGTGACCCGGATGGCACGAATGACGCCGGGAACCCGGCGCACCCGGCGCAAGACATTGGCCAGATGCTGACGCTCGCGCACCTCCAGCGTCAGGTTCATGATGGCCAGGGTTTGATCTTTCGGCGCGGTGTTGGCGCCAACAATATTGGCATCGGCCGCGGAAATGGCGGACGCCACGCGGGCCAAAATGCCCCGGGAATCTTGGGTTTCAATGGACAGGTGGGTCACGAACAAACGTTTGAGATCTTCCGCCCAGAGGACATCCGCCCAACGGCTTGGGTCTTTCGCACGTTGCCGACGACCCAGCCCACACTTAGCCCGGTGAACCACTAAGCCCGCACCTCCACGCATCATTCCAATGGCCGCATCGCCCCCAATGGGGTGGCAGCAGGCGGCGTACTGAACCGCTGAGCCTTCGCTGCCATCCACCGTGATCGCCTCGTTGCTGGCTGCGAAATGGGTTTCCGAGATGGCAATGGCCTGGCGGGCCAAGGGCGATAGACGTTCGGTGGACGAGGCCTGTGCCTGAGGAACAAGCCTGCGCGCAGCCACATTGGCCAGTGTCAGGCCAAGCCCAATGTCTTCTAAAAGACCATCACGGTCATGGGCGCTGTTTTCGGCAAGAAACTGATGCCAGTCCAGCTGTGGGTCATCCACTCCGGAGGAACCGAGCACCTTCAGCGCCTGATCCAAAAGCCGTTGGCCGAATTCGATGGCCTCGCTTCGTGTCGTGGTTTTTAAGCGGTGACGAATCTCGGCCCGGGCCTTGGCGGTACGAACAAAGCCAAGCCATGAGGGGTGTGGGTTCGCGTCGCCTGATGTCTGCACCCGAATGACATCGCCATTGCGCAAAGGGGTATCAAGCCCCGCGGGCTCGTGGTTGATTTCCGCCGAGACGCAGTGGTTACCAATATCGGTATGAACGTTGTAGGCGAAATCAACAGGTGTGGAGCCACGCGGAAGCTCTTTAATGGCGCCGTTGGGTGTGAAGACATAGACCACATCGGGAAAGAGATCAATCTTGACGCTGTCGAGAAATTCGGATGGGTCGCGGGTCTGCGACTGCACCTGAACCAGTGACTGCATCCACTCGTGGGCTCGCGCCTGAAGCGGGGAGACGGCGTCTTGGGTGTCTTCTTTGTACATCCAGTGGGCGGCCACACCGGCCTCGGAGACATGGTGCATGTCTTCGGTACGAATCTGAAACTCCACTGGCGTGCCGTAAGGGCCGATCACCGTGGTGTGCAGGGACTGATAGCCATTCGATTTGGGAAGTGCAATGTAATCTTTGAACTTTCCTGGCATGGGTTTGTAAAGGGCATGCAAGGCACCGAGCGCCAGATAGCACTGGGAAATGTCTTTCACCATGATTCGAAATCCATAGACATCAAGAACCTCAGCAAAGCTGAGTTTCTTTTCAATCATCTTTCGATAGGTGGACCAAAGGCTTTTCTCCCGGCCTTCAATCTGGGCATGGATATTAAATTTTGGAAGCTGGGTTTCAATGGCGTTTTGCAGCTGGCCCACGACTTCGCGGCGATTGCCCCGTGCGGCTTTGAGTGCCTTGAGCAAGGTGGCGTAGCGTTTGGGATAGAGCCCCGAAAAACTGAGGTCTTCCAGTTCACGAAAAGCGGCGTTCAGACCCAGTCGGTGGGCAATCGGCGCGTAGATGTCCAGGGTTTCTTTGGCCACCCTGCGGCGCTTTTCGGCCGACACCGCCTCAAGGGTGCGCATGTTGTGCAGACGGTCGGCAATTTTGATCAGAATGACGCGAACGTCGCGCGCCATGGCCAGGAGCATTTTGCGAAAGTTTTCTGCCTGGGCTTCTTCGCGATTACGAAATTCAACGGCTTCGAGTTTGGAGAGACCTTCCACCAGTTCGGCCACCTCGGGGCCAAACTTCGCCACCACTTCTTCCTTGGTGGCCTTGGTGTCTTCAACCGTGTCGTGCAGCAGGGCGGCCATGAGGGCCTGGGCGTCAAGCCGCCACTGGGTACAGAGCTCGGCGACGGCAAGAGGGTGGGAGATGTAGGGTTCGCCGCTTTGGCGGTACTGGCCCAGATGGGCCTCGTCACTGAAACGATAAGCAGCACGCAGCTGCTCACAGTCTTCCTCGGGAAGATAAGCCCGTGCGAGATCGATCAGCGGGCTTACTGAAACGGCCCGCAGTGCGGGACTATTCACTTAAATAGGAACTTTGCGAAGCATCTCACGGCCAACCTGCTCGGCGGCGATTTCGCGCAGAGCGGTGACGGTGGGTTTGTCGCGGCTTTCAACCTTGGGGGCTGCGCCTTGGGCAAGCTGACGCGCGCGATAGGCTGCGGCCAGAGCAAGTTCGAATCGGTTGGGGATGAACTGCAGACAATCTTCGACAGTGATGCGTGCCATGGTGACTCCGATCGATTCAAAAAAAGGTGTGCAACGGACAGCTAAACCTTGAGCAGCTAAAGGTAAAAAACACACCCGTCAGAGCCAATACGCTACTGAATTGCGAAGGCCTCGAATGCCGCTAAAGTGTCGCTAAAGTGTTGATTTATAATAACATAATCGAACTCGTTCGCGTGCTCGATTTCTTCTTTGGCGGCGGCCAGCCGCTGCACAATCACCGCCTCACTGTCTTGCCCGCGCCCCCTTAGCCGAGACTCCAGGACCTCGATGGAGGGCGGCAAAATAAACACACTGCGTGGGGCCAGCCCGCCTTGCCCAAGAATCTGCCGAATCTGCCGTGCCCCTTGCCAGTCAATTTCCAACAAGATGTTGCATTGGCTGGAGAGCTTGTCCTGCATCCACTGGCGCGAGGTGCCGTAAAAGTTGCCGTGCACCTCGGCCCATTCCAGGAAGTCACCGCGATCCCGCTGCTCGAGAAAGGCCTCTCGGTTCGAGAAAAAATATTCCCGTCCATGAACTTCACCTGGGCGGGGAGAGCGTGTGGTGGTGGACACGGAAAGCGCCCAGTCTGGGTGACGTTCAAGAAAGGCTTTGATCAGACTTGATTTGCCCGCGCCTGACGGCGCGGCCACCATGACAAGGCGTCCTGGCTTGTTGGGTGGAAGTGGTTGGTCGGCCATTTGGCTACTATAGCGCGTTGATTCCATGGCGAAAACGCCGCTTTTTCAAGGTGAAACGATGCGTGAACTTCAAGCCCAAGCCATTACCGACTGCATTGCCCAGCTCTGCATTGATGCCTGCCACAAGCTTCCGCCAGATCTGATTCAAGGCTTTCATGACGCCGCTGAAAAAGAGGTCTCCCCCCTTGGCAAATCGGTTCTTCTGAAGCTGATCGACAATGACCGGATCGCTCGTGACAACAATGTTCCGGTTTGTCATGACACGGGGCTGACGATTGTTTATCTCGAACTTGGCCAGGAGGTGCATGTGGTGGGAGGTGACTTCCAGGAAGCCGTGCATGCGGGTGTTCGAAAAGGTTACGCCGAAGGCTATATGCGTAAATCGGTGGTGGGTGACCCGCTGCTGCGAGTCAATACCAATGACAACACGCCCGCGGTGATTCACACCGAGATTGTTCCCGGCGACAAGGTTCGAATCTCGGTGGTGCCCAAGGGCGGCGGAAGCGAAAATTGGAGCACCATGACTTTTCTCTTGCCGGGCGAAGGTGCCGAGGGCGTGAAAAAGTTTGTGGTCAATGCCATCAAGGCTGCAGGCGGTGCCGCATGCCCACCGCTCACGGTGGGGGTGGGCATTGGAGGCAGTTTTGACAAGGTCACGGAGATCGCCAAAAAAGCCATTCTGCGCGATATCGGCGAACACCACCCCGAGCCGCACATCGCCAAACTTGAATCCGAACTTCTTGAGGCCATCAATCAAACCGGCATTGGCCCGCAGGGCTATGGTGGATTAAGCACGGCCCTCTGGGTGTCGGTTGAAACCTATGCCTGCCACATCACGGCCTTACCGGTGGCGGTCAACATTCAGTGTCACGCAGGCCGTCGTGCGGCGGCGGAGATCTAATCATGGCCATTCATCACATCAGCACCCCGCTTACCGACGACATGATTCGTGAACTTCATGTGGGCGATGAGGTTTACTTAAGTGGCGTGATCTACATGGCACGCGACGCCGCCCACAAGCGTTTCGTCGAACTGATCGCCAAGGGCCAGCCGCTTCCCGTAGATCTCACCGGCCAGGTGGTGTTTTATGGCGGGCCCTGCCCAACCAAGCCGGGCCACGTGATTGGGGTGGTGGCGCCAACTTCGGCGTATCGGATGGACCCATACGCCACAGTCTTGTTTGATCACGGGGTCAAGGGCGCGATTGGCAAAGGCAATCGTGGCGAAAGCATTCGGGCGTCATGCAAGAAAAACACCACCGTCTGTTTTTCGGCGGTGGGTGGCATTTCGGCCACGCTCTTGTCCTGCATTCGTGCTGCCGAGGTGGTGGCCTATGAAGACCTTAAAACCGAAGCCGTGCAGCGTCTGGTGATTGAGAACTTCCCGCTGCTGGTGACGAACGACTGCACGGGCCGTGACCTTTATGAAGAGCAGTTGGCCATTTTCCAGGCCAGGCTTACTCCAGGTTCTGGGCCTGTTCCCGAATCTGCTCAATCAAAAGCTTAAGCTCGATTGAGATCGCGCTAAGTTCAGCCGAGGCCGCCTTCGAGCCCAGGGTGTTGGCCTCTCGGTTGAGTTCTTGCGACAAGAAATCAATGCGCTTGCCAACGCCGGATGTTGTTGGTTTTGCCAGCGCCTGACGCATGGCTCGGACATGGGATCCAAGCCGGTCAATTTCTTCGGCGATATCAATGCGAAGACCAAAGGCGGCGGCCTCTTGTCGGACGCGGTCGTCCAGGCTTGCCGCCTGCTCGGCCGTGAGCGTTTCAGTGATGCTGCCTGCCAAGGCCTCGCGAAGTTTGTCGCCCAGTTTGGTCTGCTGGGCCTTGATGGCTTCTGGTATGAGCTGGCCGGCTTGCTGGGCCAAGCTTTCAATTTGCGCCAAGCGGTCTTCAATGGTTTTTGCAAGACGGCGGCCTTCGGACAACCGGCTTTCAAGGAACTGTCGTGTGGCGATTTCAAGGGCTGACTGCAGCACCGCGGACCATTCTTCTTGACTCATCTGGGCTTCCTCTAAGACACCAGGAAGTTGGATGAGGTCGGTCACTGAAAACGGTGTGATCTCTGGGTGGTCACGACGAATTTCATGGGCAAGGCGCAGGGCAGAGGCCAGGCCACTTTCGCTCACGCGGCTTTGGGCAAGGCTTGATTCGGTTCGAGACAGCCCCAGTCGAAGCTCAATCTTGCCGCGGGATACCGCGCGCTGAAGCTGCTCGCGTAAACTCTGTTCCATCCAGCGAAATTCGTCGGGCAGACGAGGACTGAATTCAAAAAAGCGGCTGTTCACGCTTTTGATTTCAAGGTTGATCTTGCCCACGCGGCAGTCCACGCTTGCGGCGCCAAATCCGGTCATGCTTGGGAACGACATGTCGTAGTCTCGCTGAAACAAAGAGATGGCCGTATTGTAGTGACGAATCGAAACCAATTGAACGGGAGAATCCAATTCATGAACCGCCCCAGTGGACGCACACCAGAACAGCTTCGCGCCGTGAGCATGCAGCGCCGATTCACCAAGCATGCCGAAGGTTCGGTCTTGGTCTGCTTTGGTGACACGAAGGTCTTGTGCACTGCATCGGTTGAAGAGCGAGTGCCCGGTTTTCTGAAAGGCAAGGGTTCGGGCTGGGTCACCGCTGAATACGGGATGTTGCCAAGATCCACCCACACGCGCAGTGACCGAGAAGCGGCCAAGGGTAAGCAAGGCGGGCGGACGCTTGAGATTCAGCGCCTGATTGGACGCTCTTTGCGCGCGGTCACCGATCTTGCTGCGCTTGGCGAACGAAGCATCACCATTGACTGTGATGTGCTTCAGGCCGATGGGGGCACACGAACCGCAAGCATCACCGGAGCCTGTCTTGCGCTCTCGGACGCGCTTGCTGGTCTTCTCGCTTCCGGAGTGCTTAAGGCGAACCCGCTGCGCGACACGGTGGCGGCGATTTCCGTCGGTCTTTGGCAGGGGCAGCCCGTGCTGGATCTTGACTATCTGGAAGACTCGTCTTGCGACACCGATATGAATGTGGTGATGACCGGTTCGGGCGGCATGGTGGAGGTGCAGGGCACCGCCGAGGGCGAACCTTTCACGCGCGGCCAGCTTGATGCCATGCTTGGGCTGGCTTCGCAAGGGATTGCACAGCTGCGTGAATTTCAACGATGCCTGATGGACGACCCCGAGCGTCTTTCGGTGGCTGTGGAGTAAATGATGACCCGTCCCACCCGATGGGTGCTGGCTTCCTCGAATCCGGGAAAGCTGCGAGAGTTTCAGCATGCACTGCAGCCCCTGACGGAACCCCTTGGTCTTCAGATTGTGAACCAGTCCGAGCTTGGCGTGCCAAGCCCCGAAGAACCCTTCCATACCTTTGAAGAAAACGCCTTGGTGAAGGCAAGGCATGCAAGCGAACACACGGGCCTGCCGGCATTGGCGGACGATTCCGGAATCTGTGTGGACGCGCTGGGTGGCGCTCCTGGGGTCCGTTCAGCGCGCTACTGGGCGGACAGTCTTGCGGCGAATCCAGAGGCTGCAAGACATCGAGACCTATTTCAGAAACTGAGCACGGATGAGGCCAATCTCGCCTGGCTGCTTGCTCAGATGAGCAGTCTCGCGAAGCGGCGCTTTCTTGATGGCGTACCACCAGACTCATGGTGGAACGCCCAATATGTTGCCGCCATTGCCTGGGTGGCTCATGCTGAAGATCCTTCGCCAATTCTCGTTCGTGGAATATGGCATGGCCGTTTACTTCCGCAAGGGCAGGGGAGAGGCACGGGCGGCTTTGGCTACGACCGTCATTTTTTTGACCCTGACCTGTCGCTCACCGCCGCCGAAATGACGCTTGCCCAGAAGCAATCAGTGGGCCATCGGGGGCGTGCCTTGGCTTTGCTTTTGCAACAACTCTCGATCAGCCGTTGATTTCATTTTCATCTCTGCCCGAGCTCTCGCTCTATGTTCACCTTCCATGGTGCATTCGCAAGTGCCCCTACTGCGATTTCAATTCGCATGAGCAGCGCGGTGACATTCCCGAAGACGCCTACCTGGCGGCGCTCATACAAGACCTGGAGTCGAGCCTTCCTCTCATCTGGGGGCGGCCTTTGGTGAGTGTGTTCATCGGCGGGGGCACGCCGAGTCTTTTTTCGGCGCAATCGATTGCTCGTTTGCTTTCGGAAATTCGCGCGCGGGTCCGACTTCTTCCGGGTGCGGAGATCACCATGGAAGCGAATCCAGGAAGCTTTGAGGCGGATCGTTTTACTGGTTTTGCACAGGCCGGTGTGAATCGTTTGTCTCTGGGTGTTCAGTCGTTTCAGGGGCATCAGCTTGAAACCTTAGGGCGGGTTCATAACCCCGAGCAGGCCCTTCGTGCCGCTGAACACGCCGTGAAGGTTTTCCCTCGGGTGAATCTTGATCTGATGTTCGGGCTTCCTGGTCAGACGCTTCGCGAACTTGAGGCTGAGATCGATCAGGCCGTGGCCTTGGGCAGTGAACATCTCTCGATGTATCAGCTGACCCTTGAACCCAACACTCAGTTTGCGGTTCGCCCGCCTTCGAATCTTCCCGATGACGATCAGCTGGCTGATATGCAGCAGCTGGTGGTGGAACGATTGGCACAGGCAGGATTGGAGCGTTACGAGATCTCGGCCTACGCCAGGCGGGGTGCGCAGGCCCAGCACAATCTGAATTACTGGACTTTTGGCGACTACCTGGGAATTGGGGCGGGTGCCCACGGCAAGATCTCCTCGGCCCATGCCATCGTTCGCACCCTAAAGCCCAGGACCCCCGCGCTTTACATGAGCAGCCCAGCCGAGGCGAAGACGGAATCTGTTCAGGTGGACGACCTACCCTTTGAGTTCATGTTGAATGCGCTTCGTCTTACTCAAGGGGTGGCTGTGTCACGCTGGTCTCAAACCACGGGGATGTCGGTGGGTCAGCACCCGTGGCTGCTCGATGCCTTGGCGAAAGCCCAGGCCAGCGGGCTCATGGTCCAAGAGCCTGGCCGTTTTGCCGCAACCCCTCGTGGCCTGGACATGCTGACCAATCTTCAGTCATTCTTTCTCCGCAGCTAGCGTCCTACCCGAAGATTTTTGCACTTTTTCGGTGCAAAATATTGCAAATTTTCATATTTGCACCAAAATAAGGCATTAAATGCACCGTTATGGTGATTTTTCACATTTCCCAATGAACCTGGTGGTGCAAACGCCTTGATTTCCGGGGCGCGCCAAGCCGGCACGGTTTTCGCTTTATTCTAGGCGCACTGATAGGCGGGTTCCGCTCGCTTCCCTCGGTCAGACTCAACCATTTATTTTAAGGAGAAGTTCGGATGCCCACCCCTCAAGACGTCATGAAGATGGTCTCAGACAACGATGTCAAGTTCGTTGACTTTCGTTTTACCGACACACGCGGCAAGGAACAGCACGTTTCCGTGCCCATCAGCCACTTCGATGAAGACAAGTTCGAGTCCGGCCACGCCTTCGATGGCTCGTCAATTGCCGGCTGGAAGGGCATTGAAGCCTCGGACATGCTGCTCATGCCCGACCCAAACACCGCGGTTCTGGATCCCTTCCGCGAGGAAGCCACGCTGAACCTGACCTGCGATGTGGTCGAGCCCTCCGACGGAAAAGGTTACGACCGTGACCCACGTTCCATCGCCAAGCGCGCCGAAGCCTATCTGAAGGCATCGGGTGTGGGCGACACCGCCTACTTTGGCCCAGAGCCCGAGTTCTTTATTTTTGACGGCGTGACCTGGTCGGTGGACATGTCCGGCTGCGGCGTCAAGATCAAGTCCGAAGAGGCCAGCTGGTCCACCGGTATTGATTACGAAGGCGGCAACCTTGGCCACCGTCCTGCGGTGAAGGGCGGCTACTTTCCTGTTTCCCCTGTGGATTCGTTCCAAGACATCCGGTCAGAAATGTGTCTGATTCTTGAACAGATGGGCGTGCCTGTTGAAGTTCACCACCACGAAGTGGCGGGTGCAGGTCAGTGCGAAATTGGCACCAAGTTTTCAACGCTGACTCAGCGTGCCGACTGGACCCAGGTACTGAAGTATGTGGTGCAAAACGTGGCGGCCAGCTACGGCAAAACCGCCACCTTCATGCCCAAGCCAGTGGTGGGTGATAACGGTTCCGGTATGCACGTGCACCAGTCCATCTGGAAAGATGGCCAGAACCTGTTCGCTGGTAACGGCTACTCGGGGCTTTCTGAATTTGCTCTGCATTACATCGGCGGCATCATTAAACACGCTCGCGCTCTGAACGCCATCACGAACCCTGGCACCAACAGCTACAAGCGTCTGGTTCCTGGCTTCGAGGCGCCCGTCAAGCTTGCCTACTCGGCACGTAATCGTTCAGCTTCGATTCGTATCCCCTATGTCAGCAACCCCAAGGGTCGTCGTATCGAGGTCCGCTTCCCTGACCCCACGGCCAACCCGTACCTTGCCTTCTCCGCACTGATGATGGCCGGCCTTGACGGTGTGATGAACAAGATTCATCCCGGTGACGCAGCCGACAAGAACCTTTATGACCTGCCCCCGGAAGAAGACAAGAAGATCCCAACGGTCTGCTCGTCGCTGGATCAGGCGCTTGAGGCTCTGGACAAGGACCGCGAATTCCTGACCCGTGGTGGCGTGTTCAGCAATGAAATGATTGACGCCTACATCGACCTCAAGATGGAAGAAGTCACGCGTTTCCGCATGACCACTCACCCTGTTGAGTTCGACATGTATTACTCGCTGTAATGGTGTGGATGTCATTGGCTTCAATGACCCATTGATGTGATCGCAAAAGACTTCCGCAGCTTTGATCTACTGGCCACCTCGGTGGTGGTGCTGGATCAGAGTCTGCGGGTGGTCTTTTGCAACCAGGCTGCCGAGATCCTTTTTGGGGTCTCCACAAGGCAGCTCGAAGGACATAAATTGGCCGACACCATCGGTGTGGCCGACGACGTTCAGTCCATGCTGCTTGACGCCGTGGGCGAACAGTTTGACATCAAGCGTCAGCATCTTGCCTGGCCGTTACCGGCCCGAGGACTCACCCAGCTCGACACCACGGTGACCATTCAACGTGAGACCGACGATGTCTTGGTCTGCGTCGAACTGCGAGAGATCGATCAGCAGCGAAAGCTTGACCGGGAAGAGCGGCAGGCTGATTTAACCCAGGCGAATAAAGAGCTCATGCGTAACTTGGCGCATGAAATCAAAAATCCGCTCGGTGGCGTTCGAGGCGCCGCGCAGCTGCTTGACCGCGAATTGCCCAGTGATGACCTTCGTGAATACACCCAGGTCATTATTAAAGAGGCCGATCGGCTTCAAGAGCTTGTGGATCAGATGCTGGCCCCGCATCGCAAGGCCCGTGTGATGGAGCCCGTGAATGTTCACGAGGTCTGTGAGCGCGTGCGAAGCCTGATGCTTGCGGAATTTCCCAAGGGCCTTCGGATTCGTCGTGACTACGACACCAGCCTGCCGCCGGTTCACGGTGACCGAGAACAGCTGATTCAGGTGGTGCTCAATGTTGCGCGCAATGCGGCTCAGGCCTTGCATGGGGAGGGCGAGATTATTTTGCGTTCACGGGTGGCTCGCCAGGTCACGATTGCAAAACAGCGGCACAAACTGGCATTGGATTTGCATGTCATCGATGACGGACCAGGAATTCCGGAAGAGCTTCGAGAGCGGGTGTTTTATCCGCTGGTGTCGGGACACCCCCAAGGGCATGGTTTGGGGCTGACTCTGGCGCAGTCGTTTGTTCATCAACATGGCGGTGTGATGGATGTTGAGAGCCGACCCGGATGCACGGATTTTCTGATTCGTCTGCCGATTGATTTGAAATGGAGTCGTGAATGAAACCTGTCTGGATTGTCGATGATGATCAATCGATCCGCTGGGTCTTGGAAAAGGCACTCAGCAAACAACAGATGCCCTGCAGGGTGTTCGAAGACGCTGCTGCGGTGAAGCAGGCACTGGAAACGGATCGTCCCCAGGTTTTGGTTTCAGACATCCGCATGCCCGGAGACAGCGGCCTGGTGCTGCTTGAGCATGTGAAAGAATTTTTCCCAGACATTCCGGTCATTGTCATGACGGCTTATTCTGATCTTGACAGTGCGGTGTCGGCCTTTCAGGGCGGCGCCTTTGAATACCTTCCAAAGCCCTTCGATGTGGACGCGGCGGTGGCCCTCATTCGCCGTGCGGTTCAAGAGAGCGTGCCTTCTGGGGCGGGGACACCTTCCGAGCCGCAGGCGCTCCCAGAATTGTTGGGCCAGGCGCCCGTGATGCAGGATGTGTTTCGTGCCATTGGCCGACTGAGCCAATCCAGTGCAACCGTGCTCATTACTGGTGAATCGGGCACCGGAAAAGAACTGGTGGCAAGCGCTCTGCATCGCCACAGTCCACGAGCCAAAATGCCTTTTGTGGCGTTGAATACCGCCGCGATTCCGCGTGATCTTTTGGAATCGGAACTCTTCGGCCATGAGCGTGGATCGTTCACGGGTGCCCAGTCCACCCGTCGTGGACGGTTTGAGCAGGCCGAAGGCGGAACGCTCTTTCTTGACGAGATCGGTGATATGCCGCTTGATCTCCAGACCCGACTTCTTCGGGTCCTCTCCGACGGTAATTACTATCGTGTGGGGGGGCATCAGCCTTTTAAGGCGAATGTGCGCGTGATCGCCGCCACCCACCAAGACCTTGAAGCGCGGGTTCGGGCGGGGCAGTTCCGAGAAGATCTTTTTCACCGTTTGAATGTCATTCGGCTCAAGCTTCCGGCCTTGCGTGAACGGCAAGAAGACATTCCTCTTTTGGCCAAACATTTTCTGCACAAGAGTGCGCAAGACCTAAAGGTGGAAACCAAGGTGTTGTCGCCTGCGGCCATGGATGTTTTGGTGAAGTTGCCTTTTCCTGGCAACGTTCGTCAGCTTGAAAACCTCTGTCATTGGATGACGGTGATGGCACCGAGTCAGGTGGTGCAGGCCGAAGATCTTCCCTCAGAGCTGCGCCCGATGGCTGGCCTTGGGCCTGCCACAGGCGATGCGCACGGATCCACCGCATCGGATTCGGCCGCTAGTCTTGAGATGGATCGCCCCAGATTTTTTGGCGAGGTTGCGCAGGTTCCGGGCGCTGACCTGTCTGTCGGGCAGTCCGGTAGTGGAGGCACAAACGGAGCGACGAATGGCCACCACCTCTGTTGGCAGGACATGCTGAAGGACGAAGTCTCGCGCGCCTTGAGTTCCCAGGGCCCCATTCCCGACGAGGGCCGTATGAACTCCTGGGCCAAAGAATTTGAGGCAGCTGTTTTGGGTATTGCCTTGAAGCACACCCGTGGTCGACGGCTTGAGGCCGCCCAGCTGCTGGGTATTGGTCGCAATACCATGACCCGCAAGATCGCCGAGCTCAACTTGGAGCGTGACATCTAGACGTTTTTTGATTATTCTCAATATTCACCAATCGGCATATTGAGAGCAAAAAATGCACAATGCCCTGTCAGGAGTGAATGGGAGCACTCCGATCACCATCTCGTCCATTTCGAGCAGCTGCGCCGATTGCTCGATGCACGAGCTCTGCCTTCCCGCCGTCGTCACCGATCGAGACCTTGATCGGCTTGAGATCATCATGTCCAAACGCATCCGTGTGCCCAAGGGGGATTCCCTGTATCGGGCGGGCGATGTCTTCAATACCCTCTATGCCGTTCGACTCGGCCATTTCAAGACGGTTTATTCCGAAAATCATGCCTCGAAGCAGATCATCGGCTTTCAGATGTCGGGTGACATCCTGGGCATGGAGGGGATTGGGACGCCTCGGCTTCAGTGCTCGGCCATTGCTCTAGAAGACAGCGAGGTCTGTGAAATTCCTTACGCAAGGCTTGAAACACTCTTGGCCGAATTGCCCAGTCTTCAGGCCCACTTTCATCGCATGATGAGTCGCGAGATCCATCGCGAGCATCAGATGCTTCTGCTTTTGGGTTCCATGAGCGCTGATCAGCGCGTGGCGGCGTTTCTGATGAACCTGTCCAAGCGCTACGAGATGCGGGGGCTGTCGCCCAGCCACTTTGTGCTGCGCATGACCCGCGAGGACATTGGCAATTATCTTGGGCTGACGATCGAAAGCGTGAGCCGTGTGTTCAGTCGGTTTAAAAAGAATGAATGGATCGAGGGCTCACCACGTGATGTGAAGATTCTTGATCTCCCCGCATTGGCGGACCTCTGCACCAACCCTTGATCAGAGCGAATAGGGTGATCGACGCTCGATCGGCTCCGATCGGGGTGGTCGCATGAGCGACCAGGTCATGAAGCTTGAGATGATGCAAAACACCAAGCACACGCCAAAGCCGATGGCATAGACCGCAAGGGGCTCGATCTCAAGGGGCAGCCCATGCAGAAACAAATCCTTGGGATCAAAAAGCGAAAAGAAGAGTGCGTTTAAGGCCGCCGCCGCAAGAAAGGCGGGCCACAAAATGACCATGGCGGTTTTGGCAGGCGGTGATGGAATGTGCGCGGGTGGCGGGGGTTGGTAGGGTTCTCTAGCCATGGTTACTCCACGATCCATTCGGTTTTGACTCGCCAGCTTGATGTGTCATCTTCAAGCTGTGCATACCATTTACCCGGCGCAATGCCCGGCACCACCGAGACATAGCGTCCCTTCGATTCAGCCTGCAGAGTGGCCTGAATGTCCATTCGATCCAGTGTGGGGTGAGCCAGCCGCAGACGAATGAACTCGGGTGTGACGGTGCTTGGATTGGCGTTGAAAATAACCTGAATGCGTTGCGCGCCATTGGGAAGCGCGGTGATGGAGGACTTGAGCGTCACGCCCATGTCAATGGCCCTCTGGTCCTTTTCAAGACGCTGGTTGATGGCGCGGCCTTCTTTGTAATAGTCATCGGCCACCAGTGTGTCGGCGCCGGACACGGCCAGCCAGAGCATGACGATGCCCAGCACCACGGAGGTTGCTGGAATGCCAATGAGGAACCAGACCCAGCCTGTGCGGTACCAGGGTTGGATGATGTCCTGGGCCTTGGGGCCAGGGGGAAGGGAAGGGGCGGTGGACATAGGCATGAAGTCTAGCGGACCGAGGGAGTGTGGTGGGGTCTAGCGGGGAATGAAAAAGGTTGCTTTTTCATCGACCCGCCCGCCGTCGGAGGCAAGCGCCTCGACCTGGATATGAATTTTATGAGATCCCTTCGGCAGGCTTTCGAGGTCAGCGATCGGCGCTTGAACACGCACCACAAAAAGCTTGGTGGTGGTGGCGGGCACCTCAATCGAAGCCTCGCTGGCCATGCGTAAGCCGGGAAGCCCATCCACCCGAATGCTGTACTGATTCGGCTTTTCGGCAAGGTTGATCACCTGGAACTGATAGGTGTTTTCAATCCATGTGCCTTCGACCTCGCGAGCCAGGGCGCCGCGGTCGCGCATGATGTCGACCTTGAGCGGTTCTCTTAAGGCCAGGGTGGTGAGCACGACGCTGCTGATGACCAGCAGGATCACGGCGTAAATGATGACCCTGGGGCGAAAGATATGGGCGCGGAGCTCACGTGTGGAGTAATTCTTGGCGATCGCGTTCTGGGTGGAATAGCGAACAAGTCCGCGCGAGTAATTCATCTTGTCCATGATGCTATTGCAGGCGTCGGCACAAAGACCACAGCCGATGCATTCGTATTGCAGACCCATTCGAATATCAATTCCTGTGGGACAGACATCCACGCAGACGCCGCAGTCGATGCAGTCGCCTTTGCCTTCGGCCCGATGATCCGATTTCTTTGATCGCGAGCCCCGCGGCTCGCCGCGGCCTTCGTCGTAGGTGACGATCATGGTGTCGCGGTCGAACATCACGCTTTGAAAGCGGGCATAGGGGCACATGTACTTGCAGACCTGCTCGCGCATGAAGCCTGCCTGAAGCATGGTGAAGCCAGCATAAAAAAGGATCCAGAAGGTCTGCCAGGGGCCAAGGTTGAAGTCGACCGTGAGCGCGGCCAGCTCTCGAATGGGGGTGAAGTACCCCGCAAAGGTGAAGCCCGTCCAGAGCGCCACCAAGAGCCAGGCCGAGAACTTCAGGCTGCGCCGAACAATTCGCTCCTGGGCGCTTCCTTTAGTATCAAGGCGCATGCGGGCTGCACGATCCCCTTCGATCCATCGCTCGATCTGCATGAAGATGGAGGTGTAGACCGTTTGCGGACAGGCATAGCCACAGAAGAGCCGCCCGGCAATGGCCGTGAACAGAAAAAGACTGAACGCGCTTAAGAGCAGCAAAAGCGTGAGGTAGATGAAGTCTTGCGGCCAAAGAACCAGACCAAAGATATAAAACTTTCGCTCAACCAGATTGAGCAGCACGGCAGGACGATCACCCCAACTCAGCCAGGGCAGGCCGTAGTAGAGAATCTGGGTGAGCGCCACCATCGCCCACCGCCAGTTGTTGAAGGTGCCCTGAATGGCTCGGGGGTAGAGCTTCTTCCCGGGGGCGTAGAGAAGGACAGTCTGTTCCTGGACTGCCGACTCGTCAGGTTTCATTGGGTGGTGGAAAGGCTGTAAACGTAGGCCGAAACAATGTGAGATTTCTCTTCGCCAAGAAAATCTTTCCAGGCCGGCATGACACCATGACGACCTTTATTGATGGTCTCGGTGATGCCGGCCACCGTGCCACTTACCAGCCAGATCTTGTCATTCAGACGCGGCGCGCCCATGGTGGTGTTGCCTTCACCTTTTTCCCCGTGGCAGGCAGCACAGGCGGCAAACATCGGTTTTCCAAGGGCAGCTTTCGCGGTGTCATGCTTGCTGCCTGAAAGGCTCAAGACATAGTTGGCGACGTTCTCCACCATCTCGGGGCTGCCGAGTGCTTCGCCCATCGGGGGCATCATGCCCTGGCGGCCCTCAAGAACGGCAAGCTTGATGGCGTCAGGGCCTGAACCCCAGAGCCAGTCATCATCGGCCAGGTTTGGAAAACCTTTTGCGCCACGACCGTCGGACCCATGACACTGAGCACAGTTATTCAAAAAAAGCTTCTGGCCGATGGATAGAGCAGCGGGATCTTTTGCAAGGTCCGGGATCGACATGGCCGCGTACTTGGCATAGATGGGACCAAATTCTTTGTCGGCCCGAGCCATCTCCACCGAATGCTGTCCGGTCGATGACCAACCCAGAACGCCCTTGAGATTGCCCAAGCCAGGAAAGAGGATGAGATAGACAACGCTGAAGACGATGGTGAGATAGAAAAGCATCATCCACCAGCGGGGCAGGGGGTTGTTGTATTCCTGAAGCGTTTCGTCCCAGACATGCCCGGTGGTTTCCACCGTTTGGCCAGGCTTGACCTTGTGGCGCGAGAGCAGATACAGAAGCAGGGCACAGGCGGCAATCGATACGGCGCTGACGATGATGACGAAATAGTTCCAAAAGTCGTGAGTGAAATCGGCCATAGTCTTCTCGTGTTCTTAGTGTGGAGTCTTGTCGTGTGAGTCGGTGGACTGAGTGACGGGTTGATCGTCTTCCAGCGGAATCATGGCGTGACGGTCCATGGAGGGCTTTTGCTTTTTGCTAAAGACCCAGATCACCATGGCGATGAACGCAATGACTGCGATGAGGGTGAGCGCTGAGTGAAAGCTGATGATGGTCATGGTGGGGGTTTTCTTTTAGCTGCGCTTGTCTTTCAGCGCAAGACCAAGCGACTGCAGGTAGGCAATCAGCGCATCCATCTCGGTCTTTCCTTCGACCTCGGATTTGGCCGAGGCAATTTGCTCGTCGGTGTAAGGATGGCCAAGGGTGCGCAGCACGGTCAGCTTCTTGGCCACGTCATTGCCTGAAAGAATGTTCTCTGCAAGCCATGGGTAAGACGGCATGTTGGATTCGGGCACCACATCACGTGGGTTCATCAGATGCACGCGATGCCATTCATCGCTGTAGCGTCCGCCGACACGGTGAAGATCCGGCCCGGTGCGTTTGGAACCCCACTGGAAGGGGCGGTCATAAACAAATTCACCCGCCACGGAATAGTGCCCATAGCGCTCTGTCTCCGCGCGAAAAGGTCGAATCATCTGGGAGTGGCAGTTGTAGCAGCCCTCACGAATATAGATGTCACGACCGGTGAGCTGCAGCGCGGTGTAGGGCTCAAGTCCCTTGATGGGTTCGGTGGTCGATTTCTGAAAAAAGAGCGGAACGATTTCGACCAGGCCACCCACGGCGACGGTGGCCAGGGTGAGGATGATGAGCAGCCCGGGGCTTTTTTCGATTTTTTCATGACTGAAAGCCATTGTGTTCTCCGTATTCTTGTGTCGTTGGGCTTAGGCGTGGGCCACAGCCGGAATGCTGGCATCAACTGGCTTGGGCTCACGGATCGTCATGAACATGTTCCAAGCCATCAGGGTGATGCCGGAGAGATAGAGCAGGCCGCCCACCAGACGAATGACGTAATAGGGGTAGGTGGCCTTGACGCTCTCCACAAAGGAATAGGTGAGCGAGCCGTCGGGGTTGACTGAACGCCACATCAGACCCTGCATCACACCAGCAATCCACATGGCGGCGATGTAAAACACGATGCCGAGTGTGGCCAGCCAGAAGTGAACCTCGATGGCTTTGACACTGAACATTTCACGCTTACCGGAAAGGCGGGGCAGAAGGTAATAAATGGAACCCATAGAGATCATTCCCACCCAGCCCAAGGCGCCAGAGTGAACGTGACCCACCGTCCAATCTGTGTAGTGCGACAGTGCATTGACGGTCTTGATGCCCATCATGGGGCCTTCAAAGGTTGACATGCCGTAAAACGAGATGGAGGTGATCAGAAACTTCAGGATGGGGTCGCTGCGAAGCTTGTGCCAGGCGCCTGAAAGGGTCATCACGCCATTGATCATGCCACCCCAGGAAGGCGCCAGAAGAATCAGTGAAAAGACCATGCCGAGGGACTGAGTCCAGTCGGGAAGTGCCGTGTAGTGCAGGTGATGAGGGCCTGCCCACATGTAGGTGAAGATGAGCGCCCAGAAGTGAACGATGGACAGTCGATAGGAATAGACGGGCCGCTCAGCCTGCTTGGGCATGAAGTAATACATCATTCCCAGAAAGCCAGCGGTGAGGAAGAAGCCCACCGCATTGTGGCCGTACCACCACTGGACCATGGCGTCCTGAACACCGGCATAGGCCGAGTACGACTTAAAGAAACTCACGGGCAGTGCGGCACTGTTAACAATATGCAGCAGGGCCACCGTCAGAATAAAGGCGCCAAAAAACCAGTTGGCGACATAGATATGTTCGATTTTTCGCTTGAAGATGGTGCCGAAAAAGACCACGGCATAACAGACCCAGATCACGGCAATCAAGAGGTCAATCGGCCACTCCAGCTCAGCGTACTCTTTGCCCTGCGTGAAGCCCAGGGGAAGGCTCACCGCCGCCAGAACAATGACAAGCTGCCACCCCCAGAAAGTGAAGGCGGCAAGCTTGTCGCTAAAGAGTCTTGCGTGGCAGGTTCGCTGGACCACGTAATATGAAGTTGCAAAAAGCGCCGAGCCACCGAAGGCAAAAATCACAGCATTGGTGTGCAGGGGGCGGAGTCGACCGTAAGAGAGAAACGACCAAGAGGGAAGAATTTCTGGGAAGGCCAGCTGGGCGGCGATCACCACACCCACCAACATCCCAACGAATCCCCAGACCACCGTCATGATGGCGAACTGTTTGACAACCTTATAGTTATATTCACCTTGCAGCGCTGCAGACATGGTGAGGTTCTCCCCGATATTGAACGAAATGCCATCGAGTATATGCCTGCCCATGCATAAATGAATTGATGTAGGTCAACCTGAGTAACACACCCCACTCCATCAACCTGCCTCTGTCGACTGTTTGTCTACAACAAACAGTCCGTTACTGATTGACCCATTATTTTTTTGGGCGGTCGTCGTCCATCAGAATGCGACGTGCGGGGCTTTCGGTGTCATCGAACTGTCCCGAGTCGGACATGCGAAAGAAAAGCCAAACGGCCAGTGCAAGCACGCCGATGCTAATCACAATCAGAAATGGAAGAACATCCATGGTTAAAGCGTAGCTGATTTTTCTGCTCGAGTGATCCGTGCTGAATTCAAGACCACGATCAGTGAACTCAATGCCATGCCCACGGAAGCCAACAGCGGGCTGATCATGCCCAAGGCGGCAAAGGGAACCGCAAGGATGTTGTAGCCGAGTGCCCAGGCAAGATTCTGTTTCAACACACGGCGGGCCTGTGAGGCGGTGGCAAGTGCCTGTCGAACGCCGTCGAGTCCAGGGCGAATCAGATAAGCGTCGGCCTTTTGGCGTGCAAGCGGGGCTGCCGATTGCACAGCCAATGAGACGTCGGCCTGCGCGAGCACGGGCGCATCGTTTAAGCCGTCGCCCACCATCAGCACCTTTGCGCCCTCTTGCTGCAGGGACTGAACAAGATTCTTCTTGTCTTCGGGTGTGCATTTGGAGCGTTGGTGGCGGTCAGGGATGCCCAGTGAATTGGCAAGCCTTTCAACACGCTCCGCGCGATCACCGCTTAAACACCAGACACGAAGCCCTTGTTGATGCAGGTCAGCAATCAGCGCCTTGGATTCTGGTCGAGCAACATCGTCAATCGCAAAGCCCGCAACAACCTCGTTGTCGATGGCAAAAAAGACCGTGGCCTCCGATGCTGATTCGGTGAGTGCGCTGAAACGGCCTTCGGCATCAACAAAGGTTGTCGAGCCAAGTTTTAGAGTCTGGCCACCCCAGTGTCCGGAAACGCCAAGGCCCGAATGTTGTTGGGCATCGGTGATGACGGCGGTATCGTCAGCGGCTGCAGGGGTTTCATCGGTGCTTGATGCCTGTGTGTCGGCTTGTGTGTCGGCCTGCGCGCGGGGAACACCGGGAACGCGGGCAATGGCCACGGCCAATGGGTGGGTGCTGGTGCTTGCCAAGGCTTGGGCCAGTCGCCAGTGATGGGCGTCACCGAAGACCATGGTCACCTTGGATTGATCGGTATCGGTCAGGGTTCCCGTTTTGTCGAAAATCACATCAGTGGTGTTTTCCAACCGCTCCAGTGTCTGTGAGCTTGAGAGTGCAACACCTTTTTCAAGAAGCTTGGAGAGCGCGGCGGCATAGGCGGTGGGGCCCGCCATGGAAAGTGCGCATGGGCAGGTGACCACCAACACAGCAATCACGGCCGGAAGCCATTGATGAATGCTCTGACCATGGAAGATCGATATTGCGGCCACGAGTGCGCTGATGCATAGAATTCCTGCGGTGAACGCGCCGCCAACGCGGTCAGCCCAATTCACCCAGTGGGGCCGATCGGAGGCGGCTTGCTCGGCAAGCTGTGAGAGTCGTGACATCGTGCTGTCGGCGACGCTGCTGTCAATCAGCACCTCGATTTCCGGGCCAAGATTAATGGAACCCTCGGTGACCCGTGCGCCGGCATGCACGGTCACGGGCAGCGATTCACCCGTGATCCACGAGCAGTCGAGGTCGGTGGCATGCGACTGCAAGACACCATCGGCCGGGATGCGGTCTCCGGATCGCACACGAACGAAATCTCCTGGGCGAAGGCTCCACGCGGCAATGTCGCCCGGCTCGGGGCGAACTCGATGGGCCAGCAGGGGTGGTGCGGTGGCAAGCTTTTCCCGAAGCGCAGAGGTTTTTGCTCGAATCTTGGCTTCGACCCATCGCGCGCCAAGAAGCAGAAATACGAACATCGAGACTGAATCGAAATAGACCTCACCGGTGTTGGTCCACCAGGCCCAGAGGCTTGCGATGAAGGCGATCCAGAGTCCAAGGCTCACGGGCACGTCCATGCCCAGGCGTCCCTGTCGAAGCATGCGCCAGGCCGATTGGAAAAAAGGTGTCGCGCTGTAGACCATGACCGGTGTGGTGATGATCATGCTGGCGGTGCGCATCAATGAACGAATGTCATCCTCAAGCGCCATGCCTTCCAGGTATTCCGGATAGGCATACATCATGATCTGGGCCGCTGACAGTCCGGCAATAAACAGTCTGCGCGTGGCAAGCCGCTCTTGGGCGCGACGCGACTGTTCGATCGGGGCCGAGCTGATCGGTAATAGGGCATAGCCCACGGCCGCAACGCGCTGGGCAATGGCTGAGAGCGAAATGGTTTTCGGGTTCCATCGAACGAAGAGGCGCTCGGTGCTTGCATTGGCGCGCGCTGTTTCAACGCCGGGTGTTTGACCCAGAAGCTTTTCAATCAGCCAGGCGCAGGCGCCGCAGCGCAATCCTTCAATGGCCAGTGTGGTCTCGCTTGATGCGGAATCAGCCACTCGAACATGCTGGGAAGACCACTGAGGATCATCAAGAAGATGAGTCCAGGGGGCGAGTGCCTCCAGCGTTCGAACATCCAGCCCCTGGCCAGTGCGCTGTTCATAATACTTTTCGCCGCCAGCCTGCAAAATAGCCTGCGCAATGGACTGACAGCCAATGCAGCACAACGGCCTGGCTTCGCCCTTGACGCTGACCGTCCAGGTGAGACCCGTCAGCACAGGCTCGCCGCAGTGAAAGCATGAGAGCCTCATCAACGCGCTCCGGCACCAACACAAAACGCATCAAGCCAGTCCACCTGAATGACACCAACAAGACGCAGCAACCCCCAGAGCCCGAACATCATGATGAGTGTTCCGGCCGTGCGTCGAACCCAAAGGTTGCGAAACCATTGGATCATTTCTTGCGAAGCCAGCGAGGTGATCCAGAGTGCGGGGATGGTGCCAAGCCCGAAGGCGATCATCCAGAGCCCACCGTTGACGGAAGACCCGGTCACCGAGGCGGTGACCAACATGCTATAGACCAGGCCGCAGGGAAGCCAGCCCCAGATGGCACCGGCTCGAACAGCACGCCAAAGCGTGCCCATGGGCTGACGTGGTGACGGGGAGGAAGGCGTGAGCGTGGCCGTGGCGTAGGGGGAGATCCAACCCCAGAGGTGCTGGCCCATTCGCTCAATCTGCACAATGCCCGACCACCACTGCGCCACATGCAGGCCCAGGGCAATCAACATCAGATTGGCGATGATGAAGGCCAGGTCGCGAAGCCAACTCAGTGCCGGATGGTCCAGAAAAAAAGCACCAAAGCCCCCGGCGATGAAGCCGATCAGGCCATAGCTCATCACTCGACCAAGCTGCCAGCCAAGCATGTCGCCAGCACGACGAATTGCGGGGTAGCGAAGTTGTTGTCGATTCAGCTGGCCCGCGGCCATGGCCAGTCCGCCGCACATGGCCAGGCAGTGGCCTGTGGACCAGATACCGATAAGAAGAGCGCTGACGGGGAAGTCCATGGCGCCTGATCTTAACGCGACTGCGGCGGCGGTCGTTTGCTAGAGATCAAGCTCGGCCCACGCTGGGGCATGATCGGAAGGCTGTTCAAGCTTCCTTGGGGCGGTGTCAATACCCGCCTTGCTGCAGCAGATGCGTAGTGGCTCGGATAAAAGAAGGTGATCAATCCGCAGCCCGCGGTTGCGACGAAAACCGCCTTGGCGATAGTCCCACCATGAATAGAGCTTCTCGGGCTGATCATGCAGCCGAAAGGCGTCACTCAGCCCCAGCTCGAGCAGCGCCTGAAAATGATTTCGCTCGGGGGTGGAACAGAGAATCTTGTCTTGCCACTCGGCAGGGTCGTGCACATCACGGTCGTCCGGTGCGATGTTGTAGTCCCCGACCAAGGCCAGGTGTTTGTGATCACGAAGCTCTTGCGTGATGAGATGATGAAGCGCATTGAGCCAGCGCAGCTTGTAGTCGTATTTGTCGGTGCCCACCGCCGCTCCGTTGGGAACATAGGCACTGATGAAGCGAAGCAGGGGGCGAGACGAATCAAGTGGCTGCAGACTGGCCGCGATCAGCCGAACCTGCTCGTCGGCAAACTCTGGGTTGTTGACACGAACATTCTGCGGGGCATGGAACTGGTCCTGCCTGGCAAGAATGGCGACGCCATTGTAGGTGGGCTGGCCTGCGAAGACCACGTGGTAGCCGGCCTCTTCGATCTCGGCTTTTGGAAACTTGGCGTCAATCAGCTTGGTTTCTTGAAGACCGATGAGATCGGTCTTGGTCTGAGACAGCCAGTCGAGAAGATGCGGCAGACGCACCCGAAGCGAGTTCACATTCCAGGTGGCGATCTTCAATTACATCAGCCCATTGTGGCGCAGCAGAGGTTCAACTTGAGGTTCGCGACCACGGAAGGCCTTGAAAGATTCCATCGCAGGCCGCGAGCCGCCCACGGACAACACCTCTTTCCAGAACCGCTGGCCCACGTCGCTGTAATGCTCAAGCCCCGCCTCTTCAAAGGCTGCATAGGCATCGGCAGAGAGCACTTCAGCCCATTTGTAGCTGTAATAACCGGCCGCATAGCCACCCGCGAAGATGTGAGAGAAGCTTTGTGCAAAGCGGTTGAACTTCGGCGGCATCAGCACCGCCACCTCGTCGCGAACTTTCCAGAGCATGGCCTCAATGGCCTTGCCCACATCACTGCCTGAGGCGCCGTTGGCGGGAATCAGTTCGGCATGGATGCGCATGTCGAACACTGAAAATTCGATCTGACGCAGCATGAAGAGGCCACTTTGAAAATTGCGAGCGGCGATCATCTTGTCAAAGAGTTCGCGGGGTAGGGGCTGACCCGTTTCAAGATGTGCGGTCATGTGCAACAGGTTGTCCCATTCCCAACAGAAGTTCTCCATGAACTGACTGGGAAGCTCCACAGCATCCCATTCCACACCATTGATGCCGGAGACATCGAGCTCGTCGACCTGGGTAAGAAGGTGATGCAGACCATGGCCGAATTCATGGAAAAGGGTGATGACGTCGTCATGGGTCAGGGTGGTGGGCTTACCGCCAACAGGTGCCGCAAAGTTGCAGGTCAGAAGGGCCACGGGGGTCTGGATCTTTCCTGCCTGATGGGGCAGGGCCCGCCGACCTCGTGCGTCATCCATCCAGGCCCCGCCGCGTTTGGTGCTGCGTGCATAAAGATCAAGGTAGACATGACCAATGGTCTGATGACTTCGAATCACCTCGAAGAGCTGCACGTCGGCATGCCACGTGGGCAGCGGCGCAAGTCCAATGACCGGTTTGATCTCGACATGAAACAGGGTCTTGATGGTTCGAAAAAGCCCTTGCAGGACTCGTGGCAGCTGGAAGTACTGGCGGACTTCGTCTTCCGAAAAGGCATAACGTGACTGACGAAGCTGTTCGCTGGCAAAGCCAATATCCCAGGGCTCGAGGTTGGCGATGCCCAGTTCGGCAGCGGCGAATGTTCTCAGTTCGGTGAGGTCTTTTTCTGCGGCAGGCCGTGCCTTGTTCGCAAGATCCATCAGAAACTCAATCACCTGTTGGGGTGAATTCGCCATTTTGGGTGCGAGCGAGACCTC
Source organism: uncultured Bordetella sp. (assembly GCA_964460315.1). Classification (GTDB taxonomy): domain Bacteria; phylum Pseudomonadota; class Gammaproteobacteria; order Burkholderiales; family Burkholderiaceae_A; genus Lacustribacter. Next base: position 115,556 of record CAYWPQ010000001.1, on the reverse strand, counting down.
CGCGGCGTTGGCGTATCCCAGCCACTTCGCTTGTTGCTGACGCAAGGCCAGAATCTCACCCATGATCGGACCATTGTCATGGTCGGGGCCTTCGGTAGCGATCTCGGAGGCACGCATCGCCTGTTTACGATAGACCTCTTCGCGCAGCGAACGCTGCTTGGCGAACTGCATCACTGGACCATAGCTTGGGTACTGCAGGGTGAAGACCCAGCCTGGCATCTCACGGCGTTCGGCTTCGGCCTTGGCGGCATCTCGCGCATGTTCGGGTAGACCGTCAAGCATTGCTTCGTCGGTGACGTGAATGATGGTGGCATTGGTGCTGTCAAGCAGCTGTTCAGAAAACCGCTGATTCAGCTGGGCCAGTCGGGCCTGGGTTTCAGCGAACTTTTGTTTGGTGTCGGCATCCAGCTCGGCGCCACCCAAACGAAAGGCTCGAAGTGAGTTTTCAATGGCACGCTGTCGTGCCGCATTCAAGCCACCTTGCGCATGAATGGCCTTCACTTTTTCAAAGAGCTGAGGGTGCTGAGAAAGCTCGGTCCAGAAGGCACTCACCTCCGCAAGACGGCTGTTGGTGGCCTCACGCCATTCGGGAGAATCCATCACGCCCGACATGTGATGCACGGCGCTCCAGGCGCGGCTCAGGCGCTCGGTGGCTTCACTGAGCGGCACCATCACGGCGTCCCAGCTGGGCGCGACGGTGTCGGAGGTGACATGGCGGAGTGCTGAGCGCGCTTCACTCAGCAGCTGATCGATAGCGGGCACGACCTGATCCGCCTGAATCAGGTCATAGCGTGGAAGTGATTCAGAGTCGAGCAGCTCGTGGACAAAAGGATTTTTCATGGGGGTGATGTTGATGGTTGTCATTTAACGTAAATGGAGCCGACGCTCGGCCGATTCAAGGGTGTTGATCAGCAGCATGGCAATGGTCATGGGACCGACACCACCGGGCACGGGGGTGATGGCGCTGGCCACGGCACAGACCGGCTGAAAATCAACATCACCGACAAGCTTGCCATCGGGAAGTCGATTAATGCCCACATCAATCACAATGGCTCCGGGCTGCACCATGTCAGCGGTGATCATGCGAGGACGACCAACGGCGGCCACAAGAATATCGGCACGCCGTGTGTGTTCGTGGAGGTTTCGGGTTTTGCTGTTCAGGATGGTGACGGTGGCGCCGGCCGCGAGCAGCATCATGGCCATGGGCTTGCCCACAATATTGCTTGCGCCCACGATTACCGCATTGGCACCACGAATAGGGGCCTGAATCGACTCCAGCATCTTCATCACGCCATAAGGCGTGCAGGGCTGAAAGAGTGGTTTGCCAGTCATCAGGGCGCCAGCGTTGCTGATGTGAAAGCCATCCACATCTTTGTCAGCGTCGATGGCTTCGATCACTTGGTGCGAATCAATCTGCGGGGGCAGGGGCAGCTGAACCAAGATGCCATCCACCGTGGGGTCGGCATTGAGTTGACGGATCAGTCCGAGCAGATCCGCTTCGGAAAGACTGGCCGGCTGTTGAATCAATTGGGATCGAATCCCGGCCTCGTCGCAGGCCTTCACCTTGTTACGAACATAGACCTGGCTGGCGGGGTTGTCGCCCACCAAGATCACGGTCAGGCCGGGCGCACGTCCCGCCTTCAGGCAGGCTTTCGCGCGTTCAGCGGCCTCTTGGCGCAACGCCTTGGCAAGGGCAAGGCCATCGATCAGTCGGGCAGCCATGGGGTTTCCTTTTCTCAGAATTGGACTTTTTTACATTATTCCCTTAAAGTTTCGGGCTTGCCTGAGTCGTTTTTTGAAACGGTCGCGGGGGGCTATAGCTCAGCTGGGAGAGCGCTTGCATGGCATGCAAGAGGTCAGCGGTTCGATCCCGCTTAGCTCCACCAATCTCTGGTAAGTTGTTTCTGTGCAGCGCCGGGTCCCCTTCGTCTAGAGGCCTAGGACATCACCCTTTCACGGTGAGTACAGGGGTTCGAATCCCCTAGGGGACGCCAAGAATCTCGCAACCTTCGCGACACTTCTTGGCCACTGATTCGACTACAACACCTCGGTCGCGAAATCGGCCAGTCGCGAGCGCTCGCCGCGTTGCAGGGTGACATGGCCTCCATGGCCCCAGCCTTTGAATCGATCCACCACATAGGTCAAGCCGGACGAGCCTTCCGTCAGGTAGGGGGAGTCAATCTGCGCGATGTTGCCCATGCAGACCACCTTGGTGCCCGGTCCAGCGCGGGTGATCAACGCCTTCATCTGCTTGGGTGTCAGGTTTTGTGCTTCGTCGATGATCAGGAACTTATTGATGAAGGTTCGACCCCGCATGAAGTTCAGTGACTTCACCTTGATGCGTGTTCTGATCAAATCAGCCGCGGCCGATCGACCCCAGTCGCCGCCGCCTTCCACGCCTCGGTTGAGCACCTCCAGGTTGTCCTCCAACGCCCCCATCCAGGGCTGCATTTTTTCTTCTTCGGTGCCTGGCAGAAATCCGATGTCATCGCCCAATGGCACCGTGGCACGGGTCACGATGATCTCGTTGTAAATTTTGGTTTCGAGAATCTGGGCAAGCCCCGACGCCAACGCAAGAAGCGTCTTTCCAGTGCCCGCCTGGCCAAGAAGACTCACAAAATCGATCTCGGGATTCATCAAAAGATTCAGCGCGAAGTTCTGTTCGCGGTTGCGGGCCGTGATGCCCCAGACGCTGTTCTTGGCGTGGCTGAAGTCGCGAAGCGTTCGCAATACAGCGGTCTTGCCTTGCACCTCTTGCACGATGGCAAACAAAGGTGTTGCGCCCGCGTCGTACACAAACTGATTGACATGAAAGGCTGCGCAGAGCGGCCCGGTGATTCGGTAAAAGGTGTAGCCCGCTTGCTGCCATGACTCCAGTTTTTTCCCGTGGCTGTCCCAGAAGCCCTCGGGAAGCGCCATCGCACCGGAATAAAGCAGATCGGCGTCATCGATCACCTGGTCATTGAAGTAGTCCTCCGCGGGAAGACCAAGCGCATGCGCCTTGATTCGAATATTGATGTCCTTCGACACCAGAACCACCACGCGGTCTTTTTGCTGCGCCTGCAGCGCGCGCACCACGGCCAGAATCTGGTTGTCCGCCTTGCCCGTTTCGAATCCTTCGATGTTGCGAACGGGCTCATGGCCCATGGGCTGCGTCTGGAAAAACAGACGGCCTGTCGCGTCTTTGTTGCCAAGCGCGGACAACGGAATGCCTTCACCAATTTTGCTCTTGCCACCCACCTCGCCCGAGATCGCGTCGATCAGCGCGTCCAGCGAGCGGGTCACTTGTCGCACGTTTCGTGCAACTTCCGACATGCCTTTTTTGTGGTTGTCGAGTTCTTCAAGCGTCATCATGGGCAAGAAGACATCGTGCTCTTCAAAACGAAAGAGGCTGCTGGGGTCGTGCATGAGGACATTGGTGTCAAGCACAAAGGTCTTGGCGGCGTCAGGGTCGGTGCGTCGGCGCGGCTCGCGGAGCAGCCCAGCGCTCATGAGGCGGGGCTGAGGTGCGGCCTGTTGGGGCGCACGGGGCGCCGTGCCGTAGCCGGTGTTCTGAACCCGCACAGGCTCGATGACTGCTGCGTCATCGGAAGAGAGTGTCTGAAGGGCGGGCTGCTTCACGGCTGACTTGGCTTTCGAAGGGCGGCCCGGTTTGGCAACCACCTCGGGGGTGGCGTGAACGACGGATGCTGGCTTGGTGGGGGCCTTAGGAAGTGGCATAGCGCAGTGCGACCTTTCTTTCAGGGGGTTGGGGCATGGGGTTCAATCAGCAAAAGGGCAATGACTTTTCTTCCTTCTGACACCAATAGGTTGAAGGTGCGGGCCGCGGCAGCGGTGGACATGCACTCGACGCCGATGCGCCGCTCGGTCAGCGGGACAAGCTGCTCGGGTCGAAGGAACACCTGACGGCTGCCCGTGCCCACCAGCAAGATTTCAGGCTTCATCTCCGCCACCTGAAGGGCTTCCTTGGCCGAGAGTTCTGCAGCCGAAAGCCGCCCCAGGGGGGTGGGGCCATGGTCGGGATGAAGGATCAGAGACTCTTGAAAGCGTTCGCCGTTGACCTCGATGTAGCCGGGGCCGTGGGCGTTAATGCCAAAGGCGCCTTGGGTCGCCTGGGGGTTCAAAGTGGTGGTCAGAGGTGACAGGGCCATTGGGAAAGAGCCTAGCAGGTTTTTTTGGCTTTTTTGGAAGGGCCGGGCTAAGTTAAAGTTGAGGTTTTTCCCAATTCAGGGCGAAGTCAGAAAACCACCTATGAAGCCATTTCCGCGTATCGAGCGTCTCCCACCCTATGTGTTCAACATCACGGGTGAACTGAAGATGGCGGCCCGTCGTCGGGGCGAAGACATCATTGACATGAGCATGGGTAACCCCGATGGTCCAACCCCTCAGCATATTGTCGACAAACTCGTGGAGACAGCCACCAAGGAACATACCCACGGTTACTCGGTCTCCAAAGGTATTCCCCGGCTTCGTAAGGCCATCTGCAACTGGTACAAGACGCGTTTTGATGTGGACCTTGACCCGGAATCGGAGGCCATTGTCACGATTGGAAGCAAGGAAGGTTTGGCCCATCTGATGCTGGCCACTTTGGATCATGGCGATACGGTTTTGGTCCCCAACCCAAGCTACCCCATCCATATTTACGGCGCCATCATTGCCGGGGCAAGCATTCAGTCGTTCCGTATGGGCCGCGGCCTTGATTTTTTCAACGAGCTTGAACGAAACATTCGAGAGTCGATCCCCAAGCCCAAGATGATCATTCTTGGTTTTCCCAGTAACCCGACGGCGCAGTGTGTTGAGCTTGATTTCTTCGAGCGGATTGTGGCGCTGGCCAAGCAGCATGACATTTTGGTGGTGCATGACCTGGCTTATGCCGACATCTGCTTCGACGGCTTCAAGCCGCCTTCCATCATGCAGGTGCCGGGTGCTCGTGATGTCGCCGTGGAATTCTTCACCATGAGCAAGAGCTACAACATGGCCGGATGGCGTGTGGGCTTCATGGTGGGCAACAAAGAGCTGGTCAGCGCCTTGGCCAGAATCAAGAGCTATCACGATTACGGAACCTTCACGCCCATTCAGGTCGCGTCGGTGATTGCGCTTGAGGGCCCGCAAGACTGTGTCGAAGAGGTTCGAGTGAAATATCAGGCACGACGTGATGTCCTGACCAAAGGCCTGATTGAGGCCGGATGGGATGTTGAAGTTCCCAAAGCGTCGATGTATGTCTGGGCCGAAATTCCTCCCGCCTACAAACACCTTGGGTCGCTCGAGTTCGCCAAAAAGCTTTTGCTCGAGGCCAAGGTGGCGGTCTCGCCCGGTATCGGTTTCGGTGAATACGGGGATGACCATGTTCGATTCGCCCTGATTGAAAATGAGCAGCGCACCCGTCAGGCCGTGCGCGGGATTAAGGAAATGTTTCGCAAAGACGGATTGATTCAACCGCCGGTCACGTCGGCGGCCGACGCCACAGGAGGTGCGGCATGACCCAGAATCCTTTGCGTGTTGGCCTTGCTGGCCTGGGCACGGTGGGTGGTGGCACATGGGCGGTGCTTGAGCGAAACGCGGAAGACATTCGGCGTCGAGCAGGTCGTGCCATCACCATCACAGCAGTCTCTGATCTTGACGCGACCAAGGCGCAGGCCATGACTTCGGGTCGCGCCCGGTTTTTTGACGACGCGATGGCCATGGCGCGTGACCCATCGATGGATGTGGTGGTGGAACTGATTGGTGGCTATGGCTTTGCCAAAAACTTTGTCATGGAGGCGATTGCCCATGGCAAGCATGTGGTCACCGCCAACAAGGCGCTTTTGGCCGTGCATGGCAACGAGATCTTCGCGGCCGCTCAGAAGCAGGGTGTGATGGTTGCCTTTGAGGCGGCCGTGGCCGGGGGCATTCCCATCATCAAGGCGCTTCGCGAGGGGCTCACCGCCAACAAGATCGAATGGATTGCCGGCATCATCAACGGCACCACCAACTTCATTCTTTCGGAGATGCGTGACAAGGGACTTGCCTTTGCCGATGTGCTCAAAGAAGCCCAACGACTGGGCTACGCCGAAGCCGACCCAACCTTCGATATCGAAGGCGTGGATGCTGCCCATAAGGCCACACTGATGGCATCGATTGCCTTTGGGATGCCGGTGCAGTTTGATCGCGCCCACATTGAAGGCATCTCGAAGCTGGATGCCAAAGACATCCGTTATGCCGAACAGCTTGGCTATCGCATCAAGCTTCTGGGCATCACCAAGCGCCATGCCAAAGGTGTCGAGCTTCGGGTGCACCCCACACTGATCTCATCCAAGAAGCTTATTGCCAATGTGGAAGGGGCCATGAATGCCGTCTGGGTGAAGGGCGATGCGGTAGGGCACACCATGTATTACGGCAAAGGCGCGGGCGCAGAGCCCACCGCAAGTGCAGTGATTGCTGACCTTGTGGATGTCGCCCGAACGCTGACTGCAGACCCGGCCAATCGTGTTCCCCCGCTGTCGTTTCAGGCCGACGCCATGGCCGATCTTTCGGTGGTCGCCATCGATGAGATTGAGTCTTGCTACTACATGCGGCTTCGCGTGAAAGACAAGCCAGGTGTTTTGGCCGACATCACCCGGGCCTTGGCCGATCGTCAGATTTCGATTGATGCCTTCATTCAGCGTGAGCCTGAAGAGGGCGCCGATGAGACCGATGTCATCTTGATGACCCATCTCTGTCTTGAGAAGAATATGCGGGACGCGATGCGCGCCATCGAGGCGCTTCCCACGGTGCTCTCCGAGGCTGTAGTGCTTCGTATGGAATCGTTCGCATGAGTCTGCAGTACGTTTCTACCCGAGCGGCCAAGCCCGCCGCTTCCATGGGTGGTTTTGAAGACATCTTGCTGGAGGGCCTTGCCCAAGACGGTGGCCTTGCCATGCCGCAGTCGATGCCCAGGTTTTCGATGGATCAGATTCGCAGCCTGTCGGGTTTGTCGTATGCCAAGCTTGCGGCGGAAGTGATTTCTCGTTTCGCTGACGACATGGATCGAGCCGAGCTGGATCGCCTGACCGCGGCCGCCTACACGGAAGAGAAATTTCATCATCCGGACATCGCGCCGCTTTGTGTTCTTGGCCTTGAGCAGGGCGCGCCGATTTCAATTTTAGAACTCTCGAACGGCCCCACGCTGGCCTTCAAAGACATGGCCATGCAGATGCTGGGCCAGCTCTTTGAGGCTGTGCTCACCCGTCGCGGCCAGACGCTCAATATCCTTGGCGCAACCTCGGGGGATACGGGAAGCGCCGCGGAATATGCCATGCGAGACAAACAGGCTGTCTCGGTGTTCATGCTGTCTCCGCAGGGTCGAATGAGTGCCTTCCAACGGGCCCAGATGTATTCCCTTCAAGAGCCCAACATTCACAACCTCGCCGTCGCGGGGGTGTTCGATGACTGCCAGGATATGGTGAAGGCTGTCTCGGCGGATCTCGAGTTCAAATCCCGGTGGCGGATTGGCACGGTGAATTCGATCAACTGGGCCCGCATCATGTCTCAGGTGGTCTATTACTTCAAAGGCTACTTCGCGGCCGTTGAGGCCACTGGCCTTACCGTGGGTGATCCGGTTTCGTTTTCCGTGCCCTCGGGCAACTTTGGCAATGTGTTTTCGGGCTACATGGCGAAATCCATGGGGCTGCCGGTTCACCGGCTGATCGTGGCCACCAATGAAAACGATGTGCTTGATGAGTTTTTCCGCACCGGCGTTTACCGGGTTCGGGGCGCCAAGGAAACCTATCTCACCTCAAGCCCGTCCATGGACATTTCCAAGGCTTCGAATTTTGAACGTTATGTCTTTCTCATGTTGGACCAAGATGGCGAAAAGCTTGCCGGCCTCTGGCGGCAGCTGGCACAAACCGGTCAGTTCTCTCTTGCGGGCACGCCAGCCTGGCAGCGGGTTCAAGACAGTGGTGTGCGCTCGGGTAAGAGCACCCATCCGAATCGACTCGACACCATTCGTGATATCCATCAGCGTTATGCTCGGGTGATTGACCCCCATACCGCTGACGGTATCTTTGTGGGGAGGCAATACCTTGAGCCGGGCGTGCCCATGGTCTGCCTAGAGACCGCACTTCCCGCGAAGTTCGGTGAGACCATCGAAGAGGCGCTTGGCCGCCCCGCGCCGCGTCCCAAGGGGCTTGAGGATCTTGAATCCAAGCCCCAGCGTGTCGAGGCCATCGGCCAGGATGTCGAGCATCTCAAACAGCTGATCGCAAGCCGCGCACTCTAAGCGTTGCGGGGCGATTCCATCGGGAGCGTTGCATGAAAACCCTCGAAGAAGCTCTTGATCATCTCCTTGAATCCGTGAGTCCAGTGACGGGTTCCGAATCGATTAGTCTTCGCGCAGCGCTCGGGCGCGTGCTTGCCAACGAAGTGGTGTCACCGCTGGACGTACCTTCCTACGACAACAGCCAGATGGACGGCTACGCAGGGGTGGCCGTCGAGATGAACAACGCTTTGGAACCTTTGGTGGTGAGTCAGCGTATTGCAGCAGGGCACCCCGGCGTCGCTTTGACACCGGGCACCGTGGCCCGAATTTTCACTGGGGCGCCCATTCCCTTGGGGGCCAATGCGGTCGTGATGCAGGAACAGGTTCAGCTTCATGACGATGGCCGAATTCAGCTTCTTGCGCCGGTGGCTCCTGGTCAGAACATTCGTCCCCGAGCGGGCGACCTCGCTGCCGGTCAGATGTTGCTCAACGCAGGCCACCGACTGCAGGCCGCCGACCTGGGTCTTGTTGCCTCGGTAGGGATTGCTGAGCTGGAAGTCATTCGTCGTTTGAAGGTTTCGGTGTTCTCCTCCGGCGATGAACTGCGCCAACCCGGAGAGTCACTTGGGCCGGGGCAGATCTACGACAGTAATCGACCGATGATCGTTGGCCTGGTGCAATCGCTCGGCTGTGAGGTCTTCGATATGGGTTGTCTTCCTGACCAGTTTGATCGGACTCGAGACCGTCTTCACGAAGCTTCTGAGAGATCCGACCTCGTTCTCACCTGCGGTGGTGTCTCGGTGGGCGAGGAAGACCATATCAAGGCGGCCATCAGTGCCTTGGGGCGTCTTGATCTTTGGAAGATCGCCATCAAGCCAGGCAAACCTTTTGCCGCGGGACATATTGGGCGGGCGGTTTTCATGGGGATGCCAGGTAACCCCGTCGCTGCATGGGTCACCTTTATGCTTTTGGTGCGCCCGGCTATTCTTAAGATGATGGGAGGTCAGCCCTCCAAGCCGATCACCAAGGCGGTGCCATCCGGATTCGACTGGTCCAAGCCTGATGCTCGTCAGGAATATCTTCGTGGCTGGATCGATGCGCAGGGGTGTGCACAAATTCATGATCGTCAGAACTCGGGGGTGTTGTCCTCCGTCACGCAATCACAGGGGTTGATTGAAATTCCTGCTTCAACCCCTGTTCGTGTTGGACAAAGTGTTTGCTTTATTCCCTACACTTCTTTTTACTGAAGATCACTGAACCTAAGACCATGAAGATTCGACTGAGGTTGTTTGCCTCGCTTCGGGAACAAACGGGCACCGACGACGAGACGCTGCTGCTGCCAGAAGATGTCAGAACACTTGCCGGCCTTCGTGAGCACCTCCGGGCCCGAGGAGGCAGCTGGTCAGAGGCCCTTGACCCCACGCGAGCCATTCGTGGCGCGGTCAATCAACGAATGGCCAATGACAATGATCCAATTTCGGAAGGCGACGAAGTGGCTTTCTTTCCGCCGGTGACGGGGGGATGATGCGCCCCGTCCGCGTCCAGTCCGAGCCCTTTGATGTCGGCGAGGAGATGCGCCTGCTTCGTTGTCACGACGACGGTCGTTGGGACACCCGAGTGGGAGCTTCAGCCTCGTTTGTTGGCACCGTGCGTGATCTTAATGAGGGGGATGCCGTGGCTCGGCTTCGCCTGGAACATTACCCGGGCATGACCGAGTCCAGTATTCAGGACATTCTGGATCAGGCCCACGCGCGATGGCCGCTGCTGAATGCGCGAGTAATCCATCGCATCGGCGACCTTCAGCCCGCTGACGAGATTGTCTGGGTGGGTGTGACCAGTGCTCACCGCGAAGCGGCGCTTCAGGCCTGTGCCTTCATCATGGATTTTCTGAAGTCCAAGGCACCGTTTTGGAAAAAAGAAACGCTCCCGGCGGGAGAACGCTGGGTCGAGCCTCGCAAACAAGACGACGACGCGTTGAAACGGTGGTAGGTGTGAAACGCGGCAGACCGGACTAGGCGGATGACGCATCACGTTACCCTGACGGGGTCCTATTCCGAGATTGATCGCGACGAGTGGAACGGTCTTCTTGGCGACTCATCGTCGGCATGCCCCATGTTGCAATGGGAGTTTCTCTCGGGCTTAGAAGAGACCGGCTGCACCCGTGCCGACACCGGCTGGCAGCCGATTCCGCTGACGGTGAGGGATGATCATGGAGCTCTGGTGGGGGCCGCGCCCCTCTATCTGAAGGACCATTCCTATGGCGAATATGTTTTTGACTGGGCTTGGGCGGACGCCTACGAGCGGGCAGGGTTTGATTACTTTCCGAAGTTATTGGTGGCGATTCCATTTTCGCCAATCCCTGGGGCAAGGCTTCTGACTCAATCACCAGAAGCCCGATCCATACTTATTGAAGCACTCCAGTCCCAGGTTCAGTCAGCTGGCTTGTCTTCAGCCCACCTATTGTTTCCCGACGAGCTCGACCTTTCCCAGCTGAAGGCATCTGGCTGGTTAATTCGCGAGGGTGTTCAGTTCCACTGGCATAACCTTGGCTTTCAAGCCTTTGAGGATTATCTGAGCAGCCTGACCCAGCCCAAGCGAAAAAAAGTGAAGGCGGAGCGACGGAAAGTCCGTGATGCGGGTGTGACCACCCGGGTGTTGGCGGGGCAAGAAATCACGACCGAGGCCTGGGAGTTCTTTTATGGGTGCTATGCCCGCACCTATCGCGAGCACCGATCAACGCCCTATTTAAATCTTGAATTCTTCCTGCATCTGGCGAAGACCATGCCGCAGGCCCTCGTGTTGTGTCTGGCCGATCGACAGGACCACCCGATTGCGGCTTCACTGTTGTTGCGAAGCGGTGAGGTGCTCTATGGCCGTTACTGGGGTGCGATGGAGCGGGTCGACAGCCTGCACTTTGAGCTTGCTTATTACACACCCATCGAATGGGCCATCGGGCAGGGTATTCAGCATTTCGAGGGCGGCGCGCAAGGCGAGCACAAGCTGGCCCGCGGCTTTTCCCCCGTGAAAACCTATTCCGCCCATTGGCTAGCTCAACCTCAATTGAAAGACGCGGTGGCCAGGTTTTTGGAGCGCGAATCGGCTGGGATCGAGGCCTATGTGAATGAGCTGGAAGACCGAAGCCCGATCCGACGCCTTGAATTTCGCTAGCTGCGTCTCCATCTTCTGATTCAACGTGGCCGAAGCCACACTCTTTGAGTGAGATGAATCATGAGAATGGACAAACTGACCACGGCCTTCCAACAGGCCATCTCGGACGCCCAGAGCCTTGCTGTGGGCGCCGACAACCCGACCATTGAGCCCCTGCACCTTTTGCTGGCCTTGCTCAGGCAAGACGAGGGGTCGACCCAGTCACTGCTGGCCCGGGCCGGTGTGAACACCCAGCGACTCGCGCAGGCGGTTGACAGCGCACTGGCGAGCCTTCCCAAGGTCTCGAAGCCGGAAGGCCAGGTCACGGTGGGCTCTGAACTTGTGAAGCTTTTGAATCTGACGGACCGCGAGGCCCAGAGCCGTGGTGACCAGTTCATCGCGAGTGAACTCTTTCTTTTGGCCCTCTCGGATGACAAAGGCCCCGCAGGAAAATTACTGCGTGAGGCCGGGCTCACCCGCGCCAATCTGGATCTGGCCATCAACGCCGTTCGAGGCGGCCAGTCTGTGGATTCCGCCGAGGCTGAAGGGCAGCGGGAATCATTGAAGAAATACTGCGTGGATCTGACCGAACGAGCCGCCCGGGGCAAGCTTGACCCGGTGATCGGCCGTGATGATGAAATTCGTCGTTGCATCCAGATCCTTCAGCGTCGCACCAAGAACAATCCTGTGCTGATTGGCGAACCCGGCGTGGGCAAGACCGCCATCGTCGAGGGGCTGGCCCAACGCATCGTCAACGGTGAGGTGCCCGAGGGCTTAAAGGGCAAGGTGGTTCTGACCTTGGACATGGCCGCGCTTTTGGCGGGTGCCAAGTATCGCGGTGAATTCGAAGAACGACTGAAGGCGGTGCTGAAAGATATTGCGCAGATGTCGGAATCCCATCCTTCTGGGCACCCGATTGTCTTTATTGACGAGATCCACACCATGGTGGGTGCGGGAAAGGCCGAAGGCGCGATGGATGCCGGCAATATGTTGAAGCCTGCGCTCTCTCGAGGCGAACTTCACTGCATTGGTGCCACCACACTGGACGAATACCGCAAGTACATCGAAAAAGATGCGGCCTTGGAGCGACGCTTCCAAAAAGTCTTGGTGGGTGAGCCTTCCGTGGAAGCGACGATTGCGATTCTCCGAGGCCTGCAAGAGCGTTATGAGATTCATCATGGTGTCGAAATCACGGATCCGGCCATCGTCGCTGCAGCCGAGCTTTCCAATCGCTACATCACCGACCGTTTTCTTCCCGACAAGGCGATTGACCTCATCGATGAGGCGGCGTCTCGGATCAAGATGGAGATTGATTCCAAGCCCGAGTCCATGGACAAGCTTGATCGTCGATTGATTCAGCTGAAGATCGAGCGCGAAGCCGTTCGTAAAGAAAAAGACGAGGCATCACGAAAGCGCTTTGAGCTGCTTGAGCAAGAGATTGACAAGCTCGAGCGCGAGTCGGCCGATCTTGAAGAGGTCTGGAAGGCTGAAAAGGCTGCGGTTCAGGGTTCCCAGTCGATCAAAGAGGAGATCGATCAGGTTCGCCACGAAATCGAAACCCACACCCGTAAGGGGGACTGGCAGAAGGTCTCTGAACTTCAGTACGGCCGTCTTCCGGAGCTTGAGGCCCGGCTGAAGGCGGCCGATTCGTCTGGCGATATTGAGGCGGCCAAGCCTCGACTGCTGCGCACTCAGGTGGGTGCTGAAGAGATTGCCGAGGTGGTGTCTCGGGCAACAGGTATTCCTGTGTCCAAGATGATGACGGGGGAGCGCGACAAGCTTCTTGCCATGGAGGCCCATCTGCATGATCGTGTGGTTGGCCAAGACGAGGCAGTGACCTTGGTCGCCGATGCCATTCGTCGATCGCGTGCTGGGCTTTCTGATCCGAACCGCCCTTATGGGTCATTTCTTTTTCTTGGTCCCACCGGGGTGGGCAAGACGGAGCTATGCAAAGCGCTGGCGCAGTTTTTGTTCGATTCCGAAGAGCACCTGGTTCGGATCGACATGAGCGAGTTCATGGAAAAGCATTCCGTCTCGCGTCTCATTGGTGCGCCCCCAGGCTATGTTGGCTATGAAGAGGGCGGTACGCTGACGGAGAGTGTTCGTCGCAAGCCCTACAGCGTGATTCTTTTGGACGAAGTGGAGAAAGCCCACCCGGATGTGTTCAATGTGCTGCTGCAGGTCTTGGACGATGGCCGGCTGACCGACGGTCAGGGCCGAACCGTGGACTTTCGCAACACGGTGGTGGTGATGACCTCGAATTTGGGTTCACAAGAAATTCAGCGCCTGAGCGGTTCGGCTTCGGAGACCATCAAAGAGGCCGTCATGACTGAGGTGCGTTCCCACTTCAGGCCCGAGTTCATTAACCGCATCGATGAGATCGTGGTTTTTCACGCGCTGGATCCTCGGCATATCCGAGGCATTGCGAGCATTCAGCTTCAGCGACTTGAGGCTCGAATTGAAGCTCATGGCATGAAGCTTGAGGTCTCGGACACCGCACTTGATGAGATTGCCAAGGCAGGCTTCGATCCTCTGTATGGCGCAAGGCCGCTGAAGCGTGCCATTCAGCAGCGGATCGAAAACCCCGTGGCTAAATTGATTTTGGAGGGCCGGTTCGGGCCCAACGACGTGATCCCGGTGGATTTTAAAAACGGTGACTTTGCGTTTGACCGGGTTGTGCATTAAGGCTCTGGCCCGGTGACGGGTCAGAGCATTCGCTTCACGGGAATGTGCACAAGGCGCGACCCCGACAGCCGGTCGTGAAGGGTCTGGGAATCTCGATCGATCATCGCCCAGAGAATCCCAAGACCTGACAGAACACTGGGCACGGCAATGAAGGCGCGAAGAAGCGCGCGGCCTTGACTCAACGGGCCGCCTTCTCGGCTTTCCACTCGAAGGCCCAGGGTCTGCATGGGCAGGGTGCACCGATTCTTGGTCCATCCCCACACAAAATAAGCAAGCAGTGCCCCGCCCAAAAATAACTGAAGCCCGAGGCGCTTGAACGGAAGAGTTGCCGGGTCAGCCCGGTCGCTGAAATCCACAACCACCGAGTAGAGAAACCCAAGGATCAGCAAGGGGCCGAATAGCAACAGGCCCTCATAGACCATGCCCATGAAGCGCCGCCAGACGGTGGCGGGAGGGGTGGGTGTCCCCGATGGGCTGCGGTCGGGCAGGGCCTGGGTGTCCTGGGTTCGGTTGCGTGAGCTCTTGGAATCGGTGCGTTGCATGAAGGGGAAGCCCTTGGAGAGAAGCCTTCGGATGGCGAAATCATACGTGCTTGTGCTAAATTACGCCGCTTGACCTTGCCGGTACTGGTTCCACAAGACCCAGCAACGGCGATCCGTCAACTCAAAGCCCTTGTCGCAAGGTCTGTGTCGCTGGAATTCGAACGATTGAATTCGGGTGGCGCCGGCGGGCAAGGATCACTGGAACTTGATAGGACCGAAAACCTATGGAAATTACTGGCGCAGAAATCGTCATTCGTTGCCTGCATGAAGAGCAGGTTGAACACATCTTTGGCTACCCTGGTGGTGCCGTCCTCTACATCTACGACGAGATTTACAAACAGAAAAAGTTTCAGCATGTGCTCGTTCGTCACGAGCAGGCTGCCGTTCATGCTGCTGACGCTTACGCACGCTCCACTGAAAAAGTGGGTGTCTGCCTGGTCACCAGCGGACCGGGTGCGACCAACGCCGTCACCGGCATTGCCACGGCTTACATGGATTCGGTGCCGATGGTGATTCTCTCGGGCCAGGTGCCCACCCACGCCATCGGGCTAGACGCCTTTCAAGAATGCGACACCGTGGGCATTACGCGCCCCTGCGTGAAGCACAACTTCCTGGTGAAGGATGTGCGAGATCTCGCCTCCACCATCAAAAAGGCTTTCTACCTGGCGCGTACGGGCCGCCCCGGCCCTGTGCTGGTGGACATCCCGAAGGACATCACCCGAGACCGCTGCAAGTTCGATTACCCCAAAGAAGTCTCGATGCGTTCCTACAACCCCGTGGTCAAAGGGCACACGGGGCAGATCAAGAAGGCCGTTCAGGCGATGCTCTCTGCCGAGCGCCCCATGATCTACACCGGTGGCGGAATTATTTTGGGCAATGCCCATCGTGAGCTTCGCGAACTGGTGGATCTTCTTGGCTACCCATGCACCAACACCCTGATGGGGCTGGGCGCGTATCCGGCCACCAACGAGAAATTCCTTGGCATGCCTGGCATGCACGGCACCTACGAGTGCAACATGGCCATGCAGCACTGCGACGTGCTGGTGGGCATTGGCGCCCGCTTCGATGACCGAGTGATCGGCAACCCCAAGCATTTTGCGCAAAACCCGCGCAAGATCATTCATGTCGATATCGACCCATCGTCCATTTCAAAGCGTGTGAAGGTGGATCTTCCCATCGTGGGTGATGTGGCCGAGGTCATGCGCGAAATGATCAGCCAGATCAAAGAGGCCATCGCCGCAGGTCAGGGCCCGAACAAGAAAGAACTGGGCAAGTGGTGGGATCAGATTCAGCAGTGGCGAGGCAAGAACTGCCTGGCCTACGACCAAGGCAGCTCGGTGATCAAGCCGCAATATGTGGTGGAAAAACTCTGGGAAGTGACCAAGGGCGAGGCCTTCATCACGTCGGACGTGGGTCAGCACCAGATGTTTGCCGCCCAGTTCTACAAGTTCGATCAGCCCCGTCGGTGGATCAATTCCGGCGGGCTTGGCACGATGGGTGTGGGCCTGCCTTACGCCATGGGCGTGAAGCTTGCACATCCCCACGCGGAGGTGGCGTGCGTCACGGGCGAGGGTTCGATTCAGATGTGCATTCAAGAGCTCTCCACCTGCCAGCAGTACAACCTTCCGGTGAAGGTGATCAATCTGAACAACCGTTACCTTGGCATGGTGCGGCAGTGGCAGGAAATCGAATACGAGAGTCGCTATGCCGAGTCCTACATGGATTCACTACCTGATTTTGTGAAGCTCGCCGAAGCCTATGGCCATGTGGGGATGCAGATCACCAAACCAGAGGATGTCGAGCCCGCGCTGCGCGAAGCCTTTGCCATGAAGGATCGCCTGGTGTTCATGGACTTCATCACCGACCGAGAAGAAAACGTCTGGCCTATGGTTCAAGCCGGCAAGGGCTTGTCTGAGATGTTGCTTGGCGCAGAAGATCTCTAAGGGGCCCGCGATGAACTATTTAACCAATAACCGACACATCATTTCGATCCTCATCGAAAACGAGCCTGGCGCGTTGTCTCGCGTGGTCGACCTTTTTGCGGCGCGCGCCTACAACATTGAAACCCTGACGGTGGCTCCGACCGAAGACCCGTCACTGTCGCGAATGACCATCGTGTCGAAGGGCAGTGAGGATCTGATTGAGCAGATCACCAAGCATCTGAACCGTCTCATCGACGTGGTGAAGGTGGTGGATCTGGTCGAGCATCCTCACATTGAGCGCGAGCTGATGCTCATCAAGGTGAGGGCCGTGGGCAAAGAGCGTGAGGAGATGAAGCGAATGGCCGATATTTTTCGCGGTCGAATCATTGATGTCACGGACAAAACCTACACCATTGAGCTGACGGGCGACAGCAGCAAATGCGACGCCTTCATTGAAGCATTGGAAGAGGGCTCGATTCTTGAAACCGTGCGAACGGGCTCCTCGGGAATTTCCCGTGGCGATCGCATTCTTAAAGTTTAAATAAGCAAAGGAACCATCATGAATGTTTTTTACGACAAAGACGCCGACCTCGCGCTCATCAAAGGCAAGAAAATTGCCATCATCGGTTACGGCTCCCAGGGCCATGCCCACGCCTTGAACCTCAACGATAGCGGCTGCAATGTCGTCGTTGGCGTGCGCAAGGGCGGACCTTCGTGGGCCAAGGTAGAGAAAGCTGGCCTGAAGGCGGCTGAGATCAAAGATGCGGTCAAAGACGCCGATGTGGTCATGCTGCTGATGCCCGACGAGCATATTGGTGCTGTGTATGCCAACGAGATCGCGCCAGTCATCAAGCAAAACGCTGCCTTGGCCTTCGCCCACGGATTCAACGTTCACTATGGCCAGGTCAACCCCCGCGCGGATCTTGATGTGATCATGATCGCGCCGAAGGCACCCGGCCATACCGTTCGCGGAACCTATGCCCAAGGCGGCGGCGTGCCCTGCCTGATTGCTGTTCATCAAGACACCACCGGCAACGCCCGCGCGATCGCGCTTTCCTACGCCAGCGCCATTGGTGGCGGCAAGGCTGGGATCATTCAGACCAATTTCCGCGAGGAAACCGAGACCGACCTCTTCGGTGAGCAGGCGGTTCTCTGTGGCGGCACGGTGGAATTGATCAAGGCCGGTTTTGAGACCCTGGTCGAGGCGGGCTATGCGCCGGAAATGGCTTACTTTGAGTGTCTGCATGAACTGAAGCTGATTGTCGACCTGATCTACGAAGGCGGCATCGCCAACATGAACTATTCAATCTCCAACAATGCGGAATTCGGCGAGTATGTGACCGGTCCCAAGGTTGTGACGGAAGAGACCAAAAAGGCGATGAAAGAGGCTTTGGTTCGAATCCAGACGGGTGAATACGCCAAGGAATTCATCCTTGAGAATCGCGCGGGTGCGCCCACGCTGTTGTCCCGTCGTCGTCTGATGGCCGAGCATCCGATTGAGCAGGTTGGCGAGCGTCTGCGCGCCATGATGCCCTGGATCAAGGCCAACAAACTTGTTGATCAAACCCGTAACTAAGTCTCACGCGTATGGCTGAATGCGACGTTCGTAGCTACCCCCATCCCATCCTCGCCCGAGAGGGCTGGCCGTTCATTGCGCTCAGTGTCCTCTTGGCCGTTCTGGCCACGGCACTTGGATGGGAAGCGCTGGCGGTGTTTCTCTGGATCGTGGCGATCTTCGTGATCCAGTTTTTCCGTGATCCGGCGCGTACGCCGCCCCTGGGCGAGGGGCTCATTACCTCGCCTGCAGATGGCCGTGTGGTGGTGGTTGGCAAGGCGGTCGACCCCATCACCGGGCAGGACAGCCTGAAGATCAGCGTGTTCATGAATGTGTTCAATGTGCACTCCAACCGTTCCCCCATTCAGGGTCGGGTGACTCAGGTGCAGTACTTTCCGGGCGCTTTCTTGAACGCTGCGGTGGACAAGGCGTCCGAACAAAACGAGCGCAATGCCATCGTGCTTCAGGACGCTCAGGGCCGAAGCCTAACCTGCATCCAGATCGCAGGTCTGGTCGCACGACGCATTCTTTGCTACGCGAAGCCAGGCGACGAGCTCATGCGCGGTGCACGTTACGGGTTTATTCGGTTCGGCTCGCGCGTCGATGTCTATTGCCCGCCCAACACCCAGGCCCTGGTGGCCGTTGGCGACAAGGTCTCGGCTCACGCCACGCCGCTTGCCCGCTGGTGATCTGATGCAGCCGCGCCGTCGAAACAGCATTTATCTTCTTCCCAATCTGTTCACGACTGGCTGTCTTTTCGCTGGGTTCTTCTCGATTGTTCAGGCCTTTAATGGCCAGTTCGCCGAAGCTGCGATCGCCATCTTTGTGGCCATGGTGCTCGACAGCCTTGACGGACGCGTTGCGCGGCTCACCAACACCACGTCCGATTTCGGCGCCCAGTACGACAGCCTTGCCGACATGGTGTCGTTTGGCGTTGCACCGGCCCTGGTGATCTACATTTGGTCGTTGCAAAGCATGGGTAAATTGGGCTGGCTTGCGGCCTTCATTTACATCGCTGGGGCGGCGTTACGACTGGCTCGCTTCAATACCAATATCGGCATCGTCGACAAACGGTTTTTTCAGGGCATGCCCAGTCCTGCCGCTGCCGCGCTTCTGGCGGGCCTCGTCTGGGTGGCGACTGACCTTCGCGAGACCAAGTGGATCGACTGGTCGGCCACCGATCTTCGTTGGGTGGTCTGGTCGGTGGCTGTTTATGCGGGCCTCACCATGGTTTCAAGCGTACCTTTTTATAGCTTCAAGGACCTGAATCTTCGCAAGAGCGTGCCCTTCGTCGTGATTTTCTTGATCGCACTGGGCCTTGTTCTCATTTCGCAAGACCCACCCACCTTGTTGTTTTTGGTCATGCTGGCCTACGCCTTGTCGGGCTGGGCACTCTTTTTTTGGCGAAAGACCCGTGGGGAAAAGCTGGAAGTGTTTGCCGAGCCGGACGAAAAGGATTTATAGTTCTTCCATGGACGTTCAATTCCGTACCCCTTTGCTTCTACTACCGCTCGGTCGACTGCGCCTCGCGCGCTAACTCTCGACCCCCACCGGCAGGTTTCTTGGAAACCTCTCCTGCGCCGGACAAGAAATCAGCAGGCAGCAAACCCAACACTGATCAACCGTTTGAATTGACTGAACACGATGTTTCGCTGGGCCTGAGCCATGGTTTAAATGGCGACGCGTATCGAACTTCGGGAAAAGACAAAGGACAAGACCATGAGCGACTCGTTAATTATTTTCGACACCACCTTGCGCGACGGCGAACAAAGCCCGGGCGCCTCGATGACCAAGGATGAAAAGATCCGCATCGCCAAGCAGCTTGAGCGGCTTCGGGTGGATGTGATTGAAGCCGGCTTTGCAGCGGCCAGTCCGGGCGACTTTGATGCCATTCGAACCATTGCCGAGACCATCAAAGAGAGCCGCGTCTGTTCCTTGGCACGTGTTTCCGAAAAGGATATTCGTGCCGCAGGCGAGGCCGTGAGGCCCGCCGCAAAAAGCCGCATTCATACCTTCATTGCCACCAGCCCCATCCACATGGAAAAGAAGCTCCGCATGAGCCCTGATCAGGTGGTGGAGGCCGCGGTGAAGGGCGTCAAGATGGCGCTGGAATACACCGATGATGTGGAGTTCTCCGCGGAAGATGCGATTCGAAGCGAGACCGACTTCTTGGTGCGGGTGTTCGGCGAGGTCATTAAGGCTGGCGCCAAGACCATCAACGTGCCGGACACGGTGGGCTACAGCGTTCCCGGGTCCCTTGGCCAGCTTTTTAAGGAACTGATCGCTCGCACGCCGGGCGCGGATCGAGTGGTCTGGTCAGCCCACTGCCATAACGACCTTGGCATGGCGGTGGCGAACTCCTTGTCAGCGGTGTTGAATGGCGCGCGGCAGGTGGAATGCACGATCAATGGACTCGGTGAGCGTGCCGGCAATGCTAGCCTTGAAGAAATTGTGATGGCGGTGAAGGTTCGGCAGGATGTCTTCAAGTGCGACACTCGGATCGACACCACTCAGATTGTGAGCGCCTCGCGTTTGGTGTCTCAGATCACGGGCTACCCCGTTCAGCCCAACAAAGCCGTGGTGGGTGCGAATGCCTTCGCGCACGAATCAGGAATTCACCAAGACGGTGTCTTGAAACACCGCGAGACCTACGAAATCATGCGTGCCGAAGATGTGGGCTGGTCGGCCAATAAAATTTCATTGGGCAAGCTTTCAGGGCGCAATGCCTTCAAGCAGCGCCTGACGGAACTTGGCATTGAATTCGACAGTGAACAGGCCTTGAACGACGCCTTTGCCCGCTTCAAAGAGCTCGCCGACAAGAAGTCTGAAATTTTCGACGAAGATCTTCAGGCGCTGGTCTCGGGGGACGCGATTGGCGAGGCCCATGAGCACTTCAAGTTCCTCTCGCTGGCCCAGAGCTCTGAAACCGGTGAAAAGCCCCAGGCCAGGGTCGTCTTTTCCATCGACGGTCAGGAAGTTAGCACCCAGGCCAAGGGCAACGGGCCCGTGGACGCCACGGTGAACGCGATTGAATCCAGGGTGGGCAGCGGCTCGGAGCTCTTACTTTTTTCGGTCAACGCCATCACCACCGGCACGGAGTCCCAGGGCGAGGTGACGATGCGGCTATCGAAAGAGGGACGCATCGTGAACGGGGTTGGCGCCGACCCGGACATTGTCGTGGCATCAGCCAAGGCCTATCTGAACGCTCTGAATAAGCTCCAGAGCAAGGTGGAGCGATTGAACCCACAGACGGTCTAGCCAGATTTCCTATATAATTCAAAGGCTTGAGGCTTAAAAGACTTTCTTTCACGCCTCAAGCCACTTCGTTTCTGGTCTTTGCTTCATCGGGACCTGAATTTGAAGTTCGCACGGCGGGCCTTGGCGGGCCTGACCGCAAGTCCAACGGCAATTCAGGAGAAAACCATGTCCGTCGCCAGCTTAAATAAACCCGCCGTCATGGCGCAGTATCAGCGTACCCCTTCCGACACCGGAAGCCCCGAAGTTCAGGTGGCCCTGCTCACGGCCCGAATCAACGACCTGACCGACCACTTTAAAACCCACGCCAAAGACCACCACTCGCGTCGTGGCCTGCTGAAGATGGTCAGCCGTCGTCGTAAGTTACTGGATTATCTGAAGCGAACGAATGTGCAGGGCTATCGTTCCTTGATCGAGCGTCTCGGGCTGCGTAAGTAATCGTCTTGTCGATTGGAGCCCACGATCGCATTCCCCCTGTCAAACAGATGTTGATGTGACCAAAATGCCCGTTCGGATCCTCCGTGCGGGCATTTTTATTATTGAGAGAAGGAAACTGTAGTGTTCAATATTGCAAAAGAAGAGTTTCAATTTGGCCAGCACAAGGTTGTGCTGGAAACCGGCGAGATCGCCCGCCAGGCCTCAGGCGCCGTGGTTGTGAATGTCGAAGACACCATCGTGTTGGCCACCGTTGTGGCCTCGAAGTCGGCCAAGCCCGGCCAAGATTTTTTCCCCCTGACCATCGATTACATTGAAAAGACCTATGCCGCGGGAAAAATCCCCGGTGGATTTTTCAAACGGGAAGGCCGTCCCTCGGAAAAAGAGACGCTCACCTCGCGCCTCATTGACCGACCCCTTCGCCCCTTGTTTCCTGACGGTTTTTACAACGAGGTGCAGGTGGTCTGTATGGTGATCTCGCTGAACCCGGAGATTGACCCCGACATTCCCGCCATGATTGGTGCCTCGGCGGCCATGGCTATCTCTGGTGTGCCGTTTAACGGCCCCATCGGTGCTGCTCGGGTTGGCTACATTGACGGTCAGTACGTTCTGAACCCTACGCTCAGCCAGTTGAAGTCCTCGCAGATGGACCTGGTGGTTGCGGGAACCGAGTCGGCCGTGCTGATGGTGGAATCGGAGGCCCAGCAGCTCTCCGAAGAGGTCATGCTTGGCGGTGTCGTTTATGGTCACGAGCAGATGCGTGTGGCCATTGATGCCATCAACCGTCTTGTTGAAAAGGCCGGCAAACCCGAATGGGACTGGAAGCCTGCCGAAAAGAATGAAGCCCTGATTGCGCGCATCAAAGCTGCCGCCGAAGCCCCCATCAAAGAAGCCTATGGCCTTCGTAATAAGCAAGAGCGTTCGCAGAAGCTCAAGACCATTTACGCGGAAGTGGAAGCGGCCATCAGTGCCGAAGAAACCGCGGCAGGTCGAGCCCTTGATTCCAACCTCTTGGGTGAGACGTTGTTCGGAATTGAATCGAATGTTGTCCGCTCACAGATTCTGAATGGCGAACCTCGAATCGATGGTCGTGACACCCGCACGGTTCGACCCATTGAGATCCGTACCGGGGTGCTGCCGCGCGCCCATGGCACAGCACTCTTTACCCGCGGGGAAACCCAGGCACTGGTGGTGGCGACGCTTGGTACCAACCGTGATGAGCAGATCATCGACGCCTTGTCGGGTGAATACCGCGATCGCTTCATGCTTCACTACAACATGCCCCCTTACGCCACGGGCGAGACGGGTCGCGTGGGCACACCGAAGCGCCGCGAGATTGGCCACGGCCGCCTGGCCAAGCGCGCGCTGGCCGCGGTGCTGCCAACCTCCGAAGAGTTTGCGTATTCCATTCGTATCGTTTCAGAGATCACGGAATCCAATGGCTCCTCATCGATGGCCTCGGTCTGCGGTGGATGTCTGGCGATGATGGACGCTGGCGTTCCCCTGAAGGCTCATGTGGCCGGTATTGCGATGGGTCTCATCAAGGACGGCGGTCGCTTTGCCGTGCTGACCGATATCCTTGGCGATGAAGATCACCTTGGCGACATGGACTTTAAAGTGGCCGGTAGCGAGACCGGTGTGACGGCTTTGCAGATGGACATCAAGATCCAAGGCATCACCAAAGAAATCATGCAGGTTGCACTGGCCCAGGCCAAAGAAGCCCGTATGCACATTCTTGGCAAGATGAAGGGTGCCCTTGATCATGCACGTGAAGAACTCTCTGAGTTCGCGCCCCGTTTGTACACGATGAAGATCAATCCGGAGCGAATCCGTGACGTGATCGGTAAGGGTGGTGCAACCATTCGCGCCATCACCGAAGAGACCGGCACCCAGATCGACATCTCCGAAGACGGCTCCATCACGGTGGCAGCAACCACGGGTGATGCCGCCCGCGCCGCCATCAAAAAGATTGAGGAACTCACGGCCGAAGTTGAAGTGGGCAAGACCTACGACGGCACCGTGCTTCGCCTGCTTGAATTCGGCGCCATTGTCTCGATTCTCCCCGGCAAAGATGGCCTGTTGCACATTTCACAAATCGCCAATGAGCGCGTGAATCAGGTGTCGGACTATCTGAAAGAAGGCCAGTCGATTCGTGTGAAGGTGCTGGAAGCTGACGACAAAGGCCGCCTGCGTCTTTCCATGAAGGCCTTGCTTGAAGCCACTGAGCAGCCTGCATCGGAACCCGAGGCCTAATGCTAAAATCTCGCGCTTCGCGGCGACCCCTTTGGGTGGTCGGCAACTGGAAGATGAACGGCAACATGGTGGAGAACGAAACCCTGTTGTCGGAATTCCTTGGGTTGCTGGAAGCCCATGGGGCCAAGCCTCTTGCGAGTTGTGCGGTGGCTGTTCCAAGCCCTTATCTTTTTCAGGCAGCGGTTCGCCTGAAGGGACCCGGTCTGCAGTGGGGTGCGCAGGATGTCTCCAGCGAAGCATCGGGCGCATTCACAGGTGAAGTATCGGTTGGGATGCTGCAAGACTTTGAAGCGAGTTTTTCCCTCGTTGGCCACTCTGAGCGTCGGGCCCGCCACGGCGAGACCGACCATGACGTAGCGGGGAAGGCCTGTGCTTTAGCCGCTGCCGGGCTGATTCCGGTGGTGTGTGTGGGTGAGTCCCTCAAGGATAGGGACGAGGGCAGGGCACTTGAGGTCGTCTGCGCCCAGGTGAAAGCAGTGGCCGAAGCGCTGGCCGCCAAGGAATTGTTGGGCCTGGCGGTCTTTGCCTATGAGCCCATCTGGGCCATTGGCACGGGGCGCAGTGCAAGCCCTGCGCAGGCGCAAGAGATGCACGCAGGAATTCGCGCCACGATTGCGTGCATTGACGCGGGCGTGGCGCAAACCACCAGGCTTTTGTACGGTGGTAGTGTGAAGGCAGCAACGGCGGGCGAATTATTCGCCCAGGAAGATATTGATGGCGCCCTCGTGGGAGGGGCCTCGCTTAACGCGCAGGAGTTTTTTCAAATCGCCTGCGCACACAAGGAATAGATCATGGGTTGGTTAATGAATCTGGTGCTGACGGTGCAGGTGCTCTGCGCCATTGGAATCATTGTTCTGGTACTTCTGCAGCAGGGCAAGGGCGCGGACATGGGTGCAGCCTTTGGCTCGGGCTCGGCAGGAAGCGTGTTCGGTTCCTCGGGTTCGGCGAACTTTCTGAGCCGTGCCACAGGCGTTCTTGCAACGATCTTTTTCATTGCCACTCTTGGCCTGTCGCTGATTGCCACAAAGAGCATCCAGCCCGCGGGCTCGGGCAGCGTGATGCAGGGCTCGCCAGAGGTTCCCACGGGCACGGCCGTGCCTGCCCCAGCGGCGGATCCAGGCGCCTCTTCGGTGCCCAGCGGCAGCAAGAAGTAAGCCTTTAAAGTTTACAAATTTTCAATGCACTGGGCCTTGCGCCCTGTGCGTTGAAGCAAGAAGTCAGGACGTTGTTGGAATCAGAAAGACCATCTGCTGGGTCAAGAAAAAAAAAGCGGAGGTCGGTTAAAATTGCGGTAGGGGAGTTGTAATGCGCCGACGTGGTGGAATTGGTAGACACGCTGTCTTGAGGGGGCAGTGGCGAAAGCTGTGCGAGTTCGAGTCTCGCCGTCGGCACCATCAACAAGCATTGCAAAACGATAAGTCCGGGGATTGAGTCGTGAATCTAGAGCAATACCTTCCGGTGTTGATGTTCATTCTGGTCGGCATCGCCGTGGGCGTGGGTCCGATGGCCATCGGCAAATTGCTGGGCCCAAGCCGTCCTGACAGCGAAAAACTCTCCCCATACGAATGTGGCTTCGAGGCCTTCGAAGACGCCCGCCTTCAGTTCGACGTGCGGTATTACCTTGTGGCCATTCTTTTCATTCTGTTTGATCTCGAAATCGCATTTCTTTTCCCTTGGGCAGTCGCGCTGAAAGACATTGGTCTTTTTGGTTTTCTGTCCATGATGGTGTTTCTTGGCATTCTGGTTCTGGGCTTCATCTATGAATGGATGAAGGGTGCTTTGGATTGGGAATAAGGCTCAAGGCAAGGTCAACGACTCATGGCAATTGATGGCGTTTTCAAGGAAGGCTTTTTAACCACTTCGGCTGATCAGGTGATCAACTGGACACGCACCGGCTCGCTCTGGCCGATGACGTTCGGCCTGGCCTGTTGTGCCGTAGAAATGATGCATGCCGGAGCCTCGCGATACGACCTCGATCGTTTCGGCGTGGTGTTTCGCCCAAGCCCACGTCAGTCAGACCTGATGATTGTTGCCGGCACCCTGTGCAACAAAATGGCGCCGGCCCTGCGCAAAGTCTATGATCAGATGCCGGAACCGCGCTGGGTCATTTCCATGGGTTCATGTGCCAATGGTGGGGGCTATTACCACTACAGTTATTCGGTGGTTCGAGGCTGCGATCGCATCGTACCGGTCGACATCTATGTGCCGGGCTGTCCGCCCACGGCTGAGGCGTTGATCTACGGAATCATTCAGCTGCAGAACAAAATCCGCCGCACCAACACCATCGCGAGAAGCTGATGAACGCGAATGCACTGCTTCTTCAAAGTCTTCAAGCCTGTCTTGGCGACCGGTTGGTCAGCGTCTCGCAGGCCCTTCATGAAACCACCGTTGTGGTTCGTGCAGCCGATTATCTTGAGGCTTGTCGACAGCTTCGTGACCATGACGCCTTGCGGTTTGACACCCTCATCGATCTCTGCGGCATGGATTACCAGGATTACCGCGAAGGCGCCCACGATGGCCCACGATTTGCCGTGGTGGTTCATCTCTTGTCGGTCGCGCTGAATCAACGCATTCGTCTCCGAGTCTTCTGCCCTGATGACGGTTTGCCCTTGGTCCCGTCGATCACCGGTATCTGGTCGGCCGCCAACTGGTACGAGCGAGAGGCCTTTGACCTCTATGGAATCGTGTTCGAAGGCCACGATGACCTGCGCCGCATTCTGACGGACTATGGCTTTATTGGGCATCCGTTCCGCAAGGATTTCCCCATCTCGGGCTATGTGGAGATGCGTTACGACCCAGAGCAGAAGCGGGTGATCTACCAGCCTGTGACCATCGACCCGCGAGACCAGACACCGCGCGTCATTCGCGAAGACAACTACGGCGGCTTTGTGCCTCAGTAAGCGAAGAACAGACCATGGCTGACATTAAAAACTACACCCTCAATTTTGGTCCGCAGCACCCCGCCGCCCACGGTGTTCTTCGGCTGGTTCTTGAACTTGACGGCGAGGTGGTACAACGCGCTGACCCGCATATTGGCCTACTGCATCGAGGCACCGAGAAACTTGCCGAAACCAAGACCTTTATTCAGTCGGTTCCCTATATGGACCGGCTGGATTACGTCTCCATGATGGCCAATGAGCATGCCTATGTCATGGCCATTGAAAAGCTCATGGGGGTCGACGTCCCCATCCGCGCCCAATACATCCGTGTGATGTTCGACGAAATCACACGCATCATGAATCACCTCCTCTGGATCGGCGCCCACGGTCTTGATGTCGGTGCCATGGCCGTGTTCCTCTATGCCTTCCGGGAACGCGAAGATCTCTTTGACTGCTATGAGGCGGTGTCCGGCGCGCGGATGCACGCGGCCTACTACCGTCCCGGTGGCGTCTATCGCGACCTGCCGGATCGCATGCCGCAATACATCGCGAACCGCAAGCGATCCGATGGCGCCGCTCGCCGGCTCAATGAAGACCGACAGGGTAGTCTGCTCGACTTCATCGAGAGCTTCACCCAGCGATTTGATGGCTATGTCGACGAGTACGAAACCTTGCTGACTGACAACCGCATCTGGAAGCAGCGGCTTGTGGGTGTGGGTGTGGTGTCGCCCGAGCGGGCCATGGCCATGGGCTTTACCGGCCCAATGTTGCGCGGGTCGGGCGTGGTTTGGGACTTACGCAAACATCAGCCCTACGAGGTCTATGACCAGCTCGATTTCGATATTCCGGTGGGTAAAGAGGGCGACTCCTATGACCGTTATCTGGTTCGCATGGCCGAGATGCGTCAGAGCAATCGCATCATCGCCCAATGCGTCGACTGGCTTCGCAAAAATCCTGGGCCCGTGATGTCGGACAACCACAAGGTTGCGCCGCCCGACCGGGTTGGCATGAAGTCCAACATGGAAGAGCTGATTCACCACTTCAAGCTCTTCACCGAGGGTTTCCATGTCCCGGAAGGCGAGTGCTACGCCGCGGTGGAGCATCCCAAGGGTGAGTTCGGAATCTATCTGGTCTCGGACGGCGCCAACAAGCCTTACCGGCTCAAGATTCGTGCGCCAGGTTTCGCCCACCTGCAAGGGCTTGATGAAATGTCCCGCGGCCACATGATTGCCGACGTGGTCACCATCATTGGCACCCAAGACATCGTGTTCGGAGAAATCGATCGATGAGCGCGCTAACACCCACCCAGCTCTCGCTGACGGAACGCCCCTCGGAGCCCTTGCTGTCTTCGGCGGCCTATCAAAAAATGGATCGCGAAATTGCGAAGTACCCAGCAGACCAGCGGCAGTCGGCGGTGATGGCCTCTCTGGCCATTGCCCAGACTGAGAAAGGCTGGCTCTCGCCCGAGGTCATTGCGGAAGTGGCGGCCTATCTTCGTATGCCAGCCATTGCTGTGCACGAGGTGGCCACTTTCTACACCATGTACAACACTCGACCGGTGGGCAAATTCAAGCTCACGGTTTGCACCAACCTTCCTTGCGCCCTACGCAGCGGTAACCATGCGGCGGAATACCTCAAGGCGAAGCTGGGTGTTGGGTTCAATGAAACCACCGCCGATGGACTCTTCACTCTGAAAGAGGGCGAATGCATGGGCGCCTGTGGTGATTCTCCCGTCATGACGGTCAACAACCACCGGATGTGCAGCTGGATGGACAATGACCGCATCGACGCTCTGATTGATGAACTTCGACAGGCAAGCTGTCACGAATCCAAGCCGGAGGTCAGCCGATAATGGGCGCACCCGAGATCCCTCTCATTGACACCTGTTTTCATGGCCGTCACATGTCACCGCAGATCCTTGCGGGCGTGACCCCAGACGGATGGCACCTCAAGGATTATCAATCCAGAGGCGGCTATGAAGCTTTGAAGAAAATCCTTCGCACGGGTATGACGCCCGAACAGGTGATCGCCGAAGTCAAGGCTTCGGGCCTTCGTGGCCGTGGCGGAGCAGGGTTCCCAACCGGGTTGAAGTGGAGTTTCATGCCCGCGAAGCTTCCCATTCAGAAGTATCTTGTCTGCAACTCGGACGAGGGTGAACCGGGAACCTTCAAAGATCGAGACATTCTTCGCTACAACCCTCACTGTGTCATTGAGGGGATGGCGATTGCGGCCTACGCGATGGGTATTTCCGTGGGCTACAACTACATTCACGGCGAGATCTGGGAAACCTACGAGCGCTTTGAAGAAGCCCTCGAGGAAGCCAGAGCGGCGGGCTTGCTTGGCGACAATATCCTCGGTTCCAAGTTTTCCTTTCAGCTGCATGCCCACCACGGCTATGGCGCCTATATCTGCGGCGAGGAAACCGCGCTCTTGGAATCGCTTGAAGGCAAGAAAGGGCAGCCTCGATTCAAGCCACCATTTCCCGCAAGTTACGGCCTTTACGGGAAACCCACCACGATCAACAACACCGAAACTTTCGCTGCGGTGCCATGGATCATTCGCAACAGCGGCGAACAGTACCTTGCGGTGGGTAAGCCCAACAACGGCGGCACCAAAATCTTTTCGGTTTCGGGTGACGTCGAGCGCCCCGGCAACTACGAGATTCCGTTGGGAACGCCCTTTGCCAAGCTCTTGGAACTTGCTGGTGGCATGCGTGATGGACGGCGTTTGAAGGCGGTTATCCCTGGCGGCTCATCGATGCCGGTATTGCCTGCTGACATCATGATGGCCACCGACATGGATTACGACTCGATTGCGAAGGCGGGCTCGATGCTCGGCTCTGGCGCCGTGATTGTGATGGATGAGACCCGCTGCATGGTTCGGTGTTTGCTTCGCTTGTCGTATTTTTATTACGAAGAATCCTGCGGACAGTGCACACCCTGTCGCGAGGGCACCGGCTGGCTGTGGCGTATGGTTCAGCGCATTGAGGCAGGGCAGGGAACGATGGACGATCTCGACCGTCTCGATGAGGTCGCATCCAACATTCAAGGCCGCACCATCTGCGCCCTGGGTGATGCGGCCGCCATGCCCGTTCGTGCCTTCCTGAAACACTACCGAGATGAATTTGCGCATCACATTGAACACAAGCGTTGTCTTGTGCCTGATTACCTCTAAGCATTGGCATTGTGAATTCGAGAGACCCTGGACATGGTTGAACTAGAGATTGATGGCAAAAAGGTGGAAGTTGCTGAGGGCAGCATGGTCATGGACGCTGCGACCAAGCTCGGCCTTTATGTTCCTCATTTCTGTTATCACAAGAAACTCTCGATCGCGGCCAACTGCAGAATGTGCCTGGTGGAGGTTGAAAAAGCGCCGAAGCCATTGCCGGCTTGTGCCACGCCGGTCACCGCCGGAATGAAGGTCTTCACCTCGTCACCCAAGGCCAAGCAGGCGCAAAAGAGTGTGATGGAGTTTCTGCTCATCAATCACCCCCTTGACTGTCCCATCTGTGACCAGGGCGGCGAATGCCAGCTTCAAGATCTTGCGGTGGGCTATGGCCCGTCAGCGTCGCGTTACACCGAAGAAAAGCGTGTGGTTTTTCACAAGTCGATGGGCCCGCTGATCTCCGCAGAGGAGATGAGCCGTTGCATCCACTGCACTCGTTGTGTGCGCTTTGGTCAGGAGATCGCCGGTGTTATGGAGCTGGGCATGGCGGGGCGTGGCGAACATTCCGAGATCATGTCGTTCGTGGGTAACGCCGTCGAGAGCGAACTGTCAGGGAATATGATCGACATCTGCCCTGTGGGGGCATTGACCAGCAAGCCCTTCCGTTATTCGGCACGTACCTGGGAACTCTCGCGCAAGCGCTCAGTCAGTCCGCACGACAGCATCGGCAGCAATATCGTCGTGCAGTCCAAGGGCAACGAAGTCAAACGTGTCGTGCCCCTCGAGAACGAAGCGGTGAATGAATGCTGGATCTCGGATCGCGATCGCTTCAGCTACGAAGCCTTGAACACGGAATCACGTCTGACCAAGCCGATGGCGAAAGATGTCGATGGTCAGTGGCAGGAGATCAGCTGGGAAGATGCGCTCAACCGAGCGGCCACAGCCATGAAGGCGGCGGCCGACCGTGGCCCCAATCGTTTAAGAACGTTGCTGTCATCGAACAGCACCCTCGAAGAAATGGCGCTTGCTGCATCGCTCACCCGTGCGCTCAAGAGTGATTCCGTCGATTTTCGTCCTCGCCTGGGTCAGGCGGGGTTTGATCACAGCTTTGTGGGTACGCCGTCGCTGGGAATGCCGCTTGCGGAGGTCAGTCAGCTTGAGCGCGCTCTTGTCGTCGGGTCCTTCCTTCGTCAAGACCATCCGTTGTTGGCTCAACGTCTTCGTCAGGCCGTGCGCCACGGGGCGTCTGTGGCTACTTTGCACGCCGTCGCCCAAGATCTTCTCATGCCCACCGCCCACCAGTGGGTGGCTTCACCTGCCCAATGGGCTCCACTCCTTGATCAGATCACCGCTGCAGTCTGTGACGCCAAGGGGTTGACCCGGCCGACCACGCACAGCCACGTCAAGCCCTCGGTCGAGGCCCAGTCCATAGCCAGCATGATGCTGGGCGCAACCGAGCCAGAGACCCAATCGGCCGTGTTCTTGGGTAATAGCGTCTTATCGCATCCTGACGCTGCCTCCATCTGGCTTGCTGCGCAGAATCTTGCCGAGACTCTTGGGGCAAGAATTGGATTCACCGTCGAGGGCGGAAATGGAGTCGGTGGCTATTTCGCCAAGGCACGTCCAACCTCCGATGGTCTGGACGCAGCAGCGATGTTCGATCGTCAAGCCGACACCTTTCTCTTGGTGGGCATTGACCCGGTGATGGACTGCGGCAACCCCCATCAGGCGCATCAATCTCTGAAGGCGGCGAAGTCAGTGATTGGTCTTACCGCGTTCAAAGACGGCATCATGGATGTTGCAACCTTGGTGCTTCCCATCGCGCCATTCACGGAAACCTCGGGCACTTACATCAGCTGCGAGGGACGGGTGCAGACCACCCAGGCCGTCGTTCGTCCAAGGGGCGAGGCAAGGCCTGGCTGGAAGGTTCTCCGTGTGTTGGGCAATCTTGTCGGTGCCGAAGGATTTGATCAGGAATCTTCAGAAGATGTCCGACGCCAGGTGATTGGCGATATTCCCTCTGGAAGCTGCCTTGGTGGTCTCTCCGCCAAGGTTCAGCCAAGTCTCGAAACCTCTGCGGCGTCGTCGGTGCTTGCTGCCTCGGCCCCGGGGAGCCTAATTCGAATTGCCGACGTTCCCATCTATCGGAGCGACTCACTGGCGCGTCATGCGGAATCTCTTCAGGCCACGTCAGCGAGTGCCGTCCCGAAGGCTCGCATGCATCCCGCGGACTTGCTTGAGCTTGGTCTTGCGCAGGGGTCAACCGTGAAGCTCACACAGGCTGATCGCGCCCAGACCGTACTTGAAGTGATGGCCGACCCGACGGTTGGGCGTGGCGTGGTTCGCGTCGCAACAGCCCATGCCAAAACGGCCAAGCTCGGCGCTATGATCGGTGCGGTCACGGTGGAGGCTGCCTAAGATGCAAGACCTCATCGAGAGCATCAACATTCTTGGGGCCTCGGCCTTGGGCGAGGCGTGGCCGGTGGTCTGGATTCTGATCAAAATTGTTGCGGTGGTTCTGCCCATTCTTGGCTGCGTGGCTTATCTCACGCTCTGGGAACGAAAGCTCATTGGTTGGATGCACATTCGACTTGGCCCGAATCGGGTCGGGCCGCTGGGACTGCTGCAGCCGATTGCCGACGCCCTCAAGCTGATGACCAAAGAAATCATCATGCCCTCACAGGCGAGCAAGGGGCTCTACATTTTGGGTCCGATCATGACCATCATGCCGGCGATGGCCGCCTGGGCGGTGATGCCCTTGGGTCCCGATGTGGTTCTTGCCAATATCAATGCCGGGCTTTTGCTGCTTTTGGCGATCACCTCCATGGAGGTCTATGGCGTCATCCTTGCCGGATGGGCCTCGAATTCAAAATACGCATTCCTTGCGGCCATGCGCGCCTCGGCTCAGATGGTGTCGTATGAGTTGGCGATTGGCTTTGCGCTCGTTTCAGTGTTGATGGTTTCGGGAAGCCTGAACCTTACGGCGATCGTGGTGGGACAACAAGAAGGTTTTTTTGCCAATGAACTTGGTCTGAACTTTCTGTCCTGGAATTGGCTGCCGTTGCTTCCCGTGTTTGTCGTGTACTTCATCTCGAGTGTGGCCGAGACCAATCGTCATCCGTTTGATGTGGTCGAAGGTGAATCCGAGATCGTGGCCGGGCACATGGTGGAGTATTCCGGGATGGCCTTCGCCGTCTTCTTCCTGGCCGAATACGCCAACATGATCCTTCTCTCAGCGCTGGCCGCCATCATGTTTTTGGGCGGCTGGGACGCACCGGTGGCCGGTCTAGACTTCATCCCCGGCTGGATCTGGCTTGGTTTAAAAACCTTTCTCGTGGTGAGCACCTTCATCTGGATGCGTGCCTCATTTCCACGTTACCGCTACGACCAGATCATGCGTCTGGGCTGGAAGATCTTCATCCCGGTGACCCTGGTCTGGCTGGTGGTGATTGGCGCCTGGATGCAAACCCCTTGGTCCATCTGGTGAGCGGAGCCCCATCATGAATAACTTTCTCACCTTCCTGCGTTCGTTCATGCTGCTGGAGATGCTCCGGGGCATGGCCCTGACGGGGCGTTACCTGTTTAAGCGAAAGATCACCATCCAGTACCCGGAAGAGAAGACACCCATGTCGCCGCGTTTTCGCGGCCTGCATGCGCTGCGACGCTACCCCAACGGTGAAGAGCGTTGCATCGCTTGCAAGCTCTGCGAGGCCGTATGCCCCGCCCAGGCCATCACGATTGAGTCGGATGTGCGCGCCGACGGAAGTCGGCGCACCACCCGTTACGACATTGATCTCACCAAGTGTATTTTCTGCGGCTTTTGTGAGGAGAGCTGCCCAGTGGACTCCATCGTCGAAACCCATATTCACGAATACCACGGCGAGAAGCGTGGCGATCTCTACTTCACCAAAGAGATGCTTCTTGCGGTGGGCGACCGTTACGAACAAGAGATTGCGGCGGCCCGAGAAGCCGATGCAAAGTACCGATGAACCCAGGATGCTCCGTCCCATTTAGGCCTCGCTTCCATGTTTGATGTCAACCTTTCTTTTTTCTACGTTTTTGCAGCGATCCTTGTCTTCGCCGCACTGCGTGTGATCACGGCGAAGAACCCAGTTCACGCGGCGCTCTACCTTGTCTTGAGCTTTTTCAGTGCGGCAGCCATCTGGCTTTTGCTCTATGCAGAATTTCTGGCCATTACCCTGGTGCTGGTCTATGTCGGGGCGGTGATGGTCTTGTTTTTGTTTGTGGTGATGATGGTGGATCTGGACATCGAGAAGATGCGTCAAGGCTTCTGGGCGAATCTTCGCGTGGCGCTTCCGGTGGGCGGGCTGATCATTTTTGAAATGGCGGTGGTACTGATTCGCAGCTTCAATGTGCAGCAGTCGTCGGTCGCGCCCTTGCCAGAGGGTTACGACAACACGCGGGCGTTGGGTCAGCTGATCTACACGCAGTATGTCTATGCCTTTGAGATTGCCGCGGTGATCTTGCTGGTGGCCATTGTGGCGGCCATCGCCCTGACGCTTCGTCGCCGTAAAGACACCAAGGGTCAGAATCCTGCCGATCAGGTGCGTGTGCGGGCGAAAGATCGTCTCCGGTTGGTGTCCATTCCCGCAACCAAGCCGACGGATACGTTGGCTAGCCAAGACCCGAACGCTGCGGTGGATCAACCTTCTTCGAAAGAGGGTGCCTGATGCTGACGCTTGCACACTTTCTCACGCTGGGTGCCATCCTGTTCACCCTCAGTGTGATCGGCATCTTCATGAACAGGAAGAACCTGATCGTGTTGCTCATGGCGATTGAACTCATGCTCTTGGCCGTCAACATGAACTTCATCGCGTTCTCTCACTTTTTAGGCGATACGGCAGGGCAGATCTTTGTCTTCTTCATCCTGACGGTGGCGGCTGCTGAGTCGGCCATTGGTCTGGCCATTTTGGTCGTGCTCTTTCGTAATCTCAATACGGTTGAAGTTGAAGAACTCGACCAGCTTAAAGGCTAAGTCGTATGAAGTCTCTCTATCTTCTTGTTCCCCTGGCGCCCCTCATTGGCGCCATGATTGCGGGCCTGTTCGGCAAGGCGATTGGACGAGCCAATGCGCACCGAGTGACAATTCTTGGCGTCCTGGTCTCGCTGGTTGCCTCGATCATCGTCTTTCAAGACGTGATGGCGGGCAACACCTTCAATGGCTCGGTCTACACCTGGGCGGTGATTGGCTCGCTGACCATGGAGGTGGGCTTTCTGATTGACAGCCTATCGGCCACGATGATGGTGGTGGTCACCTCGGTGTCGCTGGCCGTGCATGTCTACACCATTGGCTACATGAAGGACGACCCTGGATACCAGCGCTTCTTCAGCTACATCTCGCTGTTCACCTTTTCGATGTTGATGTTGGTGATGAGCAATAATTTCCTGCAGCTTTTCTTTGGCTGGGAAGCGGTGGGTTTGGTGTCGTATCTGCTGATTGGCTTTTGGTACACGAAACCCACAGCCATTCACGCCAATCTGAAGGCCTTTCTGGTGAATCGCGTGGGTGACTTTGGTTTCATTCTCGGCATTGGTCTGGTACTCGCTTATGCGGGCTCGCTGGATTACGCGCAGGTCTTCCAGGCGGCACCCACGCTTCAAACCAAAACCATCTCCCTTATTCCCGGGGTGGAATGGCCACTTCTTGCGGTGGCATGCATCTGCCTCTTCATTGGGGCCATGGGCAAGTCAGCCCAGTTTCCCTTGCATGTCTGGCTGCCGGACTCCATGGAGGGCCCCACGCCAATTTCGGCCCTGATTCATGCGGCGACCATGGTGACCGCAGGCATTTTCATGGTGGCCAGAATGTCGCCGCTTTTTGAGCTCAGTGATGTGGCTCTCTCATTTGTATTGATCATTGGCGCCATCACCGCGCTCTTCATGGGCTTTCTGGGAATCATTCAAAACGACATCAAACGGGTGGTGGCTTACTCCACGCTCTCGCAGCTGGGTTACATGACGGTGGCCTTAGGGGCGTCGGCTTATTCGGTGGCGTTTTTTCACCTGATGACCCATGCCTTTTTTAAAGCATTACTGTTCCTTGCCGCAGGCTCAGTGATTATCGGTATGCACCATCAGCAAGACATACGCTACATGGGTGGGCTCTGGAAGAAGATGCCCATCACCTGGGTGGTCTCACTCATTGGGTCTTTGGCCTTGATCGGAACCCCGTTTTTGTCTGGCTTTTATTCCAAAGACATGATCATTGAAGCCGTTCGAGCCTCGAACCTGATCGCCGCGCCGGTGGTGTACGGCATGCTTCTGCTCGGCGTATTTGTGACCGCCTTTTATTCCTTCCGCATGTTTTTTCTGGTCTTTCATGGCAAGCCCCGCTGGGATCAGGCCCCCCTGGATCATTCCCATCATCACGATGACCATGGCGGTCATGGTTCCGACCACACTCCGCATGAGTCGCCAGCGGTGGTCACGCTGCCTTTGGTGGCTCTTGCGATTCCTTCGGTGGTGCTTGGCGCTGTGGCGATTGGCCCAATGCTCTTTGGCGACTACTTCAAGGGTGTCATTGTCGTCGACCCATCGCACCCGGCCATGTCGGTGCTAAAGAGCCACTTCGAGTCCTGGCTGGCCTTGGGGCTGCATTCCATTCAGACCTGGCCATTCTGGCTTGCATTGGCGGGTGTGGTCACAGCCTTCGTGTTCTATCTGGTGCGGCCTTCCATTCCCGCATGGTTCAAGACCCGGTTTTCTGGCGTCCATCATGTGCTTGAACAGAAGTACTTCATGGACCGCATGAATGAGACGGTGTTTGCCGGTGGCTCACGTGGGCTTGGTGGGCAGCTTTGGAAGAGGGCCGATCAGGGCCTGATCGATGGACTGATCGTCAATGGCAGTGCCCGATTGGTGGCTGCGGTGGCCTCCGTGATGCGGATCGGACAAAGCGGTTATCTCTACCATTACGCGATCGCCATGATTCTTGGTGTGGCGCTCATGCTCTGGTGGTTTGCCCCGGTCATTTATTCCACGACGGGGGT
>CAYWPQ010000001.1:60199-78390 GCA_964460315.1 uncultured Bordetella sp. | reverse complement strand
GTGTGGCGCTCATGCTCTGGTGGTTTGCCCCGGTCATTTATTCCACGACGGGGGTGAATCCATGAGCTCGCTGCCGATTCTCTCCATGTCGATCTGGCTGCCCATTGTCTTTGGTGGTCTTTTGGCAGTCCTGGGACATCGCTTAACAGCGGTGGTTGCAAGACAGATTGCGCTCTTGGGTGCGGTACTGGGTTTTCTGGTGACGATTCCCTTGATGGTGGGCTTTGATACCACCATGGCAGGCATGCAGTTCACCGAACGGGCCGCTTGGATTGAGGCATTCAATATCCAATATGCGTTGGGCATTGACGGGCTCTCCATGTGGTTTGTCCCGCTCACGGCGCTCATCACCATTTTTGTGGTGGTGGCGGCCTGGGAGGTCATCGAAGATCGCGTGGCGCATTACATGGGAGCCTTCCTGGTGCTCTCGGGCTTGATGATCGGAGTTTTTAGTGCCCTGGATGGCATTTTGTTTTATGTCTTTTTCGAAGCCACCCTCATTCCCATGTACCTAATTATTGGCATCTGGGGTGGGCCGAACCGGGTCTATGCAGCGTTCAAGTTTTTTCTCTACACGCTTTTGGGTTCACTGCTCACCCTGGTGGCACTCATTTATCTCTATCTGAAGTCGGGAAGCTTTGACATTCTTGCTTGGCATCAGCTGCCCTTGTCCATGGAAGCGCAGGTGCTGATTTTTCTGGCGTTCTTGGTCGCCTTTGCCGTGAAGGTACCGATGTGGCCCGTGCACACATGGCTTCCTGATGCCCACGTGGAGGCTCCCACAGGCGGCTCGGTGGTGCTGGCGGCCATCATGCTGAAGCTTGGCGCCTATGGATTTTTGCGGTTCTCACTTCCGATCGCCCCCGATGCTGCACGCGAGCTCGACACCCTCATGATCACCCTGTCCCTGGTGGCGGTGGTTTACATCGGGTTCGTTGCGCTTGTTCAGGCCGACATGAAAAAACTGGTGGCTTATTCATCGATCGCCCACATGGGGTTCGTCACCCTGGGCTTTTTTATGTTGAATCCTCTCGGGGTGCAGGGCGGCATCGTTCAGATGATCTCTCACGGGTTTATTTCCGGGGCCATGTTCCTTTGCATCGGCGTGCTTTACGACCGGCTCCACTCCAGGCAGATTGCCGATTACGGTGGCGTCGTGAATCGCATGCCCAAATTTGCTGCACTCTTTGTCCTCTTTGCGATGGCCAATAGCGGGCTTCCTGCGACCAGCGGTTTCGTGGGTGAATTCATGGTGATCCTGGGGGCCGTTGAATACAACTTCTGGATTGGGCTCCTGGCCGCCACGACCCTGATCCTGGGTGCGGCCTATTCACTTTGGATGATCAAGCGGGTGGTCTTCGGCGCGATGGCGAATGACCATGTTGCCGAACTGAAAGACGTCTCGCCGCGCGAGTTCTGGATGTTGATGGCCTTGGTCTTTTTCGTTTTGCTGATGGGGCTTTGGCCTGCACCCTTCATTGAGGTCTTGCAGGTCTCGGTGGATGGCCTGCTTGAGCATGTTGCGAAATCCAAGATTCCTCTGCCTGTCTTGCCAGTGCCGGCGCCTCTACCCACAGGTGTGACCTTATGACGCTTGAAGCACTCAACATCTCGGCCGTGTTGCCAGAGATCATTCTTTTTGGCCTTTTAAGCCTTGTTCTTTTGCTGGATCTCTTTGCGCCCAAGGCTTCGGCCAACGGTCTGGTGCACAGCGTCAGCGTGGCTGGCCTTGGTTTGATTGGTGCCTGGCAGCTGTTCACGGCATCGGGCACGGAAACCATCTATGCCATGAATGGCCTGGTGGTGGCGGATTCTTTGGCCGCCTTTTTGAAAGGCGCCTCGGCACTCGCGGTGGCTGTGAGCCTTGTCTATTCGCGCCATTACATCGTTGATCGACAGATTGGCCACGGTGAATTCCATCTTCTCGCGCTTTTCGCGTTGTTGGGCCAGTTCGTCATGATTTCGGCCAACAACTTCCTAACGGTTTACCTTGGTATTGAACTGTTGTCACTCTCGCTCTATGCCCTGGTGGCGCTTCGTCGTGATCATGCCCTGTCCACGGAAGCCGCGATGAAGTACTTTGTGCTGGGTGCTCTGGCTTCCGGCTTTTTGCTTTACGGCATGTCCATGATTTACGGTGCCACGGGAACACTTGATCTGCCTCTGATTGCCGACCGTCTTGCATCGGGTCAGGCGGACAAATTGATCATGGTCTTTGGCTGTGTATTCCTAGTGGCGGGCTTGGCCTTCAAGCTTGGCGCTGTGCCCTTTCATATGTGGGTGCCCGACGTTTATCAGGGGGCACCAACCGCCATGACCCTACTCATCGGCGCTGCGCCCAAGTTTGCCGCCTTTGCCATTTTGGTGCGGCTATTGGTCTCTGGGCTCATTGGGGTCGCGGCCGATTGGCAGCAGATGCTGATGGTCTTGGCGGTGCTCTCCTTGGTGGTGGGGAACCTTATTGCCATCATGCAGACCAATGTCAAAAGGCTGCTGGCGTATTCCACCATCTCGCACATGGGGTTCATGCTTTTGGGCTTCGTCTCCGGTCTTGTGGGTAACGAAACGGTCGGTGCGGTGGATGCCTACGCTGCCTCGCTCTTTTATGTGGTGACTTATGTCATCACCACGCTCGGAAGCTTCGGAGTTCTGATGGTGGCGTCGTCCAAGGGGTTTGAATGTGAAACGCTGGATGACCTTAAAGGTTTGAGTCAAAGACACCCGGCGCTGGCGGCCATTTTTCTGGTGTTGACGTTTTCCTTGGCGGGAATTCCACCCACCGTCGGGTTTTACGCCAAACTTGCTATTTTGGAATCGGTGGTCGTGGCGGGGCATATCTGGCTGGCGGTTTTGGCGGTGATGGCCTCCTTGGTGGGTGCGTTTTACT
Source organism: uncultured Bordetella sp. (assembly GCA_964460315.1). Classification (GTDB taxonomy): domain Bacteria; phylum Pseudomonadota; class Gammaproteobacteria; order Burkholderiales; family Burkholderiaceae_A; genus Lacustribacter. Next base: position 75,503 of record CAYWPQ010000001.1, on the reverse strand, counting down.
ACTTGAGACTGGTGAAAGTGATGTACTTTGATTCCGCAAAGATTGACGCACCGCTTGACTGCAGCAGGCCGGTTCAAGGCTTGCTTACCCTCAATGGCATTTCGGTACTGGCCCTTGGCATCTTGCCGGGCCCCCTGATGGCAGCCTGCATCTACACCGTTCGCATGTCGCTGGCCGCATGAATACCGCCACCGCTGCTTTTCTTCTTCTGGTGATCGCCATTGTTTTGGCCAATCTTCCTTTCTTCACCCAGCGTCTCTTTGGTGTTTTCGCGAAGCCCGCCAAATCCATCTGGTGGCGTTTTGCCGAGATGCTGATCTACTACCTCATTTTTGTGGCCCTGGGTCGGGGGCTCGAAGGCTACGTGGGGCGAATGCAGCCTCAGGCATGGCAGTTTTACGCCATCACGTTTCTTGTCTTTCTGGTGTTGGCGTATCCGGGTTTTGTCTGGCGCTATTTGCGTCGTCAGAGTGCCCGTGCTGAGTAATGGCCGACGCCCGCCCCACAAGACCCGCTCGCGAGCCATACCCTCAGCTTGAAGAGGTTCGTCTGTCGGGCGAACAGGTCTACGATGGCTCCCTACTAAAAATTCAGCGTGACTGGGTTCGTGCGCCCGACGGGCATGAGCAGCCATTCGAGTACACCCTGCATCCTGGTGCTGCAGCGATTGTCCCGGTGCTTGATGACGGAAGGGTCGTCATGGAGCGTCAATGGCGCTACGCCATGAACCGCAGCTTTTTGGAGTTTCCCGCCGGAAAGCTGAATCGAGGCGAAGACCCTTTGCTTGCGGCCCAGCGTGAGCTCGCCGAGGAAACTGGCTATCGGGCCCAACAATGGGCCAGGCTTGGCGAGATGCATCCCGTGATTGCCTATTCCACTGAAACCATTCATCTTTTCATGGCCCGAGGTCTGGTGCTGGGTGAGTCGGCCCGGGAACAAGGTGAGTGCCTTGAAATTGTCACCGTTAAGCCAGAAGATCTTTTCGAGATGATCTATCGCGGCGAGGTCACCGACAGCAAAACACTCGCCTGCGCCATATGGCTTAACCGAGTCGTGAATCAACATTGGAGCCCCGCATGGATCTAGGTATTCGTCACAAGACTGCCCTCGTGGTTGGCGCAGGAAGTGGCCTTGGTGCGGCATCAGCGAAGGCACTAGCCGCGGAGGGCGCCCGCGTGGTTTTGGTCGGCCGACGCGAGGCAGCTCTTCGGCAGACGGCCAACGACATTCAATCACTGGGCGGGGTGAGCCATGTTCTTGTGGCTGACATCTCTGAAACGGGGCTCGTTGCTGATCGCCTGAATGCCTTGAAAGCATCTCTCGGTCCGGTCAGCATTTTGGTGAATAACACCGGTGGTCCGCCGCCCACCCCGGCCTCCGGTCAGCCGGCCGATCTATGGACGGCACAGTTTCAGTCCATGGTCATGAGCGTGATTGCCTTGACCGATGTTGTCCTGCCCGACATGCGTGCCCAGGGATGGGGACGCATCTTGACCATCGCCTCCTCGGGGGTGGTCGCCCCGATTCCCAATCTTGCGCTATCCAATGCGATGCGGCTCTCTCTGGTCGGCTGGTCCAAGACCCTTTCCCGCGAGGTGGCCAGCCAGGGAATCACGGTCAATATGGTGCTTCCGGGGCGAATTGCCACCGATCGCGTCCGATTTCTTGACGAATCCAAGGCCCAGCGAGAATCCAAAGAAGTGAGCCAGGTGGAACAAGAAAGTCGTGCGGCGATTCCCCTCGGGCGTTACGGAAAGCCTGAAGAATTTGGTAGTACTGTTGCCTTTTTGGCCAGCCAGCAGGCGGCCTACATCACCGGATCCATGATCCGGGTGGATGGTGGAATGATTGCAAGCATCTGAATGCATACGCACCTAAACAGGAGTTCATCATGCTAAGACCCAATCCGAAATTTTCCTGGGAAGATCCGTTTCTTTTGAGCCAGCAGCTCTCGGACGACGAGACCATGGTGATGGATGCCGCGAAGGCACTTTGCCAAGAGAAGCTTCAGCCGCGTGTGCTTCAGGCCTTTCGTAATGAATCGGCGGACACATCCATTTTTCGCGACATGGGCGAGGTGGGTCTTTTGGGTGCAACCATCCCCACGGAATACGGTGGCTCTGGGGTGAACTATGTGGCCTACGGGCTGATTGCTCGTGAGGTCGAACGTGTCGACAGCGGCTATCGCTCGATGATGAGTGTTCAGAGCTCGCTCGTCATGCTGCCCATTTTTGAATTTGGAACCGAGGCCCAGCGCCAGAAGTTTCTTCCCAAGCTCGCTCGGGGTGAGTGGATTGGCTGCTTTGGTCTGACCGAACCTGATGCAGGGTCAGACCCAGCCGGCATGACCACCCGCGTCAGGAAAGTTGACGGAGGCTATTCAATTTCCGGATCAAAGACCTGGATCTCCAACAGTCCCATCGCTGACGTGTTTGTGGTCTGGGCCAAGGACGAGGCCGACGAGATTCGTGGCTTTATTTTAGAAAAGGGCATGAAGGGCCTGACCGCGCCAGCCATTCACGGGAAGGTTGGCCTTCGTGCGTCCATCACCGGAATGATCATGATGGACAACGTTTTTGTTCCAGAGGAAAACGCCTTTCCCGAGATCCGAGGTTTAAAAGGCCCCTTCACCTGCCTGAATTCTGCCCGCTACGGCATTGCCTGGGGCGTCATGGGTGCGGCCGAGGCTTGTTGGCATACCGCACGGCAGTATTGCCTGGATCGCCACCAGTTTGGTCGGCCCTTGGCGGCCACGCAGCTGATTCAGAAAAAGCTTGCGGACATGCAAACTGAAATAGCGCTTGGGCTGCAGGGCGCCCTTCGCCTTGGACGAATGAAGGACGAGCACATTGCTGCGGTCGAGATCACTTCCATCATGAAACGTAATAACTGTGGCAAGGCCCTGGAGATTGCGCGCCTGGCCCGTGACATGCTGGGTGGCAACGGCATTAATGACGAATACGGCGTGATGCGACACATGGTGAACCTCGAGGTGGTGAACACCTATGAAGGCACCCACGATGTCCACGCACTCATTCTTGGCCGCGCTCAGACTGGGCTTCAGGCGTTCTTTTAAGCCAGATTCGAATGGATCAGGTGGATGTTCTGGTGGTGGGTGCCGGGGTGGTGGGGCTTGCCATTGCGCGGGAATTCGCCATGGCTGGCCGTGAGGTCGTGATTGTTGAAAGTGAAAGCCATTACGGCACCGGAACCAGCGCAAGAAATTCGGGCGTCATTCACGCGGGTATCTATTACCCCACCGGCTCCAGGAAAGCCGAATGGTGTGTTCGTGGACGTCATCTTCTCTATGAGTATCTTCGTGAGCGCCATGTTGGGCATCGTCAGACGGGCAAGCTGATTGTGGCGGCGTCTCCGCAGGCAGAGCGCCTTGAGACGCTCCATGCCACGGGGCTTGCGAATGGCGTGCAAGACCTGGAACTGATTTCCGGAAAAAGGGCGCAAGAGCTCGAACCTGCCTTGCGTTGCGACCTGGCCTTGCATTCACCGTCGACGGGAATTGTTGATGCCCATGAATTAATGCATGCCCTCTTGGCCGATGCGGAAGCACACGGCGCCGTGATGGCTGTCAACAGCCGCTTCGAGTCCGCTGAGCTGATCGCTGGCCAGTGGCATTCGCAGATTCTTGGTGAAACGATTGTCTCAGACGTGTTGATCAATGCGGCCGGGCTCGATGCCATTCCGGTTTCGAAGAAAATCTCTGGGGTACCTCAGGAGCATATTCCTTCGATGTTTTTTGCCAAAGGCAACTACGCCAGGCTGAATGGCCGTTGTCCTTTTGGCCGCCTGATTTATCCGGTACCAGTCCCTGGTGGGCTGGGTACTCACCTCACCCTTGATCTTGGCGGACAGGCGAATTTCGGGCCGGATGTGGAGTGGCTCGACGCCCCAAGTCAGGAACAAATTGATCGCGGCCTGCTGGGAAGTTTTTCCTATGACGTGGATGCAGCCCGGCTGGATCGATTTCGAGATGACGTCCGCAGCTGGTGGCCTGATCTGCCTGACAACGCTCTCTCGGTTGGCTATTCCGGCATTCGTCCGAAAGTGGTGGGCCCCAACGCGGCCGCCGCGGATTACTGGGTAAGAGGCCCGAGAGACCATGGCCTCTCGGGTTTGGTGTTGCTGATGGGGATGGAATCCCCTGCGTTGACTAGTTGCCTTGCGATTGGACAGGCTGTGCGCGACCTCGTCTAAACCACTGCGCAACAATCACCGCTGCAAAACCGATAAAGCCGGCGATGTCACCCAGGTTTGACGGGTAGGTCAGGGCAAAGCCCGCGGCGATCAGCACCCAACGTTCTACAAAATTGGTCTTCACGATGAACCAGTTCTGTAGACCACCAGCAAGCGCCACAATCCCCACCGACGCGGTAAACGTGATCCAGGCAATGTCCAGCCAGTTGGCATTGGCCAGGGCCTTGGTGGTGCCCATGAGTAACAAGGCAACACCGGCTGGGTCGAGCACAAAGATAAAGGGCACCAGAATGGCAGGGGCCACGTACTTCCAGCTCTGGAAAGTAGTTTTGTACGGGTTCCCCTTGCAGATGGCGGCTGCCGCGAAGGGCGACAGTGCCGTGGGCGGGGACACTTCGGAGAGCACCGCGTAATAGAAAATGAACATATGGGCGGCAAAGTCCGGCACACCAAGTTTGATCAGGGCTGGCGCAGCAATCACTGCGCAAATAATGTAGGAGGCCGTGACGGGAACGGCGAGCCCCACGATCCAGACAATTAAGCCCGTGTAGATGGCCGTGAGGAGGAGTGAGCCGCCTGCGTAATCAATCACGATGGCACTGAATTTCAGGCCAAGACCGGTCAGTACCACCACGCCCACAATCAGGCCAGCGCCGGCGCAGGTTACGGCAATGGAGAGAACCTGGGTGAAGCCTTCGGAAAGCGACTTCACCAGAGACGACTGGTAGAGGCTTTTCAGTATCGGCGCACGACCGGTGAACATGTCGTAGCTGATCATGGCGGAGTCTCTTCGCAGAAAGCTGGTCAGGAACGATGCCACGGTGGCCCAGAACACGGACATCACCGGCGAGAAACCAAGCAACATGAAAAGAACGATGGAGATCAGCGAGAAAAAATGAAACCAGTATTTCTTGGTGAGCTGCCATGCGGTTTCGACCAGAGGCGTCTTCTGGCCGGACATGCCGTATTTGCGAGTGTCGATTTCGACCATCACGAAAAGCCCCAGATAAAACAAAAACGTGGGGATGGTGGCCATTAACAGAACGTCGAGATAGGAGATCTTGAGGAACTCCGCAATCAGAAAGGCGGCCGCACCCAACACCGGGGGAGAGATGATGGCACCAAGCCCCCCTGCCGCGAGAAGACCTCCCGCAGCATTGCGTTCATAGCCCGCCTTGATCAGCATGTTGTGGGCGACCGAACCAACGGTCACCGTGGTGGCCACACCAGAACCGGAGGGGCCGCCAAGCAGGAATGACGAAAGCACGACGGTTCGGCCCACACTGGAGGTGCGTCCGCCCATGGCCGCAAATGAGAAATCAATGAAGAATTTTCCGGCGCCACTGAACTGAAGGAAGGCGCCAAAAATCGTGAACAAAATGATGAGCGTTGAGGAGACATCCACGGCCGTGCCAAAGACCCCCTCGAGGGTCATGTACATGAACCCGACCAGCCGGCTAAGGTCATAGCCCTTGTGGGTCCATGGGGCAGGGAGAAGGTCGCCAAATAGGGCGTAGAGTAAAAACGCGATGGTGACTGAAAGGAGAATCCATCCGTTGGTTCGACGCAAGGCTTCCAGAATCAGCAGGATAAAAATTGCCCCAAACACGACGTCGGTCGTGAGCGGGAAGGTGTTTCGGTCGCCAAAGCTGTCGCCCCCCATCACGGCATAGACGTACGCTGCGATGGCTAGACCCGCAAAGGCGATATCCCAGATCATGAGCCGGTTTTTAAACCTCATGGCGATGGGGAAGGTGAGAAAAACAAACACCAGCACCAAGGTGACGTGCGTCATCCGAAGGATATGGGCCGGAACGATGGCATAGGCGGCATACAAATGAAAAAGCGACATGGCCACGGCGACCAAGGTCAGGCTCACCCCAAGCCAGCCTTTAAAACTGCTTGAATCACCTTCCTCTTCCTTAATCAGGCTCTCCACCCGCTGCCGAGTCTCGGCATCAAGCGCTTCTTCGGGGGTTGCGGCGGAAGGTGTGGAGGAGGTGTTCATACGATGTCCTTATTGAACGGATGAGCCATGCGGAGGGTGATTCACGCAATCTGCATCGCAACGTCTGGAAGCAGAAGGCCCGCGTTGCGGGCCCTCATGCCTTACAACCAATGAGCTGAAAAACGATTAGAGCTTGCCGCCTTTTTCCTTGATGTACTTGGCCGCACCGGGATGGAAAGGAATGGGTGAGGAAGCCTGCTTCTGGTTGGCGATGGTCACGTTTTCATATTCCTTATGGACGGCAACCAGTTCTTTCTTGTGATCAAACACGGCCTTGACAATCTTGTAGGCCTGGTCGTCGGGCATGTTGGCATTCACCAGGAGAACGTTGGCGACCGAGGCGATCTTGTTGTCAGCCTTCATGCCGGAATAAACCGACTTGGGAATGACGTCGGCGTAGTAGAGATTGCCGTACTTCTTGTTCATCGCGGCCACAGCGGCTGAGTGATCGATCATCTGGATGGTCGTGCCAGGCGTGCTGGCAAGGTCCGTCACCGCAGCGGTGGGAAGGCCGCCCACCCAGAAGAAAGCATCGATCTTTTTGTCTTTCAGCGCGTTCACGGATTCGGCGGCACCAAGACGCTCGCGGGTTAAGTCTTTTTCAGGGTTCAGACCGGAGGCTTCGATGAGGCGCAATGCCATCACCTCGGTCGCACTACCCGGGCTTCCAGTGGAGACACGGCGACCTTTCAGGTCAGCCATGGTCTTCACACCTGTGGCGGTGGTGGACACCACATGCATGCGGTTGGGGTAGAGCACCAGAAGGGTCTTCATGTCGACCTTCCGGCCGGCGAACTTTCCTTCACCTTTGGATGCATCCAGTGCGGCATCCACCATCGAGAAGCCGACATACGGCTTGCCGCTGGCGATCAGATTGAGGTTGTCCACGGACCCGCCGGTGACCTCCGCAGTGGCCTGCATGCCTGCAACGTGCTTGGAGAGAACGGCAGCCAGTCCACCACCCATGGGGTAGTAGACGCCACCGGTTCCACCCGTTGCAATCGAGATGTTTTGAGCGAAAGCGGTACCGGCGGTGGCCAGTGCGATCGCGGTCAGAAACTTAGAAAAGCGCATGAAAGGTCTCCTTACGAGCATTTGAATTGAAAGGCTAAGGGTGTCAGGAAGCCTCCTGCTTTTCAAGGGCTGGAAGGGGCTCGAAACCTAGGATAAGTACTAGTTTTGCCCAAATCCATGGGGCTTTGAACGGCTTGTCCCATCGGGGTTGAGCAGCGATTCGGGAGGAGAACCTTAAGATAAGGTTTTCTCATGAAGGGCCTCTGAAATGTTCCAAACTTTGTGCGTCGTGGGCGGTGGAACCATGGGTGTGGATATTGCGGCTTCGTTTGCCGCCCACAACTGGGCGACCGTGATTGTCAATCCACTCGATGAACGTTCGGCGAGTATTCCTGAGCGATTCCAGTTGGCGCTTGCTCGTATGGAAGCGACAGCCCAACAACCCATGAGTTGGGTAAATACTCTCTCGGAAGTCGATTGGCCTTCGGTCGACCTTGTCATTGAAGCGATTCCCGAAAAGCTTGAACTGAAGCAGTCTTTGTTTCGTGATCTGGAATCACGGGCGCGGCCTGACATTCCTTTGTGCAGCAACTCTTCTGCACTTCCCATTAGTGCCATTGGCCAGGGACTTAAAAGCCAACATCGGATGCTTGGAACTCATTACTTTATGCCAGCTCATCTTGTGCCGGGCGTGGAGGTGGTCTGCTCCGTTCACACTGACCCCAAGGTGGCCGATCAAGTGGCCACCATGATGTCGAGCGTTGGCAAGGTGCCCATTCGGGTGAAGCAAGACCTTCCGGGGTTTTTGGTGAATCGTTTGCAGCATGCTGTGTCGCGTGAGGCGCTCAAACTCATTGACCGGGGAATCGCCACGCCCGAGGACATCGATGCCGCCGTGAGGTTTGGGTTCGGGTTTCGTTATCTCGCCGCAGGCCCTTGTTTACAGCGCGACCATGCGGGTCTGGACATTCATCTTGCGGCCGGTGCCTCAATCTATCCAGATTTGTGCAATGACGCTGAGCCCAGTGAGATCTTGAAGACCCGGGTTGCGGAGGGCGCGACGGGAATGAAGGCCGGTCGGGGCTTTTACGATTGGACCCCCGAAGGAATGGCGGCGGAACGGAAGCGTTATGAGGACCTGTTGACCTCGGCAAGTCGATTGCTTGCCGAGGAAATTAAGGCTCAGACACCGGGCATCTGAAAGTTTTCGCTCGTCAGCGCCTGAAGCAGATCCGCATGTTGGGCGGCGGTGAGTTTCACCAGGGGCGGGCGCAGTTCGGCCCACTGTGGATCGCCTGAGTAATGGGCCATGGCCGCCTTCATGGCAGGAATCATCGGGCGTGACTGGAAGATGGTTCGAATCTTGTCGAGCGCGGCCTGCTGAGCTTCCGCGTCATCCGCCTGCCAATTTTCGGCAAGCTCGGCAATGGCGCGTGGGTTCACATTGGTGGTGGCCGAGATGCATCCAGCACCGCCTGCACGCATCGTGCGAAGCAGAAACGATTCGCTGCCGGCATAGACGCGAAAACCGTTCGGTGCAAATGACTTCAGCACTGACTCTGTGTAGGACCAGTCACCGGAGCTGTCTTTGATACCGACGATGGTCTTCGGGTAGGTTTTGATCAGACGCTCAAGCAGCGCCAGCGAAAAACCAACCTTGGTGATCGGGGGGATGTTGTAGACGTAGATCTGCAGCTTGTCGCTTCCCACGGCGTCGATGATCTGGGCGAAATAAGCGAAGAGGCCGTCGTCAGAGACATCTTTGTAATAGAAAGGGGGAAGCATCAAGGTTCCGGCACAGCCTGCATTGACCGCAGCCCGCGTCAGGGTGATGGCATCCGTCACTGCGCAGGCGCCCGTGCCAGGCATCATCTGCCCTGGTGATAATCCCGCGCCGACCAGGTAATCGAGAACATCCAGCCTTTCATTAACTGACATGGAGTTGGCCTCGGAGTTGGTTCCAAAGACCGCCATTCCCACATGATTGACCTGTAGCCACTGGCAATGTCTGGCGAGCTTGGCCTTGTCGGGGCTTCCGTCGGGATGAAAAGGCGTGATGGCAGGCGACAACACGGCGGGAAGGGTGGAGGCGTGAAGAGTCATGGTGATCCGTTCAAAAAGGAGTCAAAAACGGCGAAGAAAAATCAGTCAGTGAGCGATTCTAAGCAATGAACAAGCGTTAAGGGACGCGGGTGTTTTCAAGCACGGGTGTGAGCAACCGGCCCGATGAATAAAACGAAAGCAGATTATCAACCGCAAGCCGTGTCATGGCGATTCGGGTTTCTTCGGTAGCACTTCCCACATGGGGTGAGAGCACCACGTTCTCAGCATGGCGCAGTGCCTCAGGGATGTTGGGCTCATCGGCGAACACATCCAGGGCGGCACCCGCAATGCTGTTGGTCTGAAGTGCGCGAATCAGATCCGGTTCGTTCACTACACTGCCCCGCGCCATATTCACAAGGTAGCCGGTTGGCCCCAGTGCCTCCAGCACCGACGCATTCACCAGGCCATCGGTATCGCGGCCTCCGGGGCATGTCAGGATAAGAATATCCACCTTGCGAGCCAGGTCGATGACCGATGGCTCAAAGGGGTAGGGAAGGTCTTTTCGGCTGGGGCCGGTGTAGGCGATATCAACCTTGAATGGAAGCAGGCGCATGGCCAGGTCTTGGCCAATGCGGCCCATTCCCACAATGCCAATTCGTTTGCCCGAAAGCGAACGGGTCAATGGAAATGCGGCCTTCGCCCAGCGGCCTTCTTTTGCAAAATGATGAGCGTATGGAAGCCTTCGCAGCAGCGAGAGCAAAAGACCAATAGCCAGTTCGCAGACCGCATCATTGAGAACACCAGGGGTGTTGCTGACGGCGATACCGCGGGAGCGACAAAGGTCCAGAGGAATGCCGTCGTAGCCAACCCCGCAGGTAGCAATGACTTTTAGCTGAGGGAGTGAGCGAATTAATTCGGGCTCAAGCCTGGCATTGCTTCGGGTCAGGATACCCGTGACCTCTGGGGAAGGTTCTTTGAGCGTGGTGAGACGCGAATCAATTTCGGCCTGCATGGCAGCAGGCCACTGGGCGGTCTGAAGGATGGAATTCATGCCGAAACGCCTGGCTGGTGGGTTGAACAGGCGATGACGATATCAAGATCTCTCGCCCCGCGGGCAGAGAAAGACCGAGGCAATACCCTGATAAAATATTGAGCAATGGAAGCGTGGCAGAGCGGTTGAATGCACCGGTCTTGAAAACCGGCGAGGGGGCAACCCCTCCGTGAGTTCGAATCTCACCGCTTCCGCCAGCCAGCCTGGTTGCGGTCCTTTCTAAACACCAGCCATCGTAGACCGATGGGGCTGTTTCCAGGGGGCACTGCAAAGACATCTCGTCCCGCCGCCCAGTCGGGGAACCATGGTTTAGGCGGCCAATTCTTGCTGTCATGCTGAGCCTGCTCATAGTCAAGCAGCGTCTCGCTCGAAATGAAGCTCAGCGGCAAGCCACGGAATGCCTGGTTCAACTCCTCGGGGGTTAGGTAGAACGAGAATGCCTGTTGCGCAAACTCCCGGGCGGCGGTGTCTTCCATGTAGTGATCGTTGGCGATAAACGCGTTGATGACCAGAAGGCCGTCGTGTGCAAGGTGGTCTGTTGCGAGTTCAAAAAGCTGACGCACCTGGTCTGTTGTTCGGAAATCGGACACCACCTCTGAAACAAGAATCATCCCGTAGTCGTTGCTCAGGTCTTGTCGTGATTGAAACACATCTTTGCCGATCACCCGAACATTGAGACGTTCACTTTCGGCGCTCGTGCGCAGCATCTCGACAAATTTCGGGGTGATCTCGATGGCGTCGACCGGGTGGCCCATGCGAGCCAAGGGAAGGCTGTTCCGACCTGTGCCCGCACCAATATCAAGAATCTTGCTTTGGGGTTGGGTCGCATGGAGGTCCTTTGCCATCGCGATGGCTTTGGCGTCGGGTTCAAGCCCAAAGTAAGGCGGCTCTCGTGTGGCGACCCATCCCTCGTAGGTCTGTTCAATGGTTGCGAACTGAGCGGTGACCTGATAGTCAAGGCCGCCGCCGGTGTTGGCCTTGTACGACAGGGTGATGCTGGACCGTTGTGATCTTGAAAAGGCTTCTTGAAGCTGGCGACCGAGGATGGTTTTCAGTTCTGCTCGTTCTTCGGGGCTCAGATGCCTTCCGAGTGCGCCGAAGAGTTGAGCACATCGCTCGGTGTAATCGTCGAGCAAAGCGGGAACCGCGGGCAGAGTGAACTGGCCGTCACATCGAATTCGCCGCTCAAGCTTTTTGAGCACGGCTTGGCGTTGCTGGGTTGGATGGGTCGATGTCATGGTTCTGACTAAAAGTGTTTGCTAATTCGAGCGGCGTAGTAGTGCATCTTAGGCAATAGTGCCTCGACCTCGCCAACCGTTTTTTCGTTTTCTGAAAAATGGATTCCGAGCGTGGCCACCACATTACCCTTTGGGTTTCGAATCGGCAGCGCCGCCGCCGTGACGCCTGCCGTCCATTCCGTATGGGTAACAGCATAGCCTTCATGACGAACGGTTTTAACGCGTCGCTCGAGAAGTTTCGGCTCGGTGATGGTGTTGGCGGTGTAACGTTCCCAGGGCCCTGTTTCAAGAAATTCGAGCAATTTCTTGTCAGGAAGCGAGGCCAGAAAGACTTGTCCTGCAGCGCTGCAGTGCAACGGCCCTTTGATGCCTGGCTCAAATCTTAGGAGCGCGTTGGCATGCTCTGAAACATGGATGAATTCGACGCGTCCGCCGCGCAGGACTGCGATGTTGGCGCACGACTGGATTTCCTCCGAAAGCCCAAAGAGGAGCGTTTGAATGGGCATGGCATAGGCCGACGACTTGAGAAAGGTCGCGCCAAGCGAGGCAAGCTTTTGGGTGATGGTGTATTCCCCCTTTGAGGGAAGTCGTTGCAGGAAACCAAGGGCCTCAAGGTTTTCAATGATTCGATAGGCGGTTGGACGGGGAAGTCCAAGAATGCGAACCGCATCGACGGCAGAAATGGCTCCGCGCTCGGCGGTAAGACGCATCACAGCGAACAGCCGTTCGGTGGGGGTGGTGGCCATCGTTTTGGGTCGATTTCTGAGCGTTAAATTATCGAAAAACGGACATTCTGGTGACAGCCATTCGGAGCCATGAGTCTCTATTGTCCTGATGGCAGGGGTTTTTGGCTGCTCATCAGGGTTCGAATTAGTATCGATTTTCGAGACAAAAAAGTCAATCAAAAAAGTCATTGCGTTATGTCAATGATTCATGACATTGCCATAATTTAGGTCATGACAGCTAATTCAAAGACGCGCGGCGGACGCGCGAACCACAGCCTGACTGGCAACACGTGGACAGACGTCATGGCCATCCTTGCCGAAGCGGAAAAGCAGGTGGGTTACGGGAAAGTGGACGCGTTAAGCCAGCGCCTGTTGGAGTGGATCTATGTTCGCTCCGGGGCAGATGACCTCTTTATCCAAACCATCGTGATGACCTCCGAAGTTGCGTCGCCCGCCACCATCTACAAAAGCCTGGCGGTGCTGGAGCGGGAGGGCTTCATTTCACTGACCGTTGACCCCAACGACCAACGGCGCAGAATTGTGCGACCCACGGATCAGGCACACACCCTTTTTGCGCAGCTTTCCAAAGAGCTGAGAGCGGGTCTTCGACGTCAAGGTTTTTGATCGCGGTCGAATTCAGGCTGAATCGTGGCGTGATCGATTCCATGAAGCGTACGAAGCTTGGCCTGAATTTCCCTTAGGGTTTCCGGCCAAAGGGCCATTTCTTGAATCACCAGATGCGCTGTGAGATGGATGTGCTCAGGGCTCGTTTCCCAGATGTGCAGGTTGTGCACCTCCGACACATTGGGATGGTCTTCGAGCATGGCGGCGACCTTTTTGAAGTCAACGGAGTCCGGTACCTGTTCCATCAGAATTCGGTAGGAGCTTCGCAGCAAGGACCATGTGGATCGGAGAATGAGGCCGCAGACCAGGAGTGAGAGGATAGGGTCAATCGGCGTCCAGCCAGTGAGCCATATCACGGCGCCCGAGCCAAGTGCTGCAACGGACCCCAGTAGGTCTCCCATGACATGCACAAGAGCAGCCCGAGTATTGATGCTTCGCTGGTCCCGTGACAGAACCCAGGCCACCATGAGGTTCACCACAAGACCAAGGGCCGCCACGATCATGACCGTTTCGCCCAGGATGTTCCGTGGGCTTCCAAACCGCTGAACGGCTTCGATACTGATCCACGCCACGAGACCCAGCATGGCCAGGGAGTTCACAAAGGCCGCAAGTGCCTCGATCCGGCCTTCGCCGTAAGAGCTCTTGACCGTTGGCCCGCGCCTTGCAAGCCATTGGGCCGTGAGTGCAAGAAATAGTGCACTGGCATCCGTCACCATGTGGCCGGCATCCGCCATCAGTGCCAGTGAGCCTGAGATCAGGGCCGCCACCCATTCGACCCCCGCAAACCCAAGTGTGAGCGCGACCGCAATGGTCAGCGTGCGAAGGCTGATGCGCTGCGCAGCATGCTCACGCTCCGAGTCGAAAGGGTCGTGGCGGTGATGGGATTGGCTCATGGTTCTTAATGTTGCCTTAATTTCTGCTGCTTAGTGTGGGGCCTTCTTCAGTCATCGTATGGAGGTTTCGCCTTGATCACCAGTGCACTCGAGTTCATTCAAACCCCATCAAACCTGGGTTCCATGGAGTGGGTAGGGCGCCAGCACCCTGAGCGGGGCGAGGTGGAGTCATTGATTCGAACGGTTTTTCGCGAGCGTTACGGGGCCGAGGTTCATCACTTTTATGACGTATTGATTGGCCTTCGCAATGCGACGGGCCGATGGACATCCGCCCTTGGTTTTTCCGGACTCTCGAATCGTGAAGCTTTCCTCGAACAATACCTCGATGCGCCGGTTGATGGGTTGATCCAAAAACAGATTGATCGAACCGGACGAACGCGGATCATTCGGCGATCCGACATTGCTGAGGTGGGCAACCTTGCGGCGTTGGAGCCAGGTCGGGCCCGGGATCTGATTCTTTACATGACTCGCTACCTTTATCTCAGCCAGTTTCGATGGGTCGTCTTCACCGCCACTCAGGAGCTGGCCAATTCATTTTCACGCCTGCGTTTTTCCCCGGTCTCGCTTGGATTGGCGGACCAAGGGCGTCTTGTTGATCAGCAGGCTAAATGGGGTTCTTACTATTCGACTCAGCCGCGGGTGATGTTTGGAGACATTGGGAGTGCTTATGCCAAGCTTCAATCGCAGGCTTAATGCGCAGGCAAGACTTTCTGATCTGCATGGCCGGTCGATGAATGCCGCTGCGATCCAAGAGGCGATTGACGCGAGAGCCATCGAGATGGGCTCCTCGGGCTCAAAGTTTCAAGTGGTTGAGACGGACAACTCCATCGATTGGGTGATCGAGGATCTTGCATCACAGCAGGCCGGAAAGGGCTTTCTTCCGATTCCGGCATTTTTCACAGCGAGTCAACGCGCGTCAGCAATCGCTCACGCCGAGCAGCAGTTTTCCAATGGCGCCACTGGGACTAGGGGCATTGACCGGCCGAAGATCACGTTTACCTCGGGCAGCACGGGCAGCCCCAAGGGGGTGGTACTTACAACAGACGAGCAATGGGGAGTAGCGCGCATGATTGCGCGACGACTCTCACCGCTTGGGCTAACTCGACACCTGGTTTTGCTGCCGTTGTCGGTTCTTCTTGAGAACCTTGCCGGGGTTTATGTTGGTCTCATGCTCGGCGCGGAGGTGATTGTGCCTTCTCTTGCCGAGGTGGGTCTTACAGGCTCTTCGGGTTTTCGCGCCGACATTGCCTTGAACGCCATGGATGCTTCGTCCGCTCAGAGCGTCATACTTTTACCCGAGATGCTGCGTCAGCTGGTCTTGACCCTGAAAAGGACCCCTCGGAAGCTGAAGCAGCTTCGCTTCGTCGCCGTCGGCGGTGGCAAAGTTCCGCCCAGTCTCATCCGCGAGGCGCGGGCGCTCGGCCTGCCAGTTTTTGAAGGTTATGGTCTTTCTGAACTTGGTTCGGTCGTGAGCCTGAATCGACCGGGCGCTGATC
>CAYWPQ010000001.1:54924-60099 GCA_964460315.1 uncultured Bordetella sp. | reverse complement strand
CTTGGTTCGGTCGTGAGCCTGAATCGACCGGGCGCTGATCGTCTTGGAAGTGTGGGCAGGCCACTGGAGGGTCGGCGAGTGAAGATTGCCGATGACGGCGAAATTCTGGTTCAGGGCTTTGGGACAGACGCCTTCATTGCGACAGGTGATCTTGGGTTTCTCGACTCGGAGGGTTTTCTCTTCGTCCATGGGCGGAAAAAGAATCTGTTAATCACGGGGTTTGGCCGAAATGTTTCCCCGGAGTGGCCTGAGTCGGTTCTGCTTCAGTCCCCCGAGATTGCCCAGGTCTTGGTCTATGGCGAGGGCGATCCACGACTTTCGGCGCTCGTTGTTCCAGTCACGCGTGGGCTGAGTCAAGAGGCAACTTCAGCAGCGATTGCCTCGGAGATCGCAAGGCTGAATCTTGAGCTTCCGGACTATGCACAAGTTACTCGTTGGCGGCTATTGAACGAGCCATTCACGGTGCATAACGGTCTGGCAACAGCCAACGGCCGTCTTCGTCGAGACGCAGTTTTCGAGCGTTATCTAACCCAACCCTCTCTCAACCAAGGAGCACTGGCATGACAGGTTTTTATCAAGAGCTCAACCATCAGACGATGGCGGCGCAGAAAACACTTTCTGAGATTCCCGTGATTCGTCAAGCGATGAACGGGGATATTACGCTCAAGCAGTACCAAAATTTTTTAGAGCAAGCCTATCACCATGTGAAGCATACGGTGCCTTTGCTCATGGCCTGTGGGTCAAGGATTGGAAATCGACATCCATGGCTGCAATCGGCGATTGCGGAATACATCGAAGAAGAGCTTGGCCATGAGGAGTGGATTCTCTCGGACATTCGTTACGCGGGCGGGGATGCAGAAGTTGTCAGGAAAGGGGTTCCGGCACACGCCACCGAGATGATGGTGGCCTACGCCTATCATCAGATTGACCGTGGCAATCCCATCGGGTTTTTTGGCATGGTGCATGTGCTGGAGGGAACCAGTGTGGCGCTTGCCACCCAAGCGGCCGGCGCGATTCAGCTGAGTCTGGACCTGCCTGACCAGGCGTTTTCTTATCTTCGGTCGCACGGAAGCCTTGACCAAGAACATGTTGTCTTCTTTGAAGATCTGATGAATCGGGTCAGCGACCCGGGAGATCAGCGAGAGATTCTGCACTGCGCAGGAAGGTTCTTTCAGCTTTACGGAGACATCTTTCGCGGCCTGACGATGAACCAGGAAGAGGTCGAATATGCCGAATGATCTCGTGGGTCAGGTAGGCCATTCAACGTCTGCCCCGTCACACACAAAACGCGCCAAGCATGTCTGCCTGATTACCGGTGCATCAAGGGGTATTGGCCGTGAGATTGCACTGGCACTCGCCCCCGAATGCGAGGAGATGCTTTTGGTGAGCCGCAAGGTCACTGAGCTTGAAACTGTTCGGTCTGAGGTGTCGAGGGTCTCGTCAGCGACGCGCGTCCATTGGGTGTCTGCCGACCTCACCCAAGACCATGACCTTCAAGCGGTCGTCCGCGCAGCCAAGGCCATGGGTCGTTTAACCCTGCTTATCCACAATGCGGGGGTGAGTGATTTTTCTAACTTCCAGGAGCAGTCTGGCTTGGCGCTTGAGGGCATGATTCGGCTTAACCTTGCTGCCCCCATTCGCCTGACACAGCAGCTGTTGCCTTTACTGAGTCGGTCAGCGCCTTCTCAGGTGATCAGTGTAGGGTCAAGCTTTGGAACCATCGGCTACCCGGGGTTTTCCGTTTACTGCGCGGCCAAAGCGGGCCTGCGCGGATTCACCGAGGCCCTTGATCGTGAGCTCTCTGGCACCGGCGTGCGCGCCAGGATTTTCTCCCCAAGGGCAACCGCCACCGAAATCAACTCACAGGCGGTCCGAGACATGAATCAATCTCTCGGGGTCACCGAGGATGACCCAAGGAAGGTTGCCGCTCTTTTTAAGGAATTCGTTGCCGGTCATGCGCGGGAGTATCGGGTCGGATTTCCAGAAAGTTTGTTTGCCCGGATCAATCTTTGGTTTCCATCCTTGGTCGACCGAGCCATTCGTCAACAGCTTCCCAAGATTCGTGCGGCACTTCAAGCAAGCTTCATTCACAAGTGAAAGGATCATCATGAGTCATCTTCATCAACACAATTTTTCTCGAACCTTTACCCGGCGTATGGTCAGTTGGAGCGCATCGACTCTGACAGCCCTTGCGCTTCTGGTCGCGGTGACAGGGTCAGCTCTTGCGGCGAGCCCCCAGCTGGAAAGGCTGCAAACGGAGTGGGCTGAGATCAAGTACAAGCAGCCAAAGGACAATCACGAGCGGCGATTCAAAGAGCTTCTCGGCTTGGCCGAACAGTATGCCGGTGCGAACCCATCCGACCCAGAGATTCTCGTCTGGTGGGGAATTATTGAAGGGTCGTATGCTGGGGCGAAAGGGGGGCTTGGCGCGCTGGGCCATGTGAAGAATGCCAAGAAGAATTTTGAACGTGTGATTGCCGTGAGCCCCAAGACCTTGGATGGATCGGCTTTAACCAGTCTTGGATCACTCTACTATCAGGTGCCTGGATGGCCGATTGGCTTTGGCGACGACCAAAAGGCCGCAGAATTCTTGAAAAAGGGGCTTGCGGTGAACCCGGACGGCATTGATTCGAACTTCTTTTATGGTGACTTCCTTTTTCGAGACGGTCAGTATGCTCAGGCCGAGGCGTTTCTGCGCAAGGCTTTGCTTGCCCCTGCACGCCCTGGGCGTGAATTGGCGGATTCTGGTCGAAAATCGGAGATCCATGCGCTGCTGGCGACCATCGCGCAGAAGCGTTAACGATAAGATGAGGTCATTGTTCACCGCTGAGGTCAGCCCGCTGGTATGCGAATACTGATTGTTGAAGATGACGAATCGATCGCCGCGGGCCTGAGGACGGCCCTGATTCGGGCCAATCATCAGGCCGAGCACGTCAACAACGGGCTGGACGCGGAGCTTTTTCTGAAGGCTGACACCTTTGATCTGGTGGTACTGGATCTTGGCTTACCCGGCCTGGACGGCCTTCAGCTCTTGGAGCGGTTTCGTCGCTCCGGTGCCCAAACCAGTGTGTTGATTCTCTCGGCGCGAGACGCCACCGTCGATCGTATTCGGGGCCTTGATCTGGGCGCGGATGATTACCTTACCAAGCCGTTTGAGGTGGACGAACTCTTGGCTCGGATCAGGGCGCTTGAGCGACGTCGGGCGAATCAAGCCAATAACGTGATTGCGCACGGCGCGCTTGCGCTGGATCTATCGGCCATGACCGTCACCCTCAATCAGCAGCCGGTTGACCTACCGCGACGCGAGTGGATGCTGCTTCGCTTGCTTCTAGAAAACCCGTCACGGGTGTTCAGCCGTGGCCAGATTGAAGAGGCGATTTACAGCATGGGTGAGGGCTGTGAAAGCAATGCCGTGGATGTGCATGTCTTTCACCTGCGCAGGAAGCTGGGGTCCGACGCGATTCATACGGTTCGAGGTGTGGGCTATCGATTGGGGGCGGTGTGATCTTGAATCGGCGGCCTTACTCACTGCGGCGGCGAATGCTGGTCAGTCTTTTGGCGATGATGGTGATTGTGATGGGTAGCGTGGGGCTGGCCGCCCACTGGGTGAGCGAACACGAGACCGACGAAATTTTCAGTGCACGCCTCGCCACCTCGGCGCGCGTGCTGGAAGCGCTTCTTGCCCGTCAGCTTGAGAAAGCGACTCTTGAAAAACCCATTGAGATCTCCCTTCCCAAGGAACTTGAAAAGCGATCTGGGGACGAGAAGCTTCATTCCGGACATCCCTATGAAAGCAAGATTGCTTTTCAGGTCTGGACCGATGATGGACGCCTCCTCGCAAAATCAGCGACAGCACCGGAGCTGCCACTCGGCCCGCGGGTCAGTGGATTTCATGCCCATTGGGTTGGTCATGATCTCTGGCAGGTGTTTGCCCTGCCATCCAAATCAGTCTGGATTTTTGCAGCGGAACTCAATGAGGTTCGGGATGAGATCTCCGCTGAAATTAGTGTGAGTATTTTGATGCCACTGCTTGCGGGTGGAGGCGTGTTGCTGGTCCTGGTGAATTTTCTTGCATTGCGTGCCATTCGCCCGGTGGAAGCTTTGGCCCAAAAAATCGCCGAGCGCAAACCCGATTCGCTGGAGCCGATTGTTCTGCCAGACATGCCTTCCGAGCTCCAGCCCGTGATTCTTGAGTTAAATGATCTTTTGGATCGGGTTGAGAAGGCCTTTGCGCAAGAGCAACGGTTTATCGACGCAGCGGCCCACGAGCTTCGCACCCCCATCGCAGCCTTGCACCTTCATTTGCAGAACGCGGCATCAGCGGGCTCTCTTCAGGAGGTCAATGCCTCGGTGAGCCTTGCCTTAGAGGCGTCACGGCGTGCCACGAAACTTGCGGACCAGCTCTTGTTTTTTAGTCGAGTCAGCTCACAGACGGCGTTCGAGGAGCGCTCTTGGATTGACCTGCATCACGCGGTCGCTCAGGTTGGCGAGATGATGCGTCCGATTTTTGAGGGACGTGGCCAAGCCTTGAAGGTGCTTGGTGATGGCCATCAGACGGTGTTCGCTGAGCCCATCAAGATGCATCGATTGATTCAAAACCTTCTTGAAAATGCCTCCCAGTACGGGGATGTCTCGTCCACGATCGAGGTCACGATTTCTGAAACCTCGGAATGGATTGAGTTGCACTTTGATAATTTTGGTGAACCGATCCCCGAGGGCGAACGGGAAATGATCTTCAAGCCCCATGTCCGCGGCGAACACTCAAGCCACCGAGTGGCAGGTGGCGGACTGGGACTTGCCATCGTGCAAGAGATTGCTCAGCAGCATGGCGGAAGTGTCAGCGCGCGAGACAGGCCCCATGGACGAGGCGCGCGCGTGACGGTGAGACTTCCTTTAACGCGGGGGGCGAGCGGCCGGCTTTCCTGATGCCGCACCTGGTTTCGACGAGAAACTCGGTTTGCCCGCAAAGCCCGCCTTGGCCGTAAATCCGGGTTTGGAGGAAAAGCTTGGCTTGTCTGCTGAGGTAGCTGGTTTCCCCGATGTGCCTGGCTTTCGGCTAAAAGGTTTTTTTGACGAGTCGGCATGGGCCGATTGCCCACCTGAATAACCACCCGACCGGTGTCCTGATCGCGGGGCGCCGGGGCGAGAGCCAGGGTGTGGTCCTGAGCGTGGGCC
>CAYWPQ010000001.1:0-54824 GCA_964460315.1 uncultured Bordetella sp. | reverse complement strand
GAGCGTGGGCCACGGGGCTCTTCACGACGGACGGCACCCGGTGGCAGGGCAATCAAGGTGAAGCGTCCGGTGCGACCCACATGTTCAGGGAGCTCTTTCACAGCCTCAAGTGAGGTGTTGGTGAGGCGCTCAATGTCGCGAAGAAGATTGCGTTCGGATCGGTCGCAGAGTGAAATGGCAATGCCACTCTTGCCGGCGCGTCCAGTGCGGCCGATTCGGTGGACGTAGGCCTCCGGCATCATGGGCATATCAAAGTTAACAACGTGCGAGACGTTATCCACATCAAGGCCTCGAGCGGCGACATCGGTGGCGACCAAAATCTTGGTGGCCCCTGACTTGAACTGGGCCAAGGCGCGGTTGCGTTGACCCTGGCTTTTGTCCCCGTGGATCCCCACGCTTCGCAGGCCCGCGTCGTTGAGCATGCGCTCAACCTTGTCGGTGCCACGCTTGGTGCGTGTGAAGACGATGGCCCGGTCCACTTCGCGGGCGGCGAGAAGGTCGACCAAGAGTTCACTCTTGAGCGACTGCTCGATCATGATGACTTCCTGGTGGATCTTTTCCGCAGGCTTGGATTCGGCGGCCACGGCGATTTCTCTGGGTTGGCGCATGAACTCCTGGGCCAGTGCACGGATGGGTCGCGGCATGGTGGCTGATAAAAGAAGTGTCTGGCGGTCTTGGCAGATCTTGCGCATGATCTCTTCGATCGCGGGCATGAACCCGAGGTCGAGCATCTGATCGGCTTCATCGAGCACGATGATGTTGGTCTTATCGAGTCGTGCCTTACCGCTTCGAACATGGTCGAGGAGTCGGCCGGGTGTGGCGACAACAATGTCCAGCCCATTGGAGAGTGCCTTGATCTGGGGCACGGGACTGGCACCACCGACCACGAGGGCCACCGAGGGGCGCATGAATTTGCCGTAGGTGCGAATACTGTCGCAGATCTGGCTGGCAAGTTCACGGGTGGGGGCCAGAACCAGGGTGGTGAAACAGCGCGGCCCTGGGCCAGACCATTTCTCAGCGCCGAGGCGCTTGGCGGCAAGGTTATGAAGGATGGGCAAAACGAACGAGGCGGTTTTGCCGGTGCCCGTTTGTGCGATGCCAATCACGTCATGACCTTCGATCATGGACGGAATGACCTCGGCCTGGATGGGTGTGGGGTGGGTGTAGCCTTCGGCCGCGACGGCACGAAGCAATGGTTCGGCAAGGCCGAGTTCAGCAAATGTTTTCAAAATAGTCTTTCTTGATTGGAGGCGCGAATTACCGCGAGGAATGCGGTCGGCCAAGCAAACAAGAATCGAATGGATGCTCTTACTACGGCATCAAAGGCTAAACGCAAGGGCGCAGTGTAATCGATTTCGTTGCGGCGCAACCAAAAATCGTGCCGATCATCCGATTTGGCGGCAACGAAGGGGTGGGTGGGATGATTTCTCGCCTTGAAACGTCATTATTTTTCATAATGTAAAAATATGGCGCATTGCAGCAAAAAAACGGAAAAAGAGCTTGCACTGGCGACTTTGTTTAGGTCAAATCACTTTTGTGCGCTGCATCAAGTTGTTGGCGCAACTCAATACCAACCCATTAATGAATCGAATCTTCAGGAGAAAAGCATGAAAAACGTAAACGAGCAGATCGCAGAAATCGCCAAAACCAGCGTGGAGTCCGTGGTTGAGGTGTCCAGTGTGGCCATGAACGGCGTTGAGAAGATGGTTGACCTTCAGCTGAAAGTGACCAAGACCGCCATGAGCCAGGGTGCTGAGAACATGAAGGCACTGGCCTCAGCCAAAGACATTCAGGAATTCCTGAAGGTCCAATCGGCTTTCGCATTGCCCTCACTCGAGAGCGCCGTGGCCTATATGAATGCTGCTTACGGCATCGCTTCAGAGACCGCCAACACCTTTGCCAAAATGGCCGAGTCGCAGATCTCTGCAGGCAACGAAAAGATCACCACCGCCGTGGAAGAGTTCTCAAAGAACGCACCTGCAGGCTCCGAGAGCGGTGTTGCACTGGTTCGCTCCGCGCTGACCGCTGCCAACGCTGCCTACGAGACGGCCAGCAAAGCTGCTAAGCAGGCTGTTGCCGCCGTTGAGCAGAATGTTCAGTCGGCCACCAAGGCTGGCGTGAATGCTGCTTCCAATGCGCTGAAGGTTGCCTAAGCTTCACCGGCATCTCTGCAGTCATCCAAACGCCAGTTGAAATTCAACTGGCGTTTTTTTTGGTCGTGTGCCGGGTCTTTGCCGGCGCTCTTCATGTCGGAGCCCTCAAGGCTCGAGTGATTTCACCACCCGACGCATGGTCGCGTCGTCGGGGTCCGGTTCGATGTCAAAACCAAGTTTGGTCATCAGACGAAGCATCAGTCCGTTGTTGGCCAGAACATACCCCTCAATGGTCTGAAGGTGCTGGTCACGGGCGACATCAATCAACGACTTCATGAGCTTTGATCCAATCCCCTGGTTCTGATAGGCGTCGGCCACCACAAGCGCGAATTCAGCGCTCTCCGCGTTCGGCAGCAAGGCATAACGCGCAACGCCGATCAACTCCTCTTGGTCATGCCGGCCGACGGTGGCCACCAGCGCCATGTCGCGGTGGTAATCAATTTGAGTGAAACGGGCAAGCTGCTTGGGGGTGAATGATTTGACGTTGGCGAGAAACCGCATGAAGCGCGATTCCTCCGAAAGATTGGCCAAGAGGTGATTCAGCCGATCGCTATCGTTCCATCGAATGGGACGAATTTCGTAAGTACCGTCTCTGGGCAGTGGGTACTGGGCGGTGAGGTGTCCTGGATAAGGCATGATGGAAAGATGGCCATATCGAGGCATGTGTTGCCCCTGAGTCGATTCGATCACCATCCGTGCGTCCAGCACGATGGCGTCTTGTTCCGAGACAATCACCGGATTGATATCGATCTCGCGAATTGCCGGCAGCTCACAAATCAAATCCGAGACCTTCAGTAAGAGGCGTTCAATTTTTTCAATGGCTGGATGAGGCCGGTCGGAGTTGTGATGCGCTTGCTCATCAAGCAGTGTCTGCCCCAGCTGGGTTCGCTCGATTAAGCGTTGGGCCAGCAGCCCATTGAGCGGGGGCAGTTCAAGTGCTCGATCCCGGACCCAACGAACTTTCTCTCCGCCGGGGCCAAACGAGATCACTGGCCCAAAAAGCGGGTCGGTGGTCATGCCAATGTGGGCTTCGGTGGACCGGCTTCGCTCGATGAATCGTTGCACGACCACGCCTTCAATCCTTGCCGTTGGGGCCAGTTCGCGAACTCGGTTGATCAGATCATCGAATGCTTCTCGAACCTCTTGCGCGGTTTTCAAATTCAGTCGCACGCCATCCACTTCGGACTTATGAATGATGTCCGGCGAATTGATTTTGAGCGCAACGGGGAACCCAATCTGATGGGCAATTAATGCTGACTCATTGGCGGATCGCGCGGAGATGGTCGTGGACACGGCGATGCCGAAGGCGGAGAGAAGTGACTTGGATTCCATCTCCGTGAGGGTGTAGCGACGATCAGCGATGGCACCTTCAATGATCATTCGAGCGCCGTCAAGGTCTGGCGTGTCATCCAGGCTGAGCACCGGGGAGATCTGCTGCAAGAGCTCCTGGTTTTGTTTGAATGTGGTCAGTGCATGCAGCGCATCGACCGCGGCCTCGGGTGTTCGAAAGGCAGGAACACCCTGCGATGAAAGCCAGTTACGGGCCTCACGGGTGGACTGATCACCCAGCCAGCAGCCGATCACCAGCTTTTCGGTGGCGGCTGATGCCTGGGCCACGGCCTTGGTGATGGCCTCCGTGTCGACACTCAGGTGTGGCGAGTGAATGGCAAGAATCACATCGACATCAGGATTGGCGTCCAGCTCACGAATCGCTTCTTGATAGGCGACCCCGTCGCTGTCATCTCGGATGATGATGGGATTATGTTCGGGAAGGGCCGGCAGACGAATGTTGAGAGCGCGAACCAGGTCCTGCACCAGGAGCGCAGGGCCGCGTCCGTTGCTGATGACCGCGAGCTGTCTGCCGTTTGGCGGACGATTCGAGGTGAGAACGCGGACGGCAGCAAAGAGTTGCAGGAAATAGTTCACGCGTACGGCACCGGATCGACGAATCGCTGCATCGAAGACATCGTCGCTACCGACGAGAGCCTGGGTGTGGGTAAGCGGATCCATCGGCGAATGGGTGGTCGCGCCGGCTTTCAGAAGGATGACGGGCTTAAGACTTGCCGCAGCACGGAGTGCACTCAGAAATGCGCGCGGGTTGGCCACGCATTCGAGATAGATCACGATGGCCTGGGTTTCGTGGTCGTTGGCGAGGTAATCGAGCGCTCGAGCCAGATCAACGTCGCATTCATTGCCCAATGTGATCACCGCGGAAAAACCCACCTTGTATTCCCCGGCCCAATCCAAAATGGCGGAGGCTAGGGCGCCGGATTGAGATAAAAGCGCGACACGACCTCGAAGGGCTGTGGTGCTGCAGGTGCTTGCATTGAGTCCAATGGATGGACGTTGAATTCCAAAGGAGGCGGGACCCACCAGCGCAATACCGAGTCGTCGCGCCTCGTCACGCAGGTCGTTTTGGAGGGGGATGCTGACGTTGCTGGTCAGGATGACGGCGGCTTTGCATCGTCGCGATGCGGCCTCGTTAAGGGACTGACGCAGGGAATTCGGCGCGCCTGCAATGAGGGCGAGATCGAGTTTTTCGTTGGGGACCTCAGGCCAGAAACTCACCTTGGCGTGGGATCGACCAAGTTGTTCCCGGAGGGCGTTCTGGGTGACCGCGGAGGTGGCATGATCGAACCACACCGCGATGGTGTTGGGTTCAATCAGGGGTGTTAGAAGGTGTTGGTCCATAGCGTCTGCCGGGAATTGATGCGGCGCACAATGAACCTTAGCACAGCCCTAGGAATAAGTGAATGACGGGTCACCAGACCAGCAGCTTTTCCTGACTCAGAAAGCCGATGCCGGTTCGGACTCACCGAAAGTCACCACGTGATCGGCTTCAAGTCGAATACCGATGGGCTCGTCGAGGTCGTGGTTGTGATGACTTGGAACCAAAGAGAGGATCTGCTCGCCGTTGGGCAACTCGAGCGTGTAGAGAAAGTCGGCGCCACGAAATGCCTTGCGAACCACCCGGGCGGTGAGCTCCGAGGCGTCGTCATGAACCACATCATCGGGCCGAAGCAAGACTCGAACATCCTTTGAAGCCACCGACTCATGGCAGCAGCAGGGCTTCAGCGCAAGGTCACCCAAGGGGGTCTTCACTCGGTGCCCGTGCTGCGCGCCACTGATCAGAGCCCCTTCACCCACGAAGCGGGCCACAGCCGCGGAGTTTGGCTCGTGGTAAAGCAGATACGGGTCGCCCCATTGGGCAAGCTTTCCATCAAACAAGACCCCGACTTCATCGGCGACGGCGAATGCCTCATGTTGATCATGGGTTACCAAGATGGCCGTGGTCTGAGTTTCTTCAAGGATGTCTCGAACTTCCCGCGCGAGCCGCTCACGAAGGGCGATATCGAGATTCGAGAAAGGCTCATCAAGCAAGACCAAGCCGGGTCGCGGCGCCAGTGCCCGGGCAAGCGCCACGCGCTGCTGCTGGCCGCCGGAGAGTTCATGAGGATATCGGTCCATGTGTGGCAAGAGCCCCACGATCTTGATCATCTCAAGGGCGTCGGCGGGGAGCGTCTTTCCCGAAAGCCTCTTACCCTGGGTGAGTCCGAAGGCCACGTTTTCGGCAACCGTTAAATGAGGAAAGAGGGCGTAGTCCTGAAAGACCACGCCAACACTTCGCTTTTCCGGGGGTAGCCATGATTTCGGGGAGGCGATTGATTGGTCATTGAGCCATATCTCGCCTTGGGAGACTCCAATAAAGCCAGCGACGGCGCGAAGAATGCTGGTCTTGCCGCAGCCCGAAGGGCCGAGCAGGCAGCCGATCTTCCCTTTGCCAAGGGAAAAGCTAACGTCATGGGCCGCCTCGATGAAGCCGCTCTTCGACCGGGAGTCCTCGTAGGTGATGGAGACGTTCTTAAGAACCAGGGTGTCCATGGCGAATTGGTTGGTTTGGATGCAGATGATTATAATTCTCATTTGGCAAAAAGTCGTCAATGACCCAATCCACCTCAACCACGATTCAGCGCTCGCAAGACCGACCAGCGCCTCGCCTGCTGACAGCGATCACGGTCGTGCTGGTGGCGGCCATCCTCTTGCCCCTCGCGGCCGTTGCGGCATTTGGCCTTCAGGCGATGATGGACCCGGAGGTGCTTCAGAGCCTTTTGGAGTCGGTGCTCCCGGGCTATCTCATCAACACCTTGGCGCTGTCAGCGCTTGCCGGCGTGGTCGCCTTGGTGCTTGGCGTGCCTGCCGCCTGGATGGTGACCGCCTATGATTTCCGTGGCAGGGGCCTTCTGGAATGGTCCCTGGTCCTGCCCATGGCCATGCCTGCTTATGTGCTTGCCTACGCCTATACCGATGCCTTGGACCCTTCAGGTTGGCTTTACCGAGACATTGCCAATGGTCTTGCGATTCTGGGCGTGACACTTCCTCGGATCGACATTCGTTCGCTTTGGGGTGCTGGTGTTGTGCTTGGGGTGGCGCTCTCGCCTTACGTCGCGCTTCTCTCGAAGACTGCCTTTGCGGAACGCCAGGGCGCGGCCTTTGACGCGGCTCGTGCCATGGGTCTGGGGCCGATTAAGATTTTTCTGAGGCTTGCCGTGCCACTGGCTCGGCCGGCCTGGATTGCCGGTCTGGCGCTGGTGGTGATGGAATGTTTTGCGGACTACGGAACCGTGGCATTTTTCTCTGTGCCAACGCTGTCGACGGGATTGTTCAAGGCCTGGTTTAGTTATGGTGATCGTTCAACCGCGGCCCTGATTGCACTGTTTTTGATGATGACCGTGGCCATCCTGATCTGGCTTGAGGTCAAAGCGCGAGGCAAAGCCCAGTGGGCGACTGGGCGAACGGGGACTCAGTCAAGACCCATTCAGGTTCATGGAAGGGCGGCTTGGCTCATGCGACTGGTTTGCGCCATCCCCGGAGTGATTGGATTTTTGATCCCGCTTGCACTTTTGCTCTACGCGGGGATCAGCGCAGAGAGCTACCCACAGTGGGCGAAGCTTGGCCAGCAGGCGGTCAGTTCGATCCTGCTTGGAATCGCGGCCGTTGCCCTGATCGTGCCCAGTGCATGGGTTGCGGGCTACGCCCTCCGATCAGGAAATAGGCTTGCCACTCAGTCGGTTCGAGTGGCTTCCGCTGGCTATGCCATGCCTGGACTCGTGATTGCGGTGGGCCTTTTGGCCTGGTCAGGTCTATTTACGCAGCTTGCGGATGCCTGGCTTGGATGGCGAGTCGCCCTGGTGGGAACCGGCGTGTTGCTTCTGGGGGCCTACCTGACGCGCTTTTTTGCCGTGGGTTTAAGTTCAATCGAGAGCGGACTGTCGCGTATCACCCGAAATATTGAGTGGTCGGCCAGCAGTCTTGGGCTCTCTCCGTTTCGAATTTTTCAATCCATTCATCTGCCACTCATGACGCGCGCCACGGGCGTTGCGGCTTTGCTTGTGTTTGTGGATGTGGTGAAAGAGCTTCCCGCGACGCTGGTGCTTCGGCCCTTTAACCTGGAGACACTTGCCGTAGCGGCACACCACCTTGCGGCTGATGAGCTGTTGTCGGAGGCGGCCTGGCCAGCCATCATGATCGCCCTGGTG
Organism: uncultured Bordetella sp.; assembly: GCA_964460315.1. GTDB lineage: Bacteria > Pseudomonadota > Gammaproteobacteria > Burkholderiales > Burkholderiaceae_A > Lacustribacter. Next base: position 47,134 of record CAYWPQ010000001.1, on the reverse strand, counting down.
GGGCTTTTGCCTCTGTTGGTGCTTGGCCCTGCGCTGAAACGTGGCAAGTCTTAGCAGTGAAGGAAGAGGAAGGAAAGAAGACGAAGGGAAATCAGCGCAGCATCAGAAGTTCCTGTGAGGCCCGGCGTTTTTCCCCCACAACACGCCGAACGGTGTAACTCCCGTCAGCCTTCATCGTCCAGGAAAGCGCATTGTCTCGAAGATGGCACTGTAGGCCTTCGCGCATGACACGAAGCTTCAATTTGCGATCGAGAATGGGGAAGGCAAGCTCCACGCGGCGGAAAAAGTTTCGGTCCATCCAGTCCGCCGAGGAGAGGTAGAGATCGTCTTTGCCACCATTACGGAAATAAAAAATCCGGCTGTGCTCAAGGAATCGTCCAATGGTGGAACGCACATTAATGTTTTCAGAAAGCCCAGGCACCTTGGGTCGAAGCACGCAGACACCTCGAACGATGAGATCAATCTTCACGCCGGCCTGGCTTGCTTTGTATAAGGCTTCAATCACACCGTGTTCCACCAGCGAATTCATCTTGGCAATGATGCGCGCGGGCTTGCCGCCTTTCGCCAGAGCGGCCTCGCGCTCGATGGCTTGAATCACTCGGGCATGCAGTGTGAAGGGCGACTGCCAAAGGGTCTTTAGGGTGTTGGCCTTACCCAGACCGGTCAGCTGCTGAAACACCTCGTGAACATCAAGACAGATGTCGTCGTTGGCGGTGAAAAGACCAAAGTCGGTGTAGAGCTTGGCGGTTCGGGGGTGGTAGTTACCCGTGCCAAGGTGGGCATAGCGGCGCATGCCGTCTTTTTCGCGGCGAACCACCAGACACATCTTGGCGTGGGTTTTATTGCCCACCACGCCAAACACCACATGGGCTCCCGCTTCTTCAAGCTTTGAGGCCCAGTTGATGTTCGTCTCTTCGTCAAAGCGCGCCATGAGTTCGACCACCACCGTGACCTCTTTTCCGGCTCGGGCCGCGATGAGAAGTGACTCCATGAGTTCCGATGTCTGCCCCGTGCGATAGATGGTCTGCTTGATGGCCACGACGCTGGGATCTGTGGCGGCAAGGCGGATGAAATCCGAGACGCTGGCGAAGGCTTCGTAGGGATGGTGAACCAGCACATCTTGTTTGCGTAAGACATCGAAATGACGGCCCGCTTCGAAGGCGCTGGGGTATCGGGGAACAAAGCTTGGGAACTTCAGATCCGGTCGATCGACAAGATCTGGCAGCTGCATGAGCCGCACCATATTGACTGGTCCCGACACACGGTAACAGTCAAGCTCGGAGAGCCCGAATTCATTGCGTAGAAGTTTTAAGACCTTGTCGGATGTGCTTTCCGAGACCTCGAGTCGAACCGCGTCACCGAACTGGCGTTGTGAGAGTTCCCCCTGAAGGGCCTGTCGAAGGTCGGTGACTTCTTCTTCGTCCACGAAGAGGTCGCTGTTGCGGGTGACGCGAAACTGGTGCACCCCGTGCACCGTCATTCCTGGGAAGAGCTCGTGAACAAAGCCCTGCACAAATGACGACAACATCATGAAGCCGTGGTCATAGCCCGAGATCGCCTTCGGCATCGCGACAAGCCGGGGGAGGGCACGCGGAGCCTGGACGACCGCAATGCCACTGTCTCGACCAAAGGAGTCCTTACCCTCGAGTTCAACGATGAAGTTCAAGCTTTTGTTCAGCACCCGTGGGAATGGGTGGGTCGGCGAGAGCCCAATTGGCGTGAGAACAGGCAGAACTTCCTGGGAAAAATACTCGTGCGCCCACTGTCGTTGCTCGGTGTTCAGACTGGCCGCAAGGTGAAAGTAAATGCCCTGTTTTTCAAGCAAAGGGAAGAGTTGGGTGTTAAGAATTCGGTACTGACGATCAATCAGTTCGTGGGCACGTTCCGAGACCTCGCGATAGGTGGTGGTGGCGGAATAGCCGTCACTCTGAACCTGATCGGGGTTGCTTTTGAGCTGGGCCTTGATTCCAGCCAGCCGAATCTCGAAGAGCTCGTCCAGGTTGCTGGAAACAATGCAGATGTACTTGAGCTTTTCAAGTGCCGGCACCGTGGGGTCTTCCGACATCGCCAGAACCCGTTCATTAAAGGCGAGCAGGCTCAGTTCACGGTTAAGAAAGGGGTGAAGCAAGGGGCTGGAAGTTTTCGGCATGGGGGCTAGGCTAACGGGGAAGTGTGACGCTCATATGACGGCTGCGCAATCAAAAGAATCCCCAAACTGAGCGACAATAGCGCTGCTATGCCGATGTCGAACCCACTGAAGTTAGTTGCTGCCGTGGACCTTGGGTCCAATAGCTTTCATCTGCTGATTGGCAGGGTGGACGAATCGTCACTTGGCCATCAGATCTACCCCCTGGATAGCCTCAAAGAAGTCGTGCGCCTTGCCGCTGGCCTTGGGGCTGACAAAAAGCTCGATCAGGCGTCCCAGTCGCGCGCCATCTTGGCCCTGCAGCGATTCGGCGAGCGTCTGCGATCGTTTTCCCCGGATCGGGTGCGTGCGGTGGCCACCAACACCCTGAGGGTGGCAAAAAACGGCGCTGAATTCTTAAAAACAGCAGAGGCCGCCCTGGGCTTTCCCATCGAGGTCATCGCCGGCCAGGAGGAGGCCCGCCTCATTTACGCCGGGGTTGCCCACAGCCTTCCTCGCGATGGTCAGCGGCGACTGATCATCGATATTGGCGGGGGCTCAACGGAATTCATTATTGGCGCTGATTATCAGCCTAGGGTGTTGGAAAGCGTCTATGTGGGGTGCGTCCGATTCAGCAGGGAATTCTTTCCGGGCGGTGTGATCACCCGCACGGGCATGAAGTCGGCGATTCTCTCTGCCCGCGAGGAGATCCAGGTTATTCGAGAAGCATTTAAAGAGCAGGGTTGGCAGCAGGCGGTCGGCTCCAGCGGAACGGCCAAGGCGATCGTCGAAGTGCTGGTCTCCAATGGGCTTTCTCCCGACGGCATCACGGCAGAGGCCTTGGAAAAGTTACGCAACCTTTTGGTGAAAGCGGGTCGCGCCGAAGACTCGGGGCTCCAAGGGCTCAAACCAGACCGGCTTCCTGTGTTTGCCGGAGGGGTGGCCATCATGTCCGCCATCTTCGATGAGCTGGATATCGACGTCATGCATTACGGTGAGGGCGCGCTTCGCCTGGGGGTTTTGTATGACCTGGTTGGACGCACTCAGTTTGAGGACATGCGCAAGATCGGTGTCGAGCAGGCGATGCGACGCTATTCCGTCGACACGGAGCAGGCGCGGCGCATTGGAGAACTCTCGCTGCAGCTGTGGCGTGATCTCAGCCTTGGCACCGATGAGGAGCGCCAGGCGATTGAACAGCAGATTCAATGGGCGGCCTGCCTGCATGAGATCGGTCATTCAATCTCCCACAACGGGTACCACAAGCATTCCGCTTACATTCTCAACCATGCCGACATGCCAGGGTTTTCTCGCCAGGAGCAGCAGATGCTGGCGGCGTTGGTGCTGGGTCATCAGGGGAAGCTCAGCAAGACCCAGGCGATGATTAACAGCCCATCGCTCTGGGCGGGGCTTCTCTGTTTTCGTTTGGCTTGCCATTTTTACCGCAGACGTCTGCCCATGGATCTGCCGATGATTCGGCTTGAGCGAGTCTCCGCCGGCTATCGCTTGTCAGTCGAGGAGGCTTGGCTGACGGAACATCCGCTGACCGAATTCGGCCTTTCCCAAGAGGTGCTTGAGTGGGCAAAGGTTGGAATTGATTTACAATTGGAGGCTGTTCAGGCCGAGCCCCGCGGAAAACCCCGTGGCCGTTCGGTCTCGGCAGGCGCGTAGCTCAGCTGGTTAGAGCACCACCTTGACATGGTGGGGGTCGTTGGTTCGAGTCCAATCGCGCCTACCAATCAATTTCGAAGCCGTAACCACTTAATCTCTGCTGGCAACACGCTCGTATGGTCAACATCACGCTTCCCGATGGCGCTGTGAAATCCTTTCCTCAGCCGGTGAAGGTGGCCGAAGTTGCCGCAAGCATTGGTGCAGGCCTTGCCAAAGCAGCGATCGCGGGTAAGGTCGACGGCGAATTGGTCGACACCAGTTTCCTCATTGATCGCGATGTTCGTCTTGCCATCGTCACCGAAAAAGATGCCGAAGGCCTCGAGATCATTCGGCATTCGAGCGCCCACCTTCTTGCCTATGCTGCGCAGAAGCTCTTTCCCGGGCTTCAGGTCACGATTGGCCCAGTGATCGAAAACGGCTTCTATTACGATTTCTCCTACGAGCGTCCCCTCACACCCGAAGACCTCGAGGCCATTGAGGCCAAGATGCGAGAGCTCGCGGCCCGGGACGAGCCTGTGGTCCGCGAGGTTTGGAATCGTGACGACGCCGTGAAGCTCTTTTTGGGCATGGGCGAAAAATACAAGGCGGAGATCATCGGCTCGATCCCTGCGGATCAGCCGATCTCGCTTTATCGCGAGGGTGACTTCGTCGACCTCTGTCGTGGCCCTCATGTGCCGTCCACAGGGAAGTTAAAGGTCTTCAAGCTCATGAAGGTTGCCGGTGCCTATTGGCGTGGCGACCATCGCAACGAAATGCTTCAGCGGGTTTACGGCACGGCCTTTGCAAAAAAAGAAGAGCTCGAGGCCTACCTGCATCAGCTCGAAGAGGCTGAAAAGCGCGATCACCGAAAGCTTGGCAAGGCCCTTGATCTTTTTCATATGCAAGACAATGCGCCGGGAATGGTGTTCTGGCATCCCAAGGGCTGGTCCATTTGGCAGCAGGTCGAGCAGTACTTAAGGAAGGTCTACGTCGAGAGCGGCTATCAAGAAGTTCGTTGTCCGCAGATTCTGGACCGCTCGCTCTGGGAGGCCTCGGGTCATTGGGAACATTACAAAGACAATATGTTCACCACCGCCTCGGAAAACCGCGATTACGCAGTCAAGCCGATGAACTGTCCGGGGCACATTCAGGTCTTCAATTCCGGCCTTCGCAGTTATCGCGATCTTCCCCTGCGTTACGGTGAATTCGGGTCATGCCATCGCAATGAATCATCGGGCAGCCTTCATGGCCTGCTGAGGGTCCGCGGATTCACCCAAGACGACGGTCATATTTTCTGCACGGAAGATCAGATTCAGTCCGAGGTGGATGCCTTCACTCGCAAGCTCTTGCAGGTCTATCGCGATTTTGGGTTTGAGAATGTCATTTATCGGCTCTCAACCCGCCCGGCGAATCGGGTCGGTTCGGATGAAAGCTGGGACAAGGCCGAGAGGGCACTGGCCCAGGCGCTTGATAGCGTGGGCGTGGCATGGGAAGAACTCAAGGGCGAGGGCGCGTTTTATGGCCCGAAGATTGAATATTCCCTGAAGGACTCCCTCGGACGGGTCTGGCAGTGCGGCACGATTCAGGTTGACTTCAACATGCCGGTGCGCCTTGGGGCCGAATTCGTCGACGCCGATAACACCCGAAAGCCTCCCGTGATGCTCCACCGGGCCATCGTGGGGTCGCTTGAGCGGTTCATCGGAATCCTCATTGAAAACTTCGCCGGAGCTATGCCGGTCTGGCTCTCACCGGTGCAGGTGGTCGTGGCCTCCATCACCGATGCCCAGGCGGATTACGCTGAAAGTGTGGCGAAAACCCTGCAAAGCCGTGGCTTTCGCGCCCAGGCGGATTTGCGAAGTGAGAAAATCTCCCTTAAAATCAGAGAGTTAAGCCTGCAAAAGGTGCCTTACGTCTTGGTCGTTGGTGACAAAGAAAAGGTGTCGGGGCAGGTCACCGTCCGTGCCCGAGGGGGTGCTGATCTCGGTGCAATGGCCGCAGACGCCTTTTGCCAGAAGCTCGATCAAGAGATCAGCGCCCGGCAGTGAAGGCGTCAATTTTTTTAGACGTTTAGAAGGAACACAATAATCGCTACAGATCGTTCGCATCGCATCAATGGGGAAATTAACGCGCCTGAAATTCGTTTGGTTGGCGTGGATAACGAAGCACTAGGAATTGTCAAAGTTGCACAGGCCTTGTTAATGGCCGACGAAGCCGACGTTGATCTGGTGGAAATCGCGCCTCAGGCTGAACCTCCCGTTTGCAAGCTCATGGACTACGGGAAGTTCAAGTACCAAGAGCAAAAACGTGCTCACGATGCCCGGCTGAAGCAAAAAGTGATTCAGGTTAAAGAGGTGAAATTCCGGCCGGGTACCGATGAGAACGACTACCAGGTGAAGTTTCGGAATGTCACCAGGTTTTTGGAAGAGGGTGATAAGGTCAAAATCACACTTCGTTTTCGGGGCCGGGAAATGGCCCACCAGGAATTCGGCGTGCGAATGCTTGAAAGGCTTCGCACCGAACTCGACGAGATCGCTGTTGTGGAGCAGATGCCCAAGCTTGAGGGTCGCCAGATGGTGATGGTGATCTCACCGAAGAAGAAGAAGTAAATCGTTGGCTGTTTCAGTTGGACCGACGTGTTTCAGAGTTTGTAGTCTGTAGTCTGTTGTTGGTTGTAAGAAGCAAGAAGTAAGACGGCAAAGAATCGCCTTGCCAGGTTGTTAAAGTGCGTTGACCGAGGGCCTTGGGGCCAGTCACTGCCACCTGAGCGGGTGTTAAAAAAACGGAGCATTTCATGCCCAAAATGAAGACCAAAAAAGCGGCTGCCAAGCGCTTTCAGGCTCGCGGAAGCGGGTCGATCAAGCGTGCGCACGCCACCAAGCGCCACATCCTGACCAAGCGCACCACCAAGAACAAGCGTCAGCTGCGTGGAACCCTCACCGTTCATGAGTCCGACATCAAGCATGTCCGAGCCATGATGCCCTACGCGTAAAGGAGAAGAACAATGCCTCGCGTAAAACGTGGAGTTACCGCAAGAGCCCGTCACAAAAAGATCTTGGCCATGGCCAAGGGCTATCGTGGCCGTCGCAACAATGTCTTTCGAGTCGCCAAGCAGGCCGTCATGCGGGCAGGCCAATACGCCTACCGCGATCGACGCAACCGCAAGCGCGTATTCCGTGCGCTCTGGATCACGCGTATCAACGCCGCATGCCGCTCGCTCGACATCAACTACAGCCGGTTCATTGCCGGCCTGAAGAAGGCGAATATCGATCTGGACCGCAAAGTCTTGGCCGACCTCGCCGTGATGGATAAGCCAGCCTTTGCCTCGATCGTTGCCACCGTCAAGGCGGCACTCGGTCGTTAGTCGTTTCAAACAATCGCTTCAAATCATCGACTCCAGGTCTGGAGTCGATGCCCCCTGGGCTCATGAACTCGTTGCACCTCGTTCAATCTTGTTTTGATTTGGGCATCCTATGACCGATCTCGATCAGCTCGTTCGCGACGCTGAACAAGCATTCTCCCAGGCGGCGACACCCGCCGACCTCGACCATGCGAAGGCTCGCTGGATCGGGAAAAGTGGTGTCATCACCGAACGCCTGAAGGCCCTCGGTCAGCTTGACCCCGACACCAGAAAAGCGGTGGGCGCTGAGATCAATCGGGCCAAGGAACAAATCGAACAGCTTCTTCAATCCCGTCGTCAGTTCCTGGCGCATGCCGAGCTGCAAGAGCGTCTTGCCGCCGAATCGATCGACGTCTCCCTGCCCGGTCGTGGGCGCGGTGTGGGTTCGATTCATCCGGTGATACGCACCTGGCGGCGCGTGGAAGAGATCTTCCGCTCCATCGGCTTTGAAGTGGCTGATGGACCAGAAATCGAGACGGATTGGATGAACTTCACGGCCTTGAATAACCCTGAAAATCATCCGGCCCGTTCCATGCAAGACACCTTTTATCTTGAGAAACAAGATGAGCATGGTCTTCCTTTGTTGTTGCGTACCCATACCAGCCCCATGCAGGTCCGTTATGCCAAGACGCACCAGCCTCCCATCAAGGTGATTGCGCCCGGTCGTACCTACCGTGTCGACAGCGACGCCACCCATTCCCCCATGTTTCATCAGGTGGAGGGCCTTTGGATTGCGGAAGACATCTCCTTTGCGGACCTAAAAGGCGTCTATACCAACTTTCTTCAAGAGTTTTTCGAGACCACCCAGCTTCAGGTTCGTTTTCGTCCGTCCTTTTTCCCTTTTACCGAACCCTCGGCGGAGATCGATATGCGCTTTGACTCGGGCCCCCTGAAGGGGCGCTGGCTCGAGATCTCGGGTTCGGGTCAGGTTCACCCCCGAGTGATCGAGAACTTTGGACTCGACCCGGAGCGTTATGTTGGCTTTGCCTTTGGAAGCGGGCTTGAGCGGATGACGATGCTCCGATACGGCATTGGTGATCTGCGTCTCTTCTTTGAAAACGATTTGCGTTTCTTGCGACAGTTCGCCTAAGGAAGCCATGAGAGTTCCCGAAAACTGGCTTCGAAGCCAAGTGAATCCCTCGATCAGCAGCGAGGCCCTCGCTGAAACCCTGACCATGGCTGGCCTTGAGGTTGAAGACCTTGAGCCGCTTGCCCCTGAATTCAGTGGTGTGGTGGTGGCAAGGGTGATCTCCTGTGAGCCTCATCCTGATGCCGATCGGCTGCGTGTCTGTCGTGTCGATGTCGGCCAAGGCGGCGAGCCACTGCAGATTGTCTGCGGCGCACCGAACGTTGCGGCCCAGATGTTGGTCGCCTGCGCCACCGAAGGGGCGGTGTTGCCCGGTGGTTTCAAGATCAAGCGCGCCAAGATGCGTGGTGTTGAAAGCCAAGGCATGTTGTGTTCGGCCAAAGAGCTTGGGATCGCAGACGATTCCCAGGGCCTCATGGCACTGCCGGATCGCCTTGCATCCAGTCTTGGTGACGATCTTCGCCAAGCGCTTGATCTTGATGCGAAAGTCTTCACGCTGAAGCTCACCCCGAACCGCGCGGACTGCTTGTCCATCGCCGGTGTTGCCCGCGAAGTCTCTGCGCTCACGGGTGCGACGCGATGTGAACCCAAGTGGCCGGCGGTGGCGCCGACCATTCAAAACAGTATTGAAGTCAGCATTGCATCCTCCGATCTATGTGGCCGTTTCTCAGGTCGAGTCATGACCGGTGTGAATGCAAAGGCCGCCACGCCCGAATGGATGCGAACGCGACTGGAGCAGGCGGGTCAGAGACCCATTTCGGTGTTGGTCGATATCTCCAATTACGTCATGCTTGAGTTGGGAAGACCGAATCACATTTTCGATCTTCAGCATGTCCGTGGCGGGCTGACGGTACGTTGGGCCAAGCCACACGAAACCATCAAGCTGTTAAACGAGCAAACGCTGACCTTGGCCCCAGAGATTGGCGTGATTGCTGATGAGTCCGGCCCGATCGCCATGGCGGGCATCATGGGCGGCGATGCAACGGCCGTCAGTGAGAACACCGAAAACATCTTCATTGAGGCTGCCTTTTGGTGGCCCGATGCCATTCGTGGAAAGGCCAGGAAGTACAACTTCTCCACGGACGCTGCGCATCGTTTTGAGCGAGGAGTGGACTGGACCACGACCGCGGCTCATGTCGACTACATCACCCATCTTGTTCAGACGATCTGTGGTGGTGAGGCAGGGCCATTGAATGACCAAACCCTCGCCACACCGAAGCGTCAACCGGTGAGCATGCGCGTATCTCGCTGCAACAAAATTCTGGGCATCTCGGTCACTACCGAGGAATGTGTCTCCATCTTCCAGCGACTTGGTTTTGAGACCCAGGTGGCCGATGAACGGATCACCGTCACGCCCCCAAGCTTTCGTTTTGATCTTGAGATTGAAGAAGACCTGATCGAAGAGGTGGCTCGGGTGCATGGTTTTCACAACATTCCGTCACGCCCACCCAAGGCGAGTATCGTGATGGCTTCCCCGAACGAGACCCATCGGTCCGCCATGGCTCTGCGCGACCGCATGGTCGACCAGGATTACCACGAGGTCATGACCTACAGCTTCGTGAGCGAGTCGGCCTCTCTTGCGGTGTTGCCCGAGGTTCCGCTGAAGCTTTTGAACCCTATGGCTTCTCATCAGTCGGTCATGAGGACAAGTCTCTGGCCTGGCCTGATTGGCGCTTTGCAGACGAACCTCTCGCGTCAGCAGTCGCGGGTGAGGATTTTTGAGATTGGCCGAACCTTCCACGAGCACCACGCCACGGAAGCGGGCGATTGGACGGTGAACGGGATTCATCAGCCGGTTCGTCTGGCTGGGCTTGCCTTTGGCCCGGTGTTCGAGGACCAGTGGGGCCAGACTTCGCGCCGAGTGGATTTCTTCGATGTGAAGGCCGATCTCGAGGCGCTGGCTGCTCCGCTGAAACTCACCACCCGCCGTTCAGATGATGCTCCTCCGTCGATGCATCCCGGTCGATCGGCCGAGGTTTTGCTTGAAGGTGAACCGATCGGCTGGATGGGCGAGCTTCATCCCAAGCTGATTCAGGAGTTTGACCTTCCGGAGGCGCCGGTCGTGTTTGAGCTGCTCCTCGAGCCGCTTCAAATCCTGCCCATGCCTCGACCGGAGGAGGTCTCCAAGTTCCCCGGCGTTTCTCGGGATCTTGCCTTCATTTTCCCGGTAGAAACGCCCGCTGGCCAGGTTTTGAGTGCCTTTAAAAAGCTAAAAAGCCAATCAAAACAAGGTGCTTGGATCAAAAACATCAAGTGTTTTGACGATTATCGAGGTAAGGGTTTGTCCGAAAAGGAGAAAAGCCTTGCCTTCCGGTTTATACTCGAGAATCCGGAGGCAACGCTGCAAGACTCGGATGTGGATGGCCTGATGGCAAGCATCGTCCAGTATGTCCAAACCGAATTTGCGGCAAGGCTTCGCCAATAACCGTCGCTCAACACATCAGGCTTTCATTTTGTCCACTTTGCTTGCCCATGCAGGTCTTCATCAGCAAGACGACACCCTGACCAAGGCCGAGCTGGCCGACCTGCTTTTTGAGGTGGTGGGTCTGAATAAGCGAGAGGCCAAAGAGGTCGTTGACATCTTTTTCGAAGAGATCCGCGAGACCCTCGTGGAGGGTCGGATGGTCAAGCTCTCCGGTTTCGGGAATTTTCAGCTTCGCGACAAACCGCAGCGCCCTGGACGCAATCCAAAAACCGGGGAATCCATCCCCATCGCCGCGCGCCGCGTGGTCACCTTTCACGCAAGCCAGAAGTTGAAGTCATTTGTTCAGGACCCAAGCAATCAGCCTCTGGATGCCTATGCTGATGACGACTCCTAGCCATGGATCCGCGTCTGCCCACCGTCACTCTGCCGACCATACCGGCCAAACGTTATTTCACCATCGGTGAGGTCAGTGAGCTTTGTGCGGTAAAGCCCCACGTTCTGCGTTACTGGGAACAGGAATTCACCCAGCTGCGACCCATGAAACGCCGTGGCAACCGGCGTTATTACCAGCACCACGAAGTGCTTTTGATTCGTAAGATTCGGGAGCTTCTTTACGATCAAGGATTCACCATTAGCGGTGCGCGCAATCAGCTTCATGACATCCGCGCAAGGAACGCGGATAGCCCCCAAGACGTCACTCCGATGTCGAGTGCCAACGGCCACTCAGTTCCCGCGGCAGCGCTTCTTGCGGTGTCTTCCTCGAAGGAGTCCGTCGCAGATGTGACGAATTCTTCGACCGAACCCATGGCCTCAGACATTGATTCGCATGAGCTTCGACGCTCTCTGACCGAACTCTTGGACCTCCTTCGCCGACCCTCTGGGCGCTAGCCGCGATGCGCATGAGTCCACCAAGGGAGGGGCGGTGGATGGGATATAATTCAAGGCTTCGGTCGGGGCGTAGCGCAGCCTGGTAGCGCACTTGCATGGGGTGCAAGGGGTCGGATGTTCGAATCATCTCGCCCCGACCAATTCAATGATCTTGACGTGATGAATTCGTCAAGATTTTTTTGACGATAAGACGGGGCCGCAAGGCCCTTTTTTACTTCAGCACCCAAGGAGCCCGACGTGAACCTTCAGGAATGGATTGGTCGACACGAGACCCTGATTGACCAGGTGACCCCGGCACCGATTGCAGCTTTGTGCGCCACCCTGGATCGGCCCGTTGTTCGACCCGAACCTGGAACGCCGATTCCTGCCCCCTGGCATTGGCTTTATTTTCTGCCCATGGTTCCGCAGTCGGAGATTGGCCCGGATGGCCACGCCAAACGCGGTGGGTTTCTTCCGCCCGTGCCGCTTCCCCGACGAATGTGGGCTGGCAGTCAGATGACCTTTCATGAGCCCATCTTGGTGGGTGATCGGGTGACGCGAACGTCGACCATTGATGAGGTGACGGAGAAATCAGGTCGCACAGGGTCCTTGGTCTTTGTGAAGGTTCGTCACGAAATTCGGCGTAACGACCAATCCGCTGTCGCTCTCACGGAATTCCATGACATTGTGTATCGCGACGCGCCTGCACCCGGGTCAGCCGCACCAACACCGGAGGCTGCGCCTGCCGACGCGGTCTGGAGCAAACGCTGGACACCCGACGACGTTTTACTGTTTCGATATTCTGCACTGACGTTCAATGGTCATCGAATTCATTACGACCGACGTTATGTGACCGAGGTCGAGGGATATCCCGGGCTGATTGTGCATGGCCCGCTGATCGCTACCCTGTTGCTTGACCTCGTGCGTGACCATCAGCCCCATCGGCGGGTGGTTCGGTTTTCGTTCAAGGCGATTCGTCCCACCTTTGACCTTCATCACTTTGATGTCTGTGGTGAACCGGATGCCGATGGCTCCACCGTTCGACTCTGGGCCAAAGACCATCAGGGTTTTCTCACGATGTCGGCTTCGGCTTCACTCGAATGAGATTTCCCTTTCCCCGACGTCTTCGCGGATGTGCCCGCTGGATGGTTTGGCTACTTCCGCTTGGTCTTGCGGGATGCAGCAGTCTTGATGTCTTGAATCTTCTGACCGGTGAACCGGAATCCAAAGCCCTGACGCTGTCGTATGGCCCAAGCCTTCGACAGTCGATCGATGTCTATCTGCCCAACGAAGCAGCCCCCGCTGATGCGTCGGTGCCCCTAAGGGTCGAGTCTCAGCTGAAGGCTTCCCAGGCAAAACCCGCGTCCGCCAAAGCGGGGCGTCCCATGGTGATCTTTTTTTATGGTGGCGCCTGGTCGACAGGCTCGAAGACGGATTACCGATTCATCGCCAAAGCCTTTAACGAAATGGGCTATGTGGTTGCCATTCCCGACTACCGACTCGTGCCCGATGTGGTTTACCCAGAGTTCCTTCGTGACAGTGCATCGGCAGTTTCAGCGCTCATTCGTGAGGCCAAAGCCTTTGGGGCGGATCCTCAGAGAATCATTCTTGCCGGACACTCTGCAGGGGCCTACAACGCCATCATGATTGCCCTGGATCAGCGGTGGCTTGGCGCGGGTGATCGAGCGAAGATTCGCGGTGTGATCGGCCTTGCATCGCCGGTGAATTTCCTGCCCATTCAAATGCCCGAGGCACAGCGAGCGTTTGGCTGGCCGAACACGCCACGTGACAGTCAGCCCATCGAGCATGTCTCGAGGAGCGCTCCGCCCATGCTTTTGATTAATGCGGCCGATGACCCCTTGGTGGACCCAAAGCTGAATTCTTTGGTCATGGCTGAGCGCTTGAGGGCTGCGGGAGTCTATGTGGAAACAGACAACCTGGACGGCCCTTTGGGCCTGATCAATCATTCACGACTGGTGGCCACGTTGTCGCCAAGATTTCAGTTTCTTGCCCCGACCCTTCAACGTGTGCAGGATTTCATTGAGCACGTGACTCGGCAAGACTTAAGTAAAACGGCGACTCGCCCTTAAGAGGGCTCCTTGTGGAAGTCTTCGGTGTCGACGGCTTTGGACGCATGGGCGTCGTAGCGATTGCCCAAGATGGTTGTCTCCGAAATGAGTTTGCCTGCCTCTTGAAGAATTGACGGGTCGATGCGAAGTGACGCCGAGCGGATGTTTTCCTCAGTGTGGGCACGAGAGCGAGAGCCAGGAATCGGAATGATGGTTGGGTCTTGACGAAGTACCCAACTCAGGGCCAATTGGCTCATGGTGCAGCCAGACTGCTGTGCAAGCGCCTCGAATTTGTTGATCAGAGAAAGGTTATGCCGCAGGTTGTCGCCTTGGAATCGAGGCATCGACCGGCGCATGTCGCCTTGAGGGAATTTCTCGATGTCTTGTGAATGACGAACCACCCCCGAGAGAAACCCCCGGCCCAACGGGCTAAAGGCCACGAGCCTGCAGCCAAGCTCTTGGCAGGCCTGAATCACCGCAATCTCTGGGTTCCGCGTCCAAAGCGAGTATTCGGATTGAACGGCGGTGATTGGGAAAAAGGCATGGGCTTTTCTTAGGGTGTCGGCCGAAACCTCCGACAGCCCAATAGCTCGCACTTTGCCCGACTCAACCAGCTGGGCCATCGCCCCAATCACATCTTCGATCGGGGTGGTCTTGTCCCAGCGATGCAGGTAATAAAGATCAATCACTTCGGTGTTGAGCCGTCGAAGGCTTTCTTCGCAATTCTGTCGGATGACCTCGGGGCGGCTGTCAATACGGCGTTGGGGTTTCGAGGGGTCGGTCTCGACGGACATGCCGCCCTTGGTGCAGAGAACGATCTCACTTCGGAAGCTTTGAACGGCCTTGCCGACAAGGATTTCATTAAGGCCTGCGCCGTAAAGGGCCGCAGTGTCAAAGAAATTCACCCCAAGGTCAAAGGCCCGGTGAATCACCTGCGTCGCCGCATGATCATCGACCGCGGGCCCATAGCCATGACTGAAATTCATACAGCCAAGGCCCACAGGGAAAACATGCCATGGGCCGATGGGCCGCGGCGAGGGTGGACGCCGAGCCTCGGCCGCTGACGACACTGAGTTAGGTTGGGTCATAGCACTATTTTAGAGCGGCCCGCTCAGGAATGGATTGGCGTGATTGATCCAGTTCAAGGTCTGACTGTCAATTTGAAGTTACACTGAACCTTGTTTGAAATTATTCAAACACCGTCAACTGGTGCCCACAGACCGTGGGTTAAACGGGAAGCTGGTGAGAATCCAGCACTTTCCTCGAAACAGTAACGGGTGATGTCGTTCATGACGCTCAGCCTGCAAGGCTTGAGCCAGTCACTGGGGATGTGTTTCGTCTCTGGGAAGGCAATGCACGACGGCCGTCTTTTCTGGTGGCCACGCCCGAAGTCTGGATACCGGCCGTTGGCGTCAACATTCGTTGGTCGTCTCGAGGGTTGGACGGCTGGGAAGGTTTAACACCATGACGTCTCGCTTGATCTCAGCTCCAAGTGCTTTGGTGCTTCTTTTGCATGCCTGTTTGACAGCCATCACCATGATGTCGCCACTGGCTTACGCTGACTCGGAGGTATCCGGGCCGACGCTGGCAAGCCTTGATTCGGTGGTGGTCACAGCCAGTCGATACGAGGAGCCCCGCAGTTCGGCCTCGGCTGTGGTCGACATGATTGACCGCGAGGAAATCCAGGCCTCCGGGGCGACCAATATTGTCGAGTTTCTTGAATCCGTAGCAGGTGTTTCGGTGAATCGCCTCTATGGCAGGCTTGGGGTCGACGCCTCCCTGGACATTGGGTTTTTTGGCGAGGCTGGATCACAGAACGTCTTGGTTTTGATCGATGGACAGCGTCTGAACACGGCAGACAGCTCAAGCCTTCGGTTCGTGCAGACGCCCATTTCAAGCATCGAGCGCATCGAGGTGCGTAAAGCGAATGGTGGCGTGCTCTACGGAGACCGTGCGCAGGGTGGGGTGGTGAATATCATTACCCGACGCGGCTCGGCACGTGAAATTGGGCTCAGTGTTGGGTCCTTCGGCACACGAAGCGCGGATGTCTATCTTGGCTTTGATGAGGGGCCGTGGTCGGGGTCCATCTCGGGGCTTTCCGCCGAAAGCGATGGCGACCGAGACTTTAGTGCTTCTGAGCAAGCCAGCGGGCGCGCTGAGTTTCAGCTCAAACTTCCGAAAGGGCGGTTTTCAATGGATGCGCGCATCTATCGGGAGGACGCCCAGCTTCCCAGCAACCTCTCGGAGGAACAATATCAAGCGAACCCTAGGCAGGTTGGCGCGTCTCCGATGTCCACTGAGCGCGACGGCGACGCCGTGAGTCTTCGGTACGAAAGCGCAAGCCCCGGTATGACAGGCTATGCCATCGAGCTCAGTCGTCAGTCGTCGAAAGATCTCTATGATTCGCGCTTTGGAAGTTTTGGCATTGAGAACAAGCGAATCACGTTGACGCCAGAGCTTCATCTGCTGGGTCCGTCCACGCGCTGGGTCCTGGGTGCTGAAATCTATTCGGCCGAATCCAGGACGATTGACCGACAGTCGATTGAACAAGACAGTTATTCGCTGTACGCCCAGGTCAGCCGTTCTTTCTTTCAGCGTCGCCTCACCCTTGATCTTGGCGGCCGTCGACAGGAGATTAAGAACACCTTCCAGCCCAATGAGACCGGCCCCACCAGCCGGTCAAGATCCAGTGAAAACGCGGCCACCCTGGGCGCCCGAATCAGGCTGGGTGATGACAGCATGCTTCGGCTTGGCATTCTGACGGGCTATCGATTTGCCAATGCCGATGAGCTTTACTTCTATTATTTCAACCCTGACGACTTTCTGGATCCTCGCAACTACAATCTGCTGAGCATCAATTCAAGAGTCAAACCGATGCGCTCACGCGAGACGTATCTTGCAGCGTCCACCCGTTGGGAAGGCATTGCCTTCGAGGCGCAGTTCAGAAGCATCAAGACCATCGACGAGCTTGGTCTTGAGTTTCGATGCGGCACCGTCTTGGGCGACCCCGTCGCTTGCAACACCAATCTCTATGACACCGAGCGAGAGGTCTTGACGCTGGAAACCATGTTCCCGATCAGTGCATCGCTTCGCGCAAGGCTTGCCCTTGATTTTGTTGAGGCAACCATTGAGTCAGGCGCTTATCGTGGTCGACTGGTTCCGTTGACACCCAAAAAAGTGGCTCGGGTTTCATTGGAGAAAGCCTGGTCGGGTCTGATGGTGATTGCTTCCGCGCACGTTCGAGACTCGATGGTTCAGGCGGCTGATCAGGCCAATCGAAGCCGAAAAATTCCGTCTCGAGGTGTGGTGGATCTTGGGCTGGTGGGCTCACCGATCAAGGGCCTGACACTGAGCGTTTGGGCGCGCAACCTTGGCGACCGGGTCTACTACGACTATGCGTCTTTCAACGGCATCTACCCAGCAGAAGGGCGGTCGTTTGAGCTGAGCGGCAAGCTAGAGTTTTAGTGCAGATGCTGGCTTGATGACTCGTTCACGTCAGGGAGTTCGGCGTGAACCATCTCGCCATCCGCATTGGGGTAAAGCGGTGCGCCGCAGTCTTCGCAGTACTCAAGGGGCAGGCGTTGGCGCAACATGGTGATGCGCTGAAGCCCGCTTTCTTTGAGCGTGGTCTCAATATCTTCGGCGACATCACTCATCTCGTCTTCCGCTCCAAGCAGCGGCCAGACCACGCCGTGAATGATCTCTTCTTCGTCACCGACTGAAAAGCCAATGCGAAATTCCTCGAGCTGTCGGTTGTAGCAGCCGCCCACCACAGCCGTGAGCGCATTGTTCGTGACCCCGAGTGTGGTCGCCAGAAAGGCCACCGATGCCCGAATTGAAAATGGACGGGCCGAACGGTCGGCGTCCCGGCAGGCGACATAGTAGGCCCGGGGCAGCATGCTTTCATAAGCGCACGCTGGCAAAAGGGGAGCCAGCGCTGCCCGAGAGGCCTCCACCCATTTCTGAAGCACCTGGTCTCGTGGCGAGTCGCCTGACTGCCAGCGAAAGATGGCCTCGCCGCGGGGAACCGTCACCACACCAATCATGTAGCGTTGGTCGGCAAGGAACTGAGCGGTCTCTTTGAGTGATGCGGGGTCCACCTTGTAGACGCCTTCGGGAAGGCTGGCGGCAAGCAGCTGACGAAACTCGGCGGTATCGCAGAAGTTTTCAGGGAGCTGATCGGGGGAAAAAAAGTAATTCGCCATCACGAGTTCAGCCTCCGGTGTGAAGACAACGTCTCGAAGCGCCGCCGTGGTGGCTTTCACCACAGCGGGTGGGATGGGCCGGGTGGGAAGAGGCATTCTTGACCAGGCCAAAACTGGGGCGGCAAAAAGAAGCACGTCTCGCGGCCCGGTGGAGGTCTCGACGACCGCATGCTCGACCCGCCCCTCGATGGCGTCGGCAAGTTCTTCATAGGCCCGAGATTCTCGGTCGGCGAGTCGGTCCAGGGCAGCATTGAGCGACCCCTCGTCGCCCTCCTGTAAAAGAGACTCAATTTCACCCTCAAGGCGCGATTCCCAGAAGTGATCCTCGGCTCGGCTGCCGGATTGGGCAAGCCCTTCGGCAAATTCAACCAAAAGATCGGCTTCGCGAGAGGCGCGGCCACGGCGGGAGGAGGGAGACTTTTTCATGGGGCCTGGGCTAGGTGGTGAGGCCTCATTTTAACAGTCGGTATCATCGGTGCCTGTTATCCCTTGAATGAAAATCATGACCCAGGGTTTTACCGCCGCCATCCTGTTCGCAGGACTTGGCGCCATTCTGTTCTCGGCGAAGGCCATTGTTGTCAAGCTTTGCTATCAGCATGGCGCGGACGCTGGGACGGTCCTTGCGCTGAGGATGTTTTTCTCCTTGCCCTTTTTTTGGCTCGCGGTGCTCTGGGATCGACTCCAGAATGCACCTTCACCGATGAGCCGGAAGGACCAAATTCAGCTCATGATTCTTGGGTTTTTGGGTTACTACGTCTCGAGCTATCTGGATTTTCTTGGCCTGGCCTACATTTCGGTGGGTCTTGAACGCATTATTCTTTACCTCACGCCTGCTCTGGTGCTGTTAATTTCAGCCTGGCTTTTGAAGAAGGCCATTTCCCGTCGCCAATGGGTGGCGATGGTCGTGGCCTACGCAGGCGTGATTTTGGTTTTTCTTCAAGACATTCGATTCGACGGCCACCAGGTCGCCATGGGTGGCTTTCTGGTCTTTTTAAGTGCGATTAGCTATGCGATTTACCTGATTTACTCGGGAGAAATCGTGAGTCGTGTTGGCAGTATTCGCGTGGTGGCCTATGCAAGCGCCTCGGCAACTTTCTTCAGCATCCTGCAGGCACTCATCATCAATCCCCTGGCACTTATTCAACAGCCTCCCGAGGTCTATTGGCTCAGTGTTTTCAACGGAAGTTTCTGCACTTTTGTGCCCATGCTGCTGATCATGGTGGCTGTTAACCGCGTGGGCTCGGGCCTTGCGGCGCAGGCTGGCGTGATCGGGCCGGTGGCCACCGTCTTCCTTGGCTGGTACTTTCTTGCCGAACGCATCACCCTGGTTCAGGTGATGGGCATGACGGTGGTTCTCATTAGCATGGGAATTCTTCTCACCACCCGGTCGGCCAAGGTGGTGAGTTCCTAGCTCAGATGCCAGCCTTTCGGATGGCAGTCACCCGATAACGTTTTCCGTCAGGCACCACTTGGAATTCGATTTTGTCACCTACTGAAAATCCAAGCAGCATTTGGGTGTCGCTGACGTAAAACACCATCGTCATCGGCGGCATGTCGATCCACGGAATATCCCCGTGCTTGATGGTCAAGCGTTGATTGGCTGGGTCAATACGCCGAATCTCACCCTGCGCCCAATCCTTCATTGCCGGGGCGGGTGCCGCCTGTGTGGGTGTGGTTTTTGAGGCTTTGGAATAGCTTTGATAAACGGACGCCGTGCCATTCGTTTGAATGAGAAGAACCTGATAGGGATCAAACTGACCGCCGTACTCGGGTCCATCCATGCCTGGGGACCCAATGGGCATTTCGGGAACCGAGAGGCCAAGAGCTTTGGGGCGCTCTTTGAGCAAGCGATGAATTTCCCGGGCGGGGACATGGCCTTCAATCACGTAGCCATCAACCACCGCGGTATGGCAGGAGCCATACTTCAGCGGCATGCCCAGCTCGCTGCGTTTCCCGTTATTGCCCTTGTCATAGCCCTTGACACGAAAGCCGTTGGCCTGGAGGTGTTTCATCCAGTCATTGCAGCAGCCGCAGGTGGGTGACTTCCACACCTCCACCAGGGGTGACAGGCTGGATTGGGCCTTGGTTTTCAGGGGAAAGAGGGCCAGAGGCGTGGTCAGCATCAAAGCCCAAATGAAACGCGTGATAAAAGTATTCATCATGGTGTCACCTCAATGGTTCCCTGCATGCCAGCCTCGTAGTGTCCGGGAATGAGACAGGCAAAATGAAATTGGCCTGGCCGGTTAAACATCCAGATCATGTCACCGCTCTGGCCTGGAGAGACATGAGCCATATAGGGTTCGTCGTGTTCCATGTTCGGATGCTTTTTCATCA
Organism: uncultured Bordetella sp.; assembly: GCA_964460315.1. Classification (GTDB taxonomy): domain Bacteria; phylum Pseudomonadota; class Gammaproteobacteria; order Burkholderiales; family Burkholderiaceae_A; genus Lacustribacter. The sequence continues at coordinate 26,978 of CAYWPQ010000001.1, read as the reverse complement.
TTTCAGCGTGTTGATTGAGTTCGACTTTGGTGCCGATCACCATTTCGTGCAGGACTTTTCCCTGGTTCAGCACGCGAAATTGAATGGTCTCATTGAGCTTCACCGCGATCTTGTCTGGGCGAAAGCGCATGTCATCGGACATCTGAATGGTGATCGTGCGGGTGATGCTTTTGACATCGCCTGCGATACCCCATTCCTTTTGTTCCGGTGCCGATAATGATGGGGATGGATGGTGCGACTTGCCGTGATGCATGGCGCCGTGAGCTTGGGCGTGAGTCGGCGTTAAGACGACTGTCCCGCTGACCGCGAGGAGCGCGACCACCGAGGGAAGGGATTGAAGCTTTTTGAATTTAATCACGACGAAAAATCCTTAATGTTGATGGCCACCACCCGGCGATTTTCCGGGCTTGGTGACCTGAACTTCAATGGGTTGTTTTGACTTTCGGGGCATGGCGGAGTCCCCCGCGGACGACGATCGCTGCGCGGGGGGCGGGGCGCCTTGCCACTCGTAAGCGACACTGCCGACGGGGTGGGCATACCAGCCTGGATTGGTGTAATCGCCCGGCTTTTGCTCACGGCGAACCTTCAGCACACTGAACATTCCGCCCATTTCGACGGAGCCAAAGGGTCCCTCGCCCGTCATCATGGGCGCTGTATTTTCGGGCAGCGGCATCTCCATCTCGGCCATGTCTGCCATGCCTCGTTCTCCCATCACCATGTAGTCAGGAATAAGTTTGGCGATGCGTGGCGCGAGACCGGAGTGGTCCACGCCAATCAAGGTGGGTACATCGTGCCCCATGGCATTCATGGTGTGATGCGATTTATGGCAGTGAAAGGCCCAGTCGCCTTCCTCACTGGCAACAAACTCCATCTGACGCATCTGTCCCACAGCGATATCGACGGTCACTTCAGGCCAACGTCCCGCCTTGGGTGTTGGCCCTCCGTCGGTACCCGAGACCACGAATTCGTGGCCGTGAATATGGATGGGATGATTGGTCATCGTGAGATTGCCCACCCGAATGCGGACCTTGTCATTGAGCCGAACATTCAGCGAATCAATTCCCGGAAATACTCGGCTGTTCCATGACCAGATGTTGAAGTCCAGCATGGTCATGATTTTCGGCGTGTAGCTTCCTGGGTCAATGTCATAGGCATTCAGCAGAAAACAGAAATCCCGGTCCACGGGGTCAATCAGCGGATGCTGACCCTTGGGGTGGGTCACCCAGAATCCCATCATTCCCATCGCCATCTGGGTCATCTCGTCGGCATGGGGGTGGTACATGAAGGTGCCGGGTCGACGCGCGGTGAACTCATAGACGAAGGTTTTCCCGGGGGGAATACCTGGCTGATTCAAGCCGGTCACGCCATCCATGCCATTGGGCAGACGTTGGCCATGCCAATGAATCGAGGTGTGCTCCGGCAGGCGATTGGTGACAAAGATTCGAACCTTGTCGCCTTCCACAACTTCGATGGTTGGTCCGGGAGACTGTCCGTTGTAACCCCAGAGGTGTGCTTTAAAGCCGGGCGCCATCTCTCGGACGACTGGCTCGGCAACCAGGTGGAACTCCTTGACTCCTTGGTTCATACGCCACGGCAGCGTCCATCCGTTGAGGGTGACCACTGGGTTGTAGGGCTGTCCATTCGGCGGAATCCATGGTGGCTGAGTCTCCGCGCTCGTCTGCGTGGTGGGCTCGGGTAGGGCGGCCATGGCCACGCGGCTCACCGAGGCGGCCACGAGTGTCGCCGACGCAGCGGCAGCACCCGTTAAGAATTTTCGACGGGGTTTCATTTCCATACGTCTCTCCTGAGCTGGCTAAGTTGTTCGCGCAGCGCGGCAAGTTTGGGTTCAAGAGCAGCTTCCGAATGCCAATAACTGTGAAGTGCCTGTAGATAACCTTCAACGGCCTGAATCTGATGTTGCGCATCTTTCAGAAGATCGAACACCCCTTTGATCATGCCGTTGTAATGGAGCAGATGCTCTTCGGATAGCCGTCGCTGCAGTGGAAGAATCTCATCGCGATAGTGCCTTGCCGATGCATAGGCTTCGTCACGTGCCACCAGGGCGAGACGAACCTCGGATTGGGCTTGAAGCACTGAAGGGTGGCTTGACGGTGACTTCAGCAAGTTTTGATCAACGGACGACATTTCCGCCAGCTGCTTGGGAAGTTCCGGAAGGCGAGGGGGAAGATGAAGGCTATTGGGGTCACCACCATGCTGGAGTCGCCGGGCCAGTGCCTCAAGGCTTGTTGCGGCATGAAGTCGGGCCTGAGATAGATGTCTCTGGGTCTTGGCCAGGGAGAGTTGCTCCTCGGTCTGGTGAAGAAGATTCAGATTGCCCACCTTGCGCATCCGAGTGGCAAGCTCTGAAACGATCGCAGCTGTTTCGACCACCTGAGCCTGATAATTCACGCGCTCCTTGGCGACAACCGCAGCGAAATAGAGACTTCGAACGTCAGCGATCAACCGCGATTCATGCGTCAGTGCCGACCGTTGATGGTCGCTCAGCAAGGGATAGTCTTTCGGATGCCGTGAGACGTTGGCTAGGGTTGATCGCAGGCTGGGTTCAAGAGCCATCGCCCGTTCGATGGCCTCGTCAAGGGAGAGTGCCGCCTGACGGCCGTGAGATTGGGGCTGGGCGGTCGTGGCCCGAGAAGACTCAATCTCTCGGGCGTAGGCTTTCCACCCACCGACTTCGTGCACGCGCTCGTTGGCCTTACCCCAGTCACCCACGTCGACTGCAGGCGAGGTCTCACCCGCAAAAGTGGATGGATGAACCAAGACAGCCAGACAGGCTGCGAATAAAAATTTCATGACGGCTCCTTAAAAAACTTGAATCATTCGAAGCGACGCGGATCTCGGTCGCCTCGACCACGAGGGTCGATTCAGGAGCGCGGAGGTCGAAGCAAGGTTTCAAGCACCACACTCACGGGTTGCTTGAGATCAAGGAGGAAGATTGAAAGAGGGGCTGCGGCAAGCAGACCAAGCCCCGAGCTTGGGGTCAGCGCCTGCGCCATGACACAGCAAGACGCACAGAGCGCACAGCTGCTTGGAGGTTGTGATGAGATGGGGTCGGTTTCTAGGGTGTCATGACCCGTATGCATCTCGGCCGCCACGTGGTGGTCATGCACATGCTGTTGGGTGTTACCTGGCGACGCTTCAAGAGTGGTTTCATGAACGTTCTCGTGAGCCTGAAGGTGACAGGTCATGGAAGACGTCGCCTGCCCCTGCAGGGGCAGGACTGCGAGTAAAGCCAGTGCGAACAGGCGACGTAACGATCTTTTCATGACCTTAGCGGGACCCCTTAAGCCGCCATAAGTTCCCGAAGCACATAAGGGAGAATGCCACCGTGACGGTAGTAGTCGACCTCAATGGGCGTGTCAATGCGGCAAAGGACAGAAACATTTTGCTTACTGCCGTCTTTGCGCGTGATCACCAGGGTCAGGTCTTGCTGGGGCGAGAGATCGTCGGGAATGGCCACATCAAAGAGCTCCGAGCCATCGAGCTTCAGGCTTTGAGCACTGTCCGAACCTTTGAACTGAAGGGGGAGCACACCCATGCCCACAAGATTCGAGCGGTGGATTCGCTCGTAGCTCTTGGCCACGACAACCTTGACGCCCAGAAGCTGCGTTCCCTTGGCCGCCCAGTCACGCGATGAACCGGTGCCGTATTCTTCGCCACCAATCACCACGGTTGGCACGCCCGCCTTTTGGTAAGCCATCGCCGCGTCATAGATGAACATTTTTTCGCCAGACGGCTGAAAAAGCGTGACGCCGCCTTCTTCGCGGCTTCCGTCGGCCTTCGGCGGAATCATCAGATTCTTGATTCGAACGTTGGCAAAGGTGCCTCGCATCATCACCTCATGGTGGCCGCGACGCGAACCGTAGCTATTGAAATCAGCCTTACTCACGCCGTTTTCCAAAAGGAACTTTCCGCCCGGTGAGGCCTCTTTGATGGAGCCCGCAGGGGAGATGTGGTCGGTGGTGACGGAGTCGCCGAGGATCATGAGGGGACGCGCGCCCGAGATGGATCCGGTGGCCTTGGGGCTCATGTTGAACTCGTCAAAGAAGGGAGGCTTGGCAATGTAGCTCGACTTCGGCCAGTCATAGACTTGCCCCTGTGTGCCTTTGATATTGTTCCAGAGATGGTGGTCTTTGGTCAGGTCACCATAAAGCGTTCGGAAGGTCTGTGGGTCGCGTGCGTAGCCCATCACTGCAGCGATCTCTTGGCTGGTTGGCCAGATGTCTTTCAGGAAGACAGGGCCATCCTTGCCCTGTCCCAGGGGCTCACTGGCCATGTCTTTCATCACGTTGCCCGCAATGGCGTAAGCGACGACCAGCGGTGGCGAGGCCAGGAAATTGGCGCGAAGGTTGGGGTGGATCCGTGCCTCAAAGTTTCGGTTACCCGAAAGCACTGCCGCGCAGACAAGATCCTCTTTGACGATGGCGTCGTTGAACTCTTGGCGCAGGTCGCCAGCGTTACCAATGCAGGTGGTGCAGCCATAGGCCGCGACCGCGAACCCAAGTTTTTCAAGGTAGGGCAAGAGGCCTGCCTTGGTCAGGTACTCGGTCACCACGCGGCTGCCAGGCGCCAGGGAGGTCTTGATGTGAGGCTGCACCGTCAGGCCTTTTTCAACAGCCTTCTTGGCCAGCAGACCCGCGGCAAGCAGGACACCGGGGTTTGAGGTGTTCGTGCAGGAAGTGATCGCAGCGATCAAGACGTCACCGTTACCGATCTCAACATTGCCGGCCTTCACCCGCTTGGAAAGTGCGGCAGCAGGCTGGGCAAAGCCATTTTCAGCAACGGGTTTGCTGAAGAGTTCGGTGAACGATTTCTTCATGCTGGCAAGCTCGATACGGTCCTGGGGACGCTTGGGGCCGGCCAGGGAGGGCTTGATGCTTGAGAGGTCAAGCGCGAGCGACTTGGTGTAATCGATCTGCCCCGCCTTGGGCGTGCCAAAGAGTTCTTGGGCCTTGAAGTAGGCTTCGAAATTCTCGACTTCGGCGTCGGTGCGTCCGGTGGCACGCATGAAGTCAACGGTGACATCGTCGACCGGGAAAAAGCCCATGGTGGCGCCGTATTCCGGGGCCATATTGGCAATGGTTGCACGATCAGGCAGCGAGAGTGATGCGGTGCCTTCACCAAAGAATTCGACAAACTTGCCGACGACTTTTTCTTTGCGAAGCATTTCGGTGATGGTCAGCACGAGGTCGGTTGCGGTGCAGCCTTCGGGGAGCTTTCCAGTCAGATTCACGCCCACCACATCGGGGGTCAGGAAGTAGACAGGCTGACCAAGCATGCCAGCTTCGGCCTCGATGCCGCCAACACCCCAGCCCACCACGCCAATACCGTTAATCATGGTGGTATGGCTGTCCGTGCCTACAAGGGTGTCGGGGTAGGACACGCCGGCCTTGGTATGAACGCCGCGTGCGAGGTATTCAAGGTTCACCTGGTGGACGATGCCAATCCCCGGGGGGACAACCTTGAAGGTGTCGAAGGCTTGCATGCCCCACTTCATGAATTGGTAGCGCTCGTTGTTGCGCTGAAACTCAAGCTTCATATTCAGATCGAGGGCATCCTTCGATCCGTAGTTGTCGATCATCACGGAGTGGTCAACGACGAGATCAACGGGCACGAGGGGTTCGATGAGTTTGGGGTTCTTGCCCATGTCACTGGCCACGTTTCGCATGGCAGCAAGGTCCGCCAGAAGGGGAACCCCAGTGAAATCTTGCAGAACCACCCTCGCGACCACAAAGGGAATCTCGTCGGTACGGGCCGCCGTGGGACCCCAGTTCGCCAGCTGTCTGACGTGAGCTTCTGTCACTTTCTTGCCGTCACAGTTGCGCAGCACCGACTCAAGAACGATGCGAATCGACACGGGCAAGCGAGACACTTTCGCAACACCGGCTTTTTCGAGGGCGGGAAGGCTGTAGAACTTTCCTGCCTGACCCGAGGCGGTCTTGTATTCCTGAAGGCTATTGAAGAGGTTGTGTGACATGGTTGTGAGCTCCCTGAGAATGCTGGTGATGAGTTTTTATAGGTGGAATGGTTCTATCTTAGAAGAAAGCGGCCGCTGCTTCATCCGGGATGTCGGCCCGGGCAGCCTTCGCCCGTTTCAGAAGGGTCCAAAAGTAGCGGTAGCTTGCTCGGTCGTGCAAAAGCCCCTGATCGGCGATCGGGCCCCAATCGGCCGCCTGAGCGGCGAGCAAGATCCTGGCGGAATCCGCGATTTCCTGGGCGGTCGGTTGAAACGCCGAGAGGATCTGAGAGATCTGCTTGGGATGAATGCTCCACATTCGTAGAAAACCAAATTCATTGCGAGCCCTTGAGGCGTCGTCAAAGGCCTGACGGTCTGATCCAAAGTCGGTGGTTGGGTTGTGGGTGGGGATCTTTCCAAAGGCATGGCAGGCGGCACTGATCTCAAGCTTGGCCCGCCGCATCAAGGGATGATCAAACTGTCCCGGGGCCTTCATCGCGGATGCAGGAATGGCACCCCGGTGGCTGCTGGTGAAGTCCATCTGACCAAAGGCAAGAAACTGAACCTGGGGGTGGGCCGCGATAGCAAATACATCGTTCACGCCGCCCTCATCTTCGAACATGATCTGCAAGGGAAGATTGGAATCGACTCCGTAAAACTGGGCGTGACGTCGAATGATCACCAAGGCCTCGTCGAACTGCGCCTTATTCGCAATTTTCGGCACAGTGAGATAGGCAAGTCCTGCTGGCTTGGCCGCAAAAAGTGTCTCCACGTCGCTTGAAAATGAGGGGTGGTCCACGGGATGGACCCTGCACCCAACCCGCCATGTCTTGGTCCGAGGCTCGGCAAGAATGGAGGAAAGAAGTCGGGCCGTGGCCTCTTCCTGGCCGGAGGCGGCGCCGTCTTCCATGTCGGCCGTGACATCAAAGGCGCCCTGCATGTCGTCCTGCAGCGCCAGTGCCTTGCGGAGCTTTTTTTCGTCCCCGGCGTAGTGTTCGCAAGGCGGCGGAGCCATCGATGCCGAAGCTCCACCGGAAGCCTCTTGGTGAAGAACGGCGTCGGGGTGGAGCTTGGTCATGGCTGGTCTCGCTTGATTGTGAGTCAGCCCAAAAGGTGCTTCACGCCGTCGCGCTCTTCAAGAAGTTCGTTCAGCGTGTGGGTCATGCGCTCCCGTGAAAAGCTGTCAATCTCCAGGCCTTTGACCATCTGGTATTCGCCGTTGGCGCAGGTGACGGGAAAGCCGTAGATGATGTCTTCGGGGATCTCGTAGGAGCCGTCCGAAGGAATGCCCATCGTGACCCAACGGCCGTTGGTGCCGAGCACCCAGTCCCGCATGTGATCAATTGCTGCATTGGCCGCAGACGCTGCTGATGAGAGTCCTCGTGCCTCAATGATCGCGGCACCACGCTTGCCCACGGTGGGCAGGAATACGTCTTTATTCCAAACGTCGTCGTTGATCATCGGCTTGACGGCCTGACCCCCGATGGTGGCAAAGCGGTAGTCGGGATACATCGTTGGGCTGTGGTTGCCCCAGACAATCAGCTTTTCAATTTCACCCACGGGCTTTCCGGTCTTCGCTGCAATCTGGGAGAGGGCACGGTTGTGATCAAGGCGCAGCATGGCGGTGAAGTTCTTTTTCGGCAGGTCAGGCGCCGACTTCATGGCGATATACGCATTCGTGTTCGCAGGGTTGCCGACAACCAGCACCTTCACGGTGCGTTTGGCCACGGCATTGAGGGCCTTGCCCTGCGCGGTGAAGATCTGAGCGTTGGCCGAGAGCAGGTCCTTGCGCTCCATTCCAGGGCCGCGGGGGCGCGCGCCCACTAAAAGCGCGACATCAATGTCCTTGAATGCGGTCATGGGGTCGCTGTGGGCCGACATGCCTGCAAGCAGCGGAAATGCGCAGTCGTCGATCTCCATCATCACGCCCTTCAGGGCTTTCTGAGCTTTTTCGTCGGGAATTTCAAGGAGCTGAAGGATCACAGGCTGGTCTTTGCCCAGGAGGTCGCCGTTGGCGATACGGAAGAGAAGGCTATAACCGATCTGGCCGGCAGCACCGGTCACAGCGACGCGCATGGGGGTTTTGGTCAGGCTCACAGAGACTCCTTTAATGTCAGAGGGTAAATTCAAAGGAAAGAACAGCGAGAGTTTAGGGTTCACCCTAGTCGGTGTCAAAAAGCGCTCTTATAATTACGGAAATAAAAAAATAAGCAGCACCCAAACATTCGTTCAATCGGCAACAAAGACTCAGGGGGAATCAATGAGCGAACTCGCGAAGAAGTCGCGTCCGCAGTTTCGTAATATTCACATCACGCAAATCATGAAGTATCGGCTCCCGGCCGCGGGGGTCATGTCCATTTTGCATCGCATCAGCGGTGCAGGCATGTTTCTCACTCTCCCTCTCATCGTTTGGATCTTCGACCTCAGCATCACCTCCGAGCTGAGCTATGCGCGACTCATGGACCTCATGGAATCGCCCTTGGTGAAGATCATCCTCTGTGGTCTGTCGTGGGCTTTTCTTCATCATCTGCTGGCCGGCATGCGTCATCTGATCAGCGATCTTCACATCGGCATCACCAAAGAGCAGACCGCACGCTGGGGCACGGGTGTCATGGTGTCGGCCTTGCTTCTCTCGGTGATTGCCTGGCTCAACATTTTTGGAGTGATCTAAGCCATGTCCGCTTCCAACAATATCGGTCCCAAGCGCCTTGTCGTTGGCGCCCATTACGGCCTTCGCGATTGGCTGGCCCAGCGCATCACCGCGCTGGTGATCACGGCCTACGCCGCAACGCTGTTCATCGCCTCATTGCTTTCGACTGAGCCAGGTTACAGCGGCTGGGCTGGGCTCTTCGCGCCCACCTGGATGAAGGTCTTCACCTTGCTGGCGCTCATTGCCTTCGTTTACCACGCATGGGTTGGCGTTCGCGACATCTGGATGGATTACGTCAAGCCTGTGGGCGTGCGTTTGGCACTTCAAATTTTCACAATTCTGTGGCTCGTGGGCTGTGCAGTCTGGGTCATTGAAATTCTCTGGAGGGTGTAACCGTGGCGCAACCGCTGTCGAATCAAACCAGCAGTCTTCCGCGTCGTAAGTTTGATGCTGTGATCATTGGTGCGGGTGGCGCAGGCATGCGCTGCTCATTGCAGCTTGCTGAAGCCGGCATGAATGTGGCCGTGCTCTCGAAGGTGTTTCCAACACGCTCGCACACCGTGGCGGCTCAGGGCGGCATTGGCGCGTCTCTGGGCAACATGAGTGACGACAACTGGTACTGGCATATGTTTGACACCGTGAAGGGGTCCGACTACCTGGGTGATCAAGATGCCATCGAATTCATGTGCCGGGAAGCCCCCAAGGTCGTCTACGAACTTGAACATTTCGGCATGCCGTTTGACCGCAATCCTGACGGCACCATCTATCAGCGGCCGTTCGGCGGCCACACCGCGAATCTGGGCGAAAAGCCCGTTCAGCGTGCCTGTGCTGCGGCCGACCGTACCGGCCACGCGCTGCTGCACACCCTTTATCAGCGCAACGTTCGTGCTCGGACACAGTTTTTCGTCGAGTGGATGGCGCTTGACATCATTCGCGACGCGGAAGGCGATGTGGTCGGTGTGGTGGCGCTTGAAATGGAAACGGGCGAGGTCATGGTGCTCGAGGCCAAGGTCACCATTTTCGCGACCGGTGGCGCAGGGCGCATCTGGGCCGCCTCGACCAATGCCTTCATCAACACCGGAGACGGTATGGGCATGGCCGCCCGTGCAGGCATTCCCTTGGAAGACATGGAGTTCTGGCAGTTCCACCCAACCGGCGTTGCAGGCGCTGGGGTGTTGATCACGGAAGGTGTTCGAGGCGAGGGCGGTATTTTGCTCAACAGCAACGGCGAGCGGTTCATGGAGCGTTATGCGCCCACGCTGAAAGACCTGGCCCCGCGTGATTTCATCTCTCGTTCCATGGACCAGGAGATCAAAGAAGGGCGGGGATGTGGCCCCAACAAAGACCATGTGCTTTTGAAGCTCGATCACCTCGGTGCCGACAAGATTCTGAAGAAACTTCCGTCGATTCGTGAAATCGCTCTGAAGTTTGCCAACGTGGATCCCATCAAAGAGCCGATCCCGGTCGTGCCGACCATCCACTATCAGATGGGAGGCATTCCAACGAATATCTATGGCCAGGTGGTCGCCCCCAAAAATGGCAACCCCAACGAAATTATTCGTGGCCTCTACGCGATTGGCGAGTGTGCCTGCGTGTCGGTGCACGGCGCCAACCGCCTTGGAACCAACTCCTTGCTGGACCTGGTGGTCTTTGGCCGCGCGGCAGGCAACCACATTGTCGCGCAGAACTTCAAGGCCCAGTCGCACAAGTCGCTGCCGGTCAACGGTGCCGACCCATCGCTGGAGCGGCTCGCCAAACTCGAGGCCTCGCGCTCTGGTGAGCGCGTTCAAGATGTCGCTCAAGATATCCGCAACACGATGCAGCAGCACTGCGGCGTGTTCCGCACGTCAGAGCTCTTGAAGGAAGGGGTCTCGAAAATCATGCAGCTCGACAAGCGGGTTGCAGACATTCATGTGGCCGACAAATCGAAGGTCTTCAACACCGCACGCGTGGAAGCGCTTGAGCTTGACAACCTGATCGAGACCGCCAAGGCCACGATTGTGTCGGCCGAGGCTCGTAAGGAAAGCCGGGGGGCGCATGCCCATCGGGATTTTGAAGAGCGTGACGATGCCAACTGGATGAAGCACACCCTTTGGTATTCCGACAACAATCGGCTTGATTACAAAGCAGTCAACCTCAAGCCGCTCACGGTTGAATCGTTTGCACCCAAGAAAAGGACATTCTGATCATGGCTTCGCGAAGCGTTCGTTTTTCAATCTATCGTTACAACCCTGACAAGGACACCAAGCCTTACATGCAAGACATCACGGTCGAGCTCCAAGAGACCGACAAGATGCTGCTCGACGCGCTGATGCGGATCAAAAGTGACAAGGACGATTCCTTGTCCTTTCGCCGATCCTGCCGTGAGGGTGTCTGTGGCTCCGACGCCATGAACATCAACGGCAAGAATGGGCTGGCCTGCATCACCAACCTGCGCGAACTTAAAGAGCCGATCGTTCTGCGTCCGCTGCCTGGGCTGCCTGTGGTGCGAGACCTGATTGTCGACATGACGCATTTCTTTACGCAATACCATTCGATCAAGCCATTCCTGATTAACGACAACCCGCCGCCCGAGAAAGAGCGTCTTCAGTCGCCCGAAGAGCGCGAGGAGCTCGATGGTTTGTATGAGTGCATTCTCTGCGCCTGCTGTTCCACCAGCTGCCCGTCCTTCTGGTGGAACCCCGACAAGTTTGTGGGCCCGGCCGGTCTTCTTCAGGCGTATCGATTCATTGCCGACAGCCGTGATCAGGCCACCAGCGAACGTTTGGACAACCTTGAAGACCCCTATCGTTTGTTCCGTTGCCACACCATCATGAACTGCGTCGATGTCTGTCCGAAGGGGCTTAACCCCACCAAGGCCATCGGCAAGATTAAAGAGCTGATGGTTCGGCGTACGGTCTAAACCGAATCCAGTCATCATGGTGTCCATGCAGCCCGACCCCTTCGCCCGAGACAACCCCTCGGTGGGGGGCGCTGTGGCACTGGCCCCTGACGATGTTGTGCGTCGCCTGCGCTGGCGCGCGCGACGTGGCCTCTTGGAAAACGATCTTTTCCTGGATCGTTTTTTTCGACAGTGGGAGGGTCGCCTGACTCTTGAAGATCATCATGGGCTGGGGAGGCTTCTTGATCTGACAGACAACGACCTTCTTGATTTGCTGGTGGGTGTGCGAGATCCCGAAGGCGATCTCGACCTACCTGAAGTGCGGTCGGTGCTAGCCAAACTACGCAGCGATCAACCCTAACCCTCACGCTCCAAAGGATCCCCTATGTCTACAGAAAACAAAGCCACGATCTCTTTCACCGATGGCACGCCCGCCATCGACCTTCCGATTCTTAAAGGAAGCGTGGGCCCAGACGTCATTGATATTCGCAAGCTCTACGGCACCACGGGCAAGTTCACCTATGACCCGGGCTTTTTGTCGACGGCCTCATGCCAGTCGACCATCACCTACATCGACGGCGACAAGGGCGAACTGCTCTATCGCGGCTACCCCATCCAAGATCTGGCCGTGAACTGTGATTTCTTGGAAGTCTGCTATCTGCTCTATTACGGCGAGCTGCCCAATGCGTCGCAAAAGGCTGAGTTTGAAGACCTTGTCATGCACCACACCATGGTGCACGAGCAGATGCAGTTCTTTTTGCGTGGCTTTCGCCGCGATGCCCACCCCATGTCCATCCTGACCGGCATGATCGGCGCGATGTCCGCGTTTTACCCCGACAGCATGGACATCAATTCGGCGGAACAGCAAGACATTTCAGCCATTCGCCTGATCGCCAAAATGCCCACCCTGGTGGCGCTGTCTTACAAGTACAGCATTGGCCAGCCGATTATTTATCCCCAGAATGATCTCTCCTACACGGGCAACTTCATGCGCATGATGTTTGCGACGCCCTGTGAGCAGTACAAGCAGAATGATGTCTTGGTGCGGGCGATGGACCGAATCTTTACCCTGCATGCTGATCATGAGCAGAACGCCTCCACATCGACCGTTCGGCTTTGCGGCTCTTCGGGAACAAGTCCCTTTGCGGCGATTGCTGCAGGAATTGCCTGCCTCTGGGGTCCGGCCCACGGCGGCGCGAACGAAGCCTGCCTGAACATGCTCGAAGATCTGAACGCCAACGGCGGTGTCGCCAAGGTGGGCGAGTTCATGGAGCAGGTCAAAGACAAAAACTCGGGCGCACGCCTGATGGGCTTTGGCCATCGCGTCTACAAGAATTTCGACCCCCGAGCCAAACTCATGCAAGAGACCTGCAAGGAAGTTCTTGACGAGCTTGGTCTTCAGAATGACCCCATCTTCAAGCTTGCGATGGCCCTTGAAAAGATTGCTCTGGAAGACGACTACTTTGTGTCACGCAAGCTTTACCCCAATGTCGATTTCTATTCGGGCATCGTTCAGCGGGCGCTGGGTATCCCTACGGACGCCTTCACCTGTATCTTTGCTCTCGCCAGAACCATTGGCTGGATCAGCCAGTGGAAAGAGATGATCACTGATCCGGAATACAAGATTGGCCGCCCACGTCAGCTTTTTGTGGGAAGTCAGGCACGGCAGGTGAAGCCACTTGCTCAGCGTTGATGGGTTGTCGCAGAAGGGCTTGGAAACAAGCCCTTTTTTGTAGCAAACGGGGTGGCGCAGACCGAATATTTAAAAACTATTTGCGCCAATTGGAGGGGCAGTGGTAACCTGCAAAGCATGTTGGTTGGCGTCTAGACGCTGATCAACCCAGCAATCCGCTAACCGGTGAGGCCGTGTCGCGGAAGGTTAAACCTGCATCGTTAAGGCCATGGGCCGAGAAGGGTGACGCATCATGATGAAGAGCTATCAGCTCAATTCGTATCTATTTGGCGCCAATGCGCCTTACGTTGAAGAACTCTACGAGTCGTATCTCGACAACCCCGGCTCCGTGCCGGACAAATGGCGAAGCTACTTCGACCAGCTCCAAATTCTCCCTGCAACAGACGGCTCGGAAGCGAGTCGAGATGTCGCCCACGCACCGATTGTCGAATCGTTCGCCCAGAGGGCCAAGGCCAATGCCTTCCTGCCTCGGGTCGCGGAGCGAGACCTCTCGATTGCGCGCAAACAAGTCCATGTTCAATCAATCATCGCGGCTTATCGGTTTCTTGGTGCACGCTGGGCCGACATCGACCCCCTCAAGCGGCAAGAGCGCCCCGCCATTCCCGAACTTGAGCCGACGTTCTATGACCTGACCGAGGCCGATCTCGACACCACCTTCCGTGCCGACAACCTGTACTTTGGTCAGGAGCAGATGACGCTTCGCGAGATCATCAAAGGCCTTCGTGACACCTATTGCGGAACGCTCGGCGCCGAGTACATGTACATCTCGGATCCCGCCGAAAAGCGCTGGTTTCAGCAAAGGCTTGAATCCATTCGTTCCACGCCCCAGTTCAATGCTGACAAGAAGAAACGCATCCTCTCCAAGCTCACCGCGGCCGAGGGCCTTGAGCGTTTTCTGCACACGAAGTACGTCGGTCAAAAGCGCTTCTCGCTTGAGGGGGGCGAGTCATTTATCGCCTCCATGGATGAAATCATCCAGCGCGCCGGAGAGCGAGGCGTTCAAGAAATTGTGATCGGCATGGCCCACCGTGGCCGACTCAATGTGCTGGTGAACACCCTGGGTAAGGTCCCCAAAGAACTCTTTTCGGAATTCGAAGGCCACCATGCCGACGATCTTCCTGCTGGCGACGTGAAATACCACCAGGGCTTTTCAAGCGACATTTCCACTCCGGGCGGCCCCGTTCACCTGTCGCTGGCATTTAATCCTTCCCACCTTGAGATTGTGAATCCCGTGGTGGAGGGATCGGTGCGTGCAAGGCAGGATCGCCGGGCGGATGCCAAAGGCGAGCAGGTTCTTCCTATTCTGGTTCACGGTGATGCCGCCTTTGCTGGCCAGGGCGTGGTGATGGAAACCTTGAACCTGGCCATGACCCGAGGCTACGGCACGGGCGGCACGGTCCACATTGTCATCAACAACCAGATTGGCTTTACCACCTCAGACCCACGCGACACACGCTCGACCAGCTACTGCTCGGATGTGGTGAAGATGATTGAGGCACCCGTGTTGCACGTCAATGGCGATGACCCCGAAGCGGTGGTGCTCGCCACTCAGATCGCTGTGGATTACCGCATGGAATTCGGCAAGGATGTGGTGGTCGATATCGTCTGCTTCCGTAAGCTGGGCCATAACGAACAAGACACGCCGTCGATGACCCAGCCTTTGATGTACAAGGTGATCGCCCAACATCCCGGCACACGTAAGCTTTACGCCGACCGTCTCGAGACCATCGGTGTGATTCGCATTGGCGAGGGTGACGAATATGTTGCGAAGTTCCGCGCTGAGATGGAGCAGGGTACGAACCAGGCGTCTCAGGTCTTGGCGAACTATAAGAGCAAGTTTGCGGTGGACTGGTCTCCTTACCTTGGCAAGAAATGGACCGACGATGCCGACACCTCGGTACCCATCAGCGAATTAAAACGACTCGCCGAACGCATCACCACTATCCCTGCTGACTTCAAGGTGCATCCGCTCGTTGACAAGGTGATTGGTGACCGACGCGCCATGGGCGAGGGCAAAATGAACCTCGACTGGGGCATGGGTGAGCACCTTGCCTTCGCTTCTTTGGTAGCCAGCGGCTATGCCGTTCGTATCACTGGTCAGGATGCAGGCCGTGGCACCTTCACCCATCGTCATGCCGTCTTGCATGATCAAAACCGCGAGAAGTGGGATTCGGGAAGCTACGTTCCGCTGCAGAATGTCACCCCCGGCCAGGCGCCATTTGTGGTGATTGACTCGGTGCTGTCCGAAGAGGCTGTGCTTGGCTTCGAATACGGCTACTCCACGGCTGAGCCGAATTCCTTGGTGATCTGGGAAGCTCAGTTCGGAGACTTCGTCAACGGGGCTCAGGTGGTGATTGATCAGTTCATTTCATCCGGCGAGGTGAAGTGGGGTCGTCAGTCTGGCCTCGTGATGTTGCTGCCCCATGGCTATGAAGGCCAGGGGCCCGAACATTCGTCAGCACGCCCCGAGCGATTCCTGCAGCTCTGCGCCGATCTCAACATGCAGGTGGTGCAGCCCACCACGGCTGCGCAGATTTTTCATGTGCTTCGCCGACAGATGGTTCGGTCGTTCCGCAAGCCACTGGTCGTCCTCTCCCCCAAGTCACTGCTGCGCAACAAGGACGCGGGCTCTCCGATCGAAAGCCTCGCCAAAGGCGGGTTCCAGACCGTGATTGGCGAAACCGATAAGACCATCGATGCGAAGAAGGTCACCCGTGTGCTGGCCTGCTCGGGCAAGGTCTATTACGAACTGGTCAATGCCCGTCGTGATCGCAAGATCGATCACGTGGCGATCATTCGGGTCGAGCAGCTCTATCCATTCCCCCACAAAGCGTTCGCAGCCGAGATCAAGAAATACGCATCGGCCACGGAGGTCATCTGGGTTCAGGATGAGCCGCAGAACCAGGGTTACTGGTTCCAGATTCAGCACAACATCCTTGAAAACATGCTGCCTGGCCAGAAGCTTGCCTACGCTGGGCGTCCCGCGTCGGCGTCACCCGCGGTGGGCTACCTTGAAAAGCATGTGGCGCAGCTCAAGGATTTCCTGGATGTGGCTTTCGGAAAGATCAAGGGCTTTGTGCACACCAAGTGATGCATGAATCTTTGCAACGACATTTAATTTAAGAGACCAACATGGCCATTCATGACGTTAAAGTTCCCCAGCTGTCTGAGTCCGTTGCGGAAGCAACCCTGCTGCAATGGAAGAAAAAACCCGGCGATGCTGTTGCTGCCGATGAAATTCTGATTGAGATTGAAACTGACAAAGTGGTGCTTGAAGTTCCAGCACCTTCGGCCGGTGTGATCACCGAGATCATCAAGCCCGATGGCGGGATGGTGGTTTCTGGCGAGGTCATCGCCAAAATTGATTCCGACGCCAAGGCCGGCGCCGGTGCTGCACCTGCAGCGGCCAAACCCGAGGCAGCCCCCGTGGTTCCCGCGGCCGCAGCTGCAACGCCTGCCGCTCCGGTTCAGGTGAGCCGGCCCGGCGCCGCCATGGCCATGCCTTCCGCCGCCAAGATGATGGCCGAAACGGGTGTGGTTCCTGCCCAGGGCACGGGCAAAGACGGCCGAATCACCAAAGGGGATGTGATCGCCGCCCAAAAGGCGGGCCCGACGGCTGCGCCTGCTGCGGGCACCGCGCTTCCTTCGGTGGCGGTCAGCGCTGGACTGCCTCAGCCGGCTGTTCAGTTTGGGCCGGAGGCTCAGCTCGAAGGCCGCCCCGAACAGCGCGTACCCATGAGCCGTCTCCGCGCCCGTGTGGCCGAACGCTTGCTTCAATCGCAGTCAACCAACGCCATCCTCACCACCTTTAACGAGGTCAACATGGCGCCGCTCATGAGCCTGCGCAAGCAGTACGGTGAGCGCTTCGAAAAGGAACACGGCGTGAAACTTGGCTTCATGTCGTTTTTTGTGAAAGCTGCGGTGGCCGCACTCAAGAAGTATCCGGTGCTCAATGCCTCGGTGGATGGCAATGACATCGTCTATCACGGCTACTTTGATATTGGCATTGCGGTGGGTTCACCCCGTGGTCTGGTTGTTCCCATCCTGCGTAATGCCGATCAGATGACCTTTGCCGACATCGAGAAAAAGATTGCTGAATATGGCGTGAAGGCTCGTGATGGAAAGATTTCCATCGAGGAACTCACGGGGGGTACCTTCTCGATTTCCAATGGTGGCGTCTTTGGCTCCATGCTCTCGACGCCAATCATTAACCCGCCTCAGTCGGCCATTCTTGGAATTCATGCCACCAAAGATCGTCCTGTGGCCGAAAACGGACAGGTCGTGATTCGACCCATCAACTATCTTGCGATGTCGTATGACCACCGAATCATCGATGGCCGCGAGGCCGTTTTGGGATTGGTCACGATGAAAGAGGCGCTCGAAGACCCCGCCCGTCTCTTGCTTGAAGTCTAAATAAGGATAGTCACCATGGCACAGCTTTATGATGTCGTTGTTATTGGTTCAGGCCCAGCGGGGTACATTGCTGCGGTTCGTGCGGCCCAGCTTGGATTAAAGACCGCCTGCGTTGAAAAGTGGCGTAACCCCAATGGTGAACTGGCGCTGGGCGGAACCTGCCTGAATGTCGGCTGCATTCCTTCCAAGGCCTTGCTCGCGTCCAGCGAGGAATACGACAAGGTGAACCATCACCTTGCCACCCATGGCATTTCGGTCAAGGGTGCTTCGATCGACATCGCCAAGATGCTCAAGCGCAAAGAGGTGATCGTCTCGAAGATGAGCAAGGGCATCGAATTTCTTTTCCGTAAAAATAAAATCACCTGGCTCAAAGGCCACGGAAAGTTCAGCGGACGAAATGACACCGGGTTTCTGATTGATGTCCAGGGTGACGAATCGGAAACGGTCGTCGCCAAGAACGTGGTGATCGCCACGGGCTCGAAGGCTCGCCATCTGCCTGGCATTCCCGTGGACAACGTCATCATCAATGACAACGAGGGCGCCTTGGCGTTCGATACCGTCCCTGGAAAGCTCGGCGTGATTGGCGCCGGTGTGATCGGACTGGAGCTTGGCTCGGTCTGGAGACGACTTGGTTCTGAGGTGACGGTGCTTGAGGCTCTGCCAACGTTTCTTGGCGCCTGTGATGATGCCGTCTCTAAAGAAGCGTTCAAGCTCTTTACTCAGCAGGGCTTGAAGATCAATCTCGGTGTCAAGATTGGCGAGGTTAAAAAATCCGCCAAGGGCGTGAAGATTGCCTATCAGGATTCAGACGGCAAGGCACAGACACTCGAGTGCGACCGTCTGATTGTCTCCGTGGGCCGTGTACCCAACACGGAAAACCTCGACCTTGCTCAGGTGGGTCTTGGGGTTGACGAGCGGGGCTTCATTCCTGTGGATGACCACTGCCGCACCAGCGTTCCCGGAATCTATGCGGTGGGTGATGTGGTCCGAGGCCCCATGCTTGCCCACAAGGGTGAGGACGAAGGCGTGATGGTGGCGGAACTCATCGCCGGTCAAAAGCCCCACATCGATTACGACTGCATTCCCTGGGTGATCTATACCCACCCGGAGATCGCCTGGGTTGGCCGCACCGAACAGCAGCTGGTGGCCGAAGGCCGTGCCTACAAGAGCGGTCAGTTCCCGTTTGCGGCCAATGGCCGTGCGCTTGGCATGGACGCCACCGATGGTTTTGTGAAGGTTTTGGCGGACGCCGAAACGGAGCAGATTCTTGGTGTTCACATCATTGCGATGGGAGCGTCTGACCTCATTGCCGAGGCGGCGGTTGCCATGGAATTCAAGGCCTCAGCAGAAGATATTGGCCGCATCTGCCACCCACATCCATCCTTATCCGAAGCGGTGCGTGAAGCATCGCTAGCCATCTACAAGCGCGCCCTGAATATGTGATGCGTGTTTCTGTTCTTGATGCCTACCAACGGCAACTAAAAGAGCAGGGGTTTTCGGCCGACGCCGCCCAGCTTCGGGCGGCGGAGCGGCTCGAGCGTTGTGCTGAAGAATGGGAAGGCTATAAGGCCCAGCGTGGCGGCCGACTGAAAAAGATGATCTCCAAGCCGCCCATCCCCCGAGGGGTTTACCTCTGGGGTGGGGTGGGGCGTGGCAAAAGCATGCTGATGGATTGTTTTTTCGCGCATGTACCGCTTGAGCGAAAGGTGCGGCTGCACTTCCACGAATTCATGCTCGCCACCCATCGAGAAATGCACGAGCTTCGGGGTGTCGAAAACCCCCTTGAAGAGGTGGCTCAGCGGGTGGCCAGGCGTTACCGTCTCATCTGCTTTGATGAATTCCATGTGTCGGATATCGCTGACGCGATGATTCTCGAGAGGCTACTCCATGCGCTCTTTGAGGCGCGCGTTGGCTTCATCATGACCTCGAACTATCATCCCGACGGTCTTTATCCGGACGGGCTTCATCGGGATCGAATGCTGCCCGCCATCGAGATGATTAAAGATCATCTGGACGTGATTCAGGTGGACGGCGGAACGGATTATCGCCGCATGGCTCGCGGTCATGTCAATGCCTATCTGTCACCGCTCACGGCCAACGCTGAGCAGCAGCTCGACGAGATGTTCCTTACACTGTCGCAGGACCAGCCCAATGAAACCCGAGCGATTCTGCAGATCGAAGCACGCGAGATTCGTGCGTTTAAGCGTCGGGGTCGATTGATCTGGTTTGATTTCCAAACCCTTTGTGGTGGGCCGCGTTCACAAAACGATTATCTTGAGCTTGCCCATCAGTTTGACGTCGTGATGCTCTCCGGGGTGCCGAAGATGTCGGCAGCGATGTCCTCGGAAGCAAGACGTTTCACCTGGCTTGTGGACGTGCTTTATGACCATAAGGTGAAGCTCATCATGTCCGCAGCAGTGCCACCGCATGAGCTCTACACCGACGGCGTGTTAGCCAATGAGTTCCACCGAACGGTGAGTCGTTTGGTGGAGATGCAATCGGAAGACTATCTCGCGACATCCAAACGCGAGACCCAGACTCATTTCACTTAGACTCGGCCGCGCACGACAAATCCCGGATTCAGGCGATTGGCCTTGCCATAGCGAAGTTCTTGGTTGTCGATGGTGCGAACCTGGCCCCCGGCGGCCTCGACAATGGCCTGGCCTGCACAGGTGTCCCATTCCATGGTCGGGCCACGACGTAGATAGACATCCGCATTACCCTCGGCAATTCGCCCAAACTTGAGCGCGGATCCAAGGTGGTCTCGGCGAGCGAAGGTTTCTGAATCAGGTGACGATGCGCTTCGACGACTGGAGATCACCACGCCACCGTCGGCCGGTCGGCTTCGACATTGAATCCGGATCCAGCCCTCAGCCGGGGTTCGCCGCTCAGCCATGACGCCCACACCACCGCGATAGAGCACGTCCGTGACAGGCCCAAAGAGGAGCCCAAAAATGGGCTGATGCTCAAAAACCAGACCCAGGTTGATGCTGAATTCACCGGTTCGGCCAATGAATTCTTTGGTGCCGTCCAGAGGGTCCACCAGCCAGTAAGGCCCCCCGGGCGACGCAAGGCCTGAAGAGCTCTCTAACGAGCCGGCAGAAGGAGCCGGGAGGGCCATTTCGGCGTCCTCTTCGGAGACGACTGGCCAGGACGGGGTGATTCGGCTCAGTGCCTCCAGCAAGATGTCATGGCTTGCGAAATCAGCATCCGTGACCGGGCTATGGTCGGCCTTTGTCTGGATCTGGTGATCGGGCAGGTGATACCGATCCAAAATGGCCTTCGCGGCCAGGGCAAGACCAGGTTCAAGGGCTTCGGCGATGGCCAATAACTCGTTGGCCGATGGCTGTTTTTCGCGCATCAAGGGATAATCAGGGCAATGAACAAGATTTCGATTTTCCCATGTTTTTTCTCCGCACCATCTAGGCGCAGCGTCTGTGCCTGGGGCTTGCTGCTCTTTTTGTCTTCCATCGGAGTGGCCGCTTTTGCAGCCTCAGACCCCGATGCCGACCTTCAATCCCGTAAGCCTGCCCATGAGCAGGCCTTGGTGGTCATTGAGGCCGAACGACTGGAGTTTCAAAAAGCGATCGCAGCACGTGAAGAAGAATGCCTGCAACGCTTTCTCTCGGCCCGATGCATGGATGTGATTCGGACCGATTATCTGGCGGCCATGCGCGGGTTCGATCTGCGTCGAGAGCAAGAACGCCAGGCGCTGCGCACCATTGATGCTGAGATTCGTCAACGCGTTCGCGAGCGTCGTCTTGTCGCCAGGCCGAACTGACCTGCCATGCCTTTTCTGTCCGATGTACGAACCCTTCAGATGCGTCTGCTTGAGCTTGAGTCCGAGCATCGTGAGCTCGATCACTTGATCGAGCAGCTTGAAGCCTCGGGCACTCGTGACGAGCTCCAGATTCGCCGTCTGAAGAAAAGAAAACTCCAGCTCAAAGACCAGATGACCCAGATTCAAATTCAGCTCACGCCTGATGTCCCCGCTTGAGCAGGTCTTTGGCCCTGACGGTCCGCTGTCTCAGGCCGCACCCCAGTATCGATTCCGTGAAGGCCAGCTGAAACTGGCCCAGGCCATTGAGGCCAACATTGAATCCCGCGGTGTCTTGATCGCCGAGGCCGGCACGGGAGTGGGGAAGACCTTTGCCTATCTGGTTCCTTTGCTAAAGACCCAGGGAAAGTCTCTGGTCTCCACCGCGACACGGCATCTTCAAGATCAGCTCTATCAACGTGATCTGCCCCGGGTGAAAGCCGCCCTGGGGGTGTCGGCCGAGATTGCCATTTTAAAAGGTCGAAGTAACTATCTCTGCCTGCATCGAATGGAAATGCATCAGGATGATGGACGGTTCCATCGCCGGGAAGATGTGCATGCCTTTCAGGAGATTGTTCGTTTTTCCTCGGTCACTCGAACGGGTGATGTGTCGGAGTGTTCAGCGGTTCCGGAAAATGCCTCGGTATGGGCGCAGGCCACCTCCACCCGAGAGAACTGTCTGGGCCAGGACTGCCCCAAGCTGAATGACTGCTTTCTGATGGCCGCCAGAAAACGTGCAGCTGAAGCCGATATCGTGGTGGTGAACCATCATCTTCTCTGCGCCGACATGGCTCTGCGTGACGAGGGTTTCGGCGAACTACTGCCGACGGTGGATGACATCGTCATTGATGAGGCTCACGCTTTACCGGAAATTGCCACCCAGTTTTTTGGTCAGTCCATGTCCACCCAGCTGCTCAATCATCTGGCACGTGACGCTCTTGCGGTGGGGTTGCAACACGCCCGCGATGCCGCCTCATGGCCCGATCTCTGCGCGGCCGTCGAGAAGGCCGCGTCGGACCTTCGTCTTCTGATGCCTTCCATCTCTGCGACAGCATCCGCGGCAGACGGCCTGGCGACGGCAAGGCGCATCGGCTGGGATGCGCTCCCAACGGCCACCCGCGATCAGTGGCGCGAGCGTCTTGATGCGGCGACCGACGCTTTAATCGCTATTCATCAGGTGCTGGCCATCAATGCCGAGCGTCATGTGGAGATTGCTCAGTTGGAAGCTTTTAGCCAGGATCTAATCGCGCGCATTGGTGATTTCTGTGAGGACGACGACGGCGCTCCTGTGGTTCGATGGATCGAGAGTTCGCGGTATTCGGTCACGCTGAACGTGACTCCGTACGACATTCAAGAGAAATTTCTTCAAGAAATAGAAAAGCATCGGCGATCATGGACACTGGTGTCCGCGACGCTCGCCATCGCGGGTTCATTTCATCATTTTGCCGATCGCCTTGGCCTGCACGAGGCACCCACACTGATTGCCGAAAGCCCGTTTGATTTTCAAAACCAGGGGCTTTTGCTTGTTCCGGATGGTGCGCCGGACCCTAAATCACCCAGCCTGATTGCGGACCTCATGAGCCAGTCCAGCATGCAGGATCTTTTCGCCGCTGTTGACGGCGGCATTTTCATGCTCTGCACATCCCATCGTTCAGTGGGTCATGCCCGGGACTGGGTCACCCGCTGGGCCCAGACCCACACGGATCGGCTGGTGTTAATTCAGGGGGAGGCGCCAAGGCATCAGCTGATTGATCGCTTCCGTGAGCATGGTCGCGCCATCTTGGTTGGAAGCCATAGCTTTTGGGAAGGCGTGGATGTTCCGGGACGCGCACTCACCATGGTGATGATTGACAAGCTTCCCTTTGCGCCGCCGGATGATCCTATCCTCGAGGCACGGTCGCGCTGGCTGGCCCGGCAGGGGCGAGACCCTTTTTCAAGCATTCAGCTACCCGAGGCTGGAATTCTTTTAAAACAGGGTGTGGGACGCCTAATTCGATCCGAGTCGGACCGCGGCCTTGTGGTGATTGGTGACCGGCGTCTTGCCGAAACAGCCTATGGCCGTCGAATTATCCGAAGCCTGCCGGGCTTCCGAAGAACCCGATCCGTCGCTGAGGCGATTGACTGGTTAAAAAATCTTTGACCAGAACGAGGTCTTGGGCTTGGGCGCTCCGCCCCGGATGGTGGGGTCATAGCCACGCTTCAGGTAAATACTTTCCGGGAAGCTTGAGGTCAGCACGCGTTGCGCGTCACTGCTGAGGTCGGCCAGGCCAAGCTGTCGGTAACCCACCATCATGATGGCAAGGGCCTCTTCCACAGCGGGGGAATCCTGGTACTGCTTCACCACGGCCTGGGCTCGATTCACGGCGGCCAGCACAGCGCCTCGACGCAGATAAAAACGGGCCACGTGGACGTCATTGGCCGCCAACATGTTCACCAGATAGCCGAGTCGATCGGCCGAGTCTTGGGCGTATTTGCTGTTGGGAAAGCGAGTGACCAGTTCTTTAAAGCTGTCGAAGGCCTCGCGTGCGGCCCTTGGGTCCCGCTCGGCAAGGTCTTCTCCGGTAATCGCGGTGAAAAGGCTTGATCGATCGTTGAAGTTAATGAGCCCCTTCAGGTAGAGAACGTAGTCCACCGCCTCATGGTTGGGGTAGAGCTTTAGAAACCGGTCGATGGCTGCCAAGGCCAGGGCGTTTTCGCCTTCCTTCCAGCGCGCATAGGCGGTGTCGATCTGGGCCTGCTGGGCGAAGCGTCCAAAGGGGTAGCGGGACTCAAGCTTTTCAAGAAGCTGAATGCCGGCCGTCCAGTTGCCGGCGTCAAGTTCGTCCTTGGCCTCTGCGTACAATCGGTCTGCGCTCCAGGCCAAGGTAGGATCTTGAGACAAGGGGTCGGCCGCACAGCCCGTGAGTGCCACGGGAAGAGCCACCGAGAAGGCCATCATGAACATGAGAGAAAGACGTCGAGTCAAGCGATGAAAGGCAACGATCATGAGGATCCAGAAGGCTTAGAGGAATGGTCTTGGGATTATAACGGGGCCCCTGAGCGAGCAGACCGCTTTCTTTGTGGCCAGTTCCCTGATCTTTCGCGCTCTCTTTTACAGCGCTGGATTGCGGATGGACTCGTCACCATTGACGGCCAGACGATCAAGTCGAGTCAAACCATTCGTCCGGGCCAGCGGATGGTGGTCACACCACCGGAGCCCACCCCAGCCAATGACTGGATGGCTGAGCCCATGGATCTTGATCTGGTGGCCGAGGATGAGTCGATTCTGGTGGTGAATAAGCCCGCGGGTCTGGTGGTTCATCCAGCAGCAGGACATGCCTCGGGAACGCTGGTCAACGGCTTGATGGCCCACTGCCCAGGAATTGGCCAGGTACCGCGGTCTGGGCTCGTGCATCGACTGGACCGCGACACCACTGGATTGATGGTGGTGGCCAAGACCATCCCGGCCCAGGTGAGTCTGGTGGCCCAGCTGCAAGAACGAAGCGTGTCACGGCAGTATCTGGCCCTAGTTTGGGGAATCGTTTTCGCGCAGACGCTGGACACCTTTATGGGGCGTGACCCCAAAGACCGTCAGCGCATGGCGGTCCTGCCCGAGGGCAAGGGAAAGCACGCCATCACCCATGTCAAGCCTCTTGCAACCGGTGAACTCTTCGGCATGCCCGTAACCTTGCTTCGCTGTCGGCTTGAAACCGGCCGGACCCATCAGATTCGTGTGCACCTCGAGCACATTCAACACCCGCTGGTGGGTGATCAGACCTACACCCGCCATGCACCGCATGCCTCCCGAATCCAAGAGGGTGCCAAACGAATTCAAGAGATGCTTCCCGGTCAGGCGCTTCACGCTCAGCGATTAAGCCTGCGACATCCGGTGAGCAACCAGATCGTGAGCTGGTCGATGAATCCACCACCAGCGTTCATGTCCGTTTTGGGTCTGGCAGGAATCTCAGAGCGAGCGGTTGAGGTACCCAATGATTCTTGAGGCTGAATTTCGTAAGACCGAGCTTGCGCCGGGAATTGATCGAATCGATGGCTTTTTCCCTCAAGGGTTTCTTGCTGTCCAGA
The DNA here is from genome assembly GCA_964460315.1 of uncultured Bordetella sp. Lineage (GTDB taxonomy): Bacteria > Pseudomonadota > Gammaproteobacteria > Burkholderiales > Burkholderiaceae_A > Lacustribacter. Next base: position 1,488 of record CAYWPQ010000001.1, on the reverse strand, counting down.
CCCGCAGGGAAGGTGGAAGCTCCAGTGGCGCATATTCGTCTTTGAATTTTGGCGATCACGTGGGCGATGAACCAGAACACGTGGCCGAGAATCGAAAAACGCTTCAGCAATTTTTTTCAGCTCCGCTGGCTTGGCTCACCCAGGTGCATGGCACCGAGGTGCTTCACCTTTCGCAAGCCTTGGCGCCGGTCCATGGGGCGAGGGCGGATGCCTCCATGGGGCGGCAGGGCCTGGGCAGCGGGGCCTCTGTCGTGATGACCGCTGACTGCCTGCCGATGCTCGTGGCAAGGCCTTCGACCGGTCAGTTCGCGGCGATTCATGCAGGTTGGCGCGGCCTTGCGGCGGGGGTGATCGAAGCAACTCTGAATGCCATGCTCGAAGAGAGCCCTCACGGGATAGATCGAGGCCAGGAACACTGGTGGATCTGGATGGGCCCCTGCATTGGGCCCGATTCATTTGAGGTGGGTGACGAGGTTCGCCGCGCATTTTTATCGCCAGCGTTACATCGTGATTCGACACGGGGCATTGCTTCGGGAGATATTGCGCCCAGACTAGACCCCGCCGCCGCATTTAAGCGGGCCCCTTCCGTGGGTGGGGAACTGAAGTGGTTCGCTGATCTTCAGAGGCTCGCACACCTCAGAATTAGCCAGTGGGCCGAAAGCCTCAATTGTTTACCCAGGATTCATTTAGCGAGGGATCAGGAATGCGTTCTTCAGAGCCCTGAAAGGTACTTTTCGTATCGACGCGATTCGGTCTGCGGCCGCATGGCGTCGGCCATTGGGCTCGAAACCCCGAGTTGACACCCTGCACCAAGCCTATGCAGAATGACTTATAGAAGCATTCTGCGAAAGAGGGTATTACGATGGTGCAAGGCCGCCCAGGCCGGCTGACTCCAAAACCAAGGATTCGGCCGAAGAGAATTCGTCGCAGAGGAATCGAAACACAGCAGTCCATCGGTGCCGGATCCTCGAATTCGTCCCCCATGCCCAGTGCGTCAGCCCCAGCGACTTCCATGGTGCCAGCACCCAGCAGCGCCAACCCCGCCGTGCCCCCCATGCAGCTTGTCCCTGAAAAAGTCCAGGCGATTCAAAAGCAGTACCTTGAAGACCTTGGCCGGCTGATGGTGTCCAAGCCCGACATGCTGGCTTTGGCCGCCGAGGACCGTCGTTTTAACAATCCCACCTGGCTTGATTCCTATTTCGCTGGGCTTGCGGCTTTGTATGTTTTGAATGCAAAAACGCTGAACGCCATGACCGACGCCGTTCAGACCGACCCCAAAACCCTGGCGCGTTTGAAGTTCATGACCCAGCAGTGGATCGACGCGACATCGCCCACCAATTTTTTTGCAACGAATCCCGAGGCTCAGCAAAAGCTTGTTCAGTCCCAGGGTGAGAGCCTTCGTTCAGGCATCGAGAACCTGATGTCTGACATGCGCAAGGGTCGAATCTCGCTGACGGACGAAACAGCTTTCGAGATTGGTCAGAACGT